>JALESH010000017.1 GCA_022781985.1 Lachnospiraceae bacterium | reverse complement strand
CACCTCTTCTTCATCAATCAGTGCCAGATTCTTCACATGTAAACTTTCTAACATTCCTCTACTCCTTATGTGTTCCGGGCAAAAATCTAAACACACAGTTTCTCAAGACTCCATCATCCTGTGGATCTTATCCATGACGATATGCGTATCCTCCACAGTCCTTACAGCCATCATGATCGTGTCATCTCCGGCGATGGAACCCACAATCTCCCTTAATTTCATTGCATCAATGGCCGCCGCCACCGCCATTGCCATTCCGGGTACAGTCCTGACCACCAGGATATTCTGTGCCATATCCATGGACAGAAAGCCATCCCTCAGCACACGGATATATTTCTCCCCCAGCCGGTTGTCATCCTGCCTGAAAAAAACGTATTTCTGCCTTCCATCTCCCGTAGATATCTTGGAGAGGGCGAGCTCCCGGATGTCCCTGGAAACAGTGGCCTGAGTCACCTGGAAGCCGGCCTCTCTCAGCCTCCCCGCCAGCTCATCCTGGGTCTCAATATCATGGTTTTCAATCAGCTCTATTATCTTGCAGTGCCTGTTTTTTTTCATATTAGCCGCTCCTCTTAATCGCTCATTTTTTTATGCAATATTTCCAGGAAGCTGACCTTGCTGATTTTTACGATACCCGTGGTCATGGCCGCCCTGCGTATCTCCACCTTGTCCCCAGTGCACAGGGACAGCTTGTGGCTGCCATCGAAATCCACCTCCACCTGCTGGATGCTTCCCTCTCTTCCAGCCCCTATCTTTATCTCAACCACATCCTCCGGTGCCAAGATGACGCTCCTGGTATTGATGGTGTGGGGACAGACCGGTGTCACCAGGAGCAGCTCTGCCTTAGGCTCCACAATGGGGCCTCCGGCAGAAAGATTATAGCCGGTAGAGCCGGTAGGAGTAGAAAGAACCACCCCATCCGCATGATATTCCTTCAGAAACTGCCCGTTCACCCATATCTCAAACCGGATGATCTGCAGGGAACCGCTTCGGGTGATGACCACATCATTCAGGGCATGGGACTGCTCCCCTCCCTCTGCCCCTGCTCCCCGTACCACCCTGCCTGTCAGCATCATCCTCTGCTCTACCTCATACCTGCCCTCCAGCAGCTGATCCAGGGCCTCCTCAAGGCCGTTTACCTCCACCTCTGCCAGATATCCCAGAGTTCCCAGGTTGATGCCAAGCAGAGGGATATCCCTGTCTATGGTATCCCGGGCGGCCTGGAGCAGGGTTCCGTCCCCTCCCAGTACCAGGATACAGTCCACATCCTCCGGTATCCTGCTGGCATCGGTATATCCCGGCCCCAGCTCCCTGCCGGCTGCCTGAACACTGCATTTTTTATGATGAGCCTCCAGATATCTCCGGATCTCCTCCGTCCTTTTCAGTCCATAATCCTTATGGCTATTTGCAATGATATAAAAATGTTCCATTGTTTATACTTTCTGCAGCACCTCATGTGCCCTCTCTACAATCTCCCGCAGCAGCCTGTCTATCTCCTCCTGCCCGGACAGACCGCTTCCTTCTTCTGTTACTTCCCGAAGCCTCTCCCCAGCCTCAGCCTGGGTCAGGGCCTCCGACTCTTCCTCCCTCTTTCGGATATACAGCAGATATTCAATATTGCCCTCCGGCCCCCTGATGGGAGAATAGTCCAGTCCCAGCCATTCAAAGCCCACAAGACCGGCAAAGTCTGTTACCCTGCGGATCACCTCCCGGTGGATCTCAGGCTCCCTGACCACTCCCTTTTTTCCCACCTTGTCCCTTCCGGCTTCAAACTGGGGTTTGATCAGGCAGACCATCTCTCCCCCTTTTGCCAGGATATCCCTGGCCGGCAGGAGTATCTTTGTCAGGGAGATAAAGGAGACATCCACCGAAGCAAAGTCCGGCGCATCCGGGATATCCTCCGGCTTCATATAGCGGAAGTTGGTCTTTTCCATGCAGACTACCCTGCTGTCCTTTCTCAGCCTCCAGTCCAGCTGCCCGTGGCCCACATCGATGGCATACACCCTCTCAGCCCCATTTTGGAGCATGCAGTCTGTGAAGCCCCCGGTAGATGCTCCGATATCCATGCACACCCTATGCTGAAGACTGAGGGAAAAGGACTCCATGGCTTTCTCCAGCTTCAGGCCGCCTCTGCTGACATATTTCAGGCTGCTGCCCTTCACCTCTATATGAACCTTTGCCGGATCAAAAGCAGTGCCTGCCTTGTCCTCCCTCTGTCCGTTGATAAATACGTTTCCGGACATGATAATGGCCTTGGCCTTTTCTCTCGAACCGGCATGGCCCTGCTTTACCAGCAGTACATCCAAACGCTCCTTCACTTCTCCTCTGCTCCTTTATCTGTACCTTGCCGCCCGGTATGCCGCCATGACCTTTCCGGTGACAGAATCGGCATCCATACCGATTTCCTTTTTTAAAAGCTCCACATTGCCGTGTTCCACATATTCATCAGGAATGGCTATGGTCAGCAGGCTCTTTTTCCTGGCCCTTCTGCCCAGCAGCTCTCTCACCTTTTCGCCGAACCCTCCGCTGGCCACATTTTCCTCCATGGTCACTATCAGCCGGTGCCCGGAAGCCGCCTGGCCGATGGTCTCCTCATCGATGGGCTTGACGAATCTGGCATTGATCAGGGAGCAGGAATAGCCGCGGGACTTTAAATTTTCCCTCACCTGCTCTGCCACCCTGACCATACTGCCTACCGCTACCAGACAGATTCCCTCCTCCTCATAGATATATTCGCTCTTACCGTATTCTATGGGCATCCGGTATTCCTTCAGGCCGTCGTAGGCCTCTCCCCTGGGATAGCGGACAGCCACCGGCACCCCCAGCCCCAATGCATATTTGATCATATCCGAAAGCTCCCATTTATTTTTGGGTGCCATAATATGCATATTGGGAATAGAGGAAAGATAGGAAATGTCAAAGATCCCCTGATGGGTCTCCCCATCGCTGCCCACCAGTCCTGCCCTGTCAATGGCAAATACCACCGGCAGATTCTGCAGGCAGACATCGTGGAGGATCTGGTCATAGGCTCTCTGCAGAAAGGAGGAATATATGGCCACCACAGGCTTCAGCCCCCCGATGGCCAGCCCGGCGGCAAAGGTAACTGCATGCTCCTCAGCAATCCCTACATCAAAAAAACGGTCAGGGAACATATTATGGAACCGTTTCAGTCCTGTCCCGTCGGGCATGGCTGCAGTGATGGCCACCACCCTCTCATCCCTTTCTCCCATCTTCCGCATCACAGTAGAGAAGATATCGGTGTAATTGGCCTTTGTCCTGGGATTGGTGGGCAGGCCCGTCCGGATCTCAAAGGGTTCCGCACCGTGGAATCTGGCCGGATGCTTCTCTGCAGGCGGATAGCCCCTCCCCTTCTGGGTCATCACATGAACCAGCACTGCCTTTTTCACTCTCTTGGCCTCAGCAAATACCCGGAGCAGCTGATCCATATCGTGTCCATCCACAGGTCCCAGATAGGTCAGGCCCATATCCTCAAAAAACATGCCCGGGATCACCAGCTGCTTAAAGCTGTTCTTGGCCCTTCGGATGAATTTTACCATCTGGTCACCATACCTGGGGATATCCTTGAGGGTATTGTATACCCCATTCCTCAGATCCAGATACCCCTCTGCCGTACGGACATTGCCCAAATACCGGGATACTCCGCCTACATTCTCAGAGATGGACATGTTGTTGTCGTTGAGCACCACGATAAAGTTGGTATCCAGCCTAGCCGCATTATTCAGGGCCTCATAGGCCATTCCTCCGGTCAGGGAGCCGTCTCCGATGACAGACACCACCGTGTGCTTCTCCCCCCTGATATCCCGCGCTTTTACCAGCCCCAGTCCGGCAGAAACAGAGGTGGAGGCATGGCCTGTTTCAAAGGCATCACAGAGACTTTCCTTTCTTTTGGGGAAGCCGCTCATCCCGCCGTATTTGCGCAGGGTCTCAAACCCCTCCCGCCTGCCGGTCAGCAGCTTATGGGTGTAGGACTGATGCCCCACATCCCAGATAATCTTATCCTCCGGCAGCTCCAGGGACAGATGCAGTGCCATCGTCAGCTCCACAGCCCCCAGATTGGAGCCCAGATGCCCGCCGGTGACACTGATCTTTTCAATCAGAAAATCCCTGATCTCCTGGGCCAGACCCTCATAGTCCTCTTCCCTTATTTTTTTGATATCATTCATCTTCTGAATGTTGTCCAGCAGCATATCTATCCTCTTCCCTTATCTTTCTCTGGTTATCAACTGCTTTACCAGGCACTCCAGAAACGGACTTTTGTGAGGGCCGAAGGAGGACAGGAGCCGAACCGCTTCCTCGGAAATACTCTCCACATCCCTCTTTGCCTCTTCCAGCCCTTTTAAGGTAACGTAGGTCTTCTTGTTATTTTTTTCATCACTGCCCGACTGCTTGCCCAGTACCTCCAGACTGCCCGTCACGTCCAGGATATCATCCCGGATCTGGAAGGCAAGCCCTATCCTGCAGCCGCAGTCCTCTATCCGCTGTATTTCCTCCTCTGAGGCACCGGCCAGTATGGCTCCCGTCATCATGGCAGCCTGGATCAAAGCAGAGGTTTTGTGGGAATGGATGAACAGGAGCTGATCCTCTGTCACCTCATCGCCTCTCTCCTCCGCTTCCACATCCGAAACCTGCCCTCCGATCATCCCATGGACTCCGGCCTTTTTTGCAAATACAAGAAGGGCCTGTGCTGCCAGAAGCCTCTCCCTCTCATTCCCGGCCTCCGCAACCGCACCTGCTGCTGTCTCATAGGCCAGATTGAGCAGGCCGTCTGCCGCCAGCACCGCCATACCCTCTCCATACACCACCTGGGTGGTCTTTTTGCCCCGCCGGTACTCATCATCATCCATACAGGGCAGGTCATCATGAACCAGAGAATAGGTATGTATCATCTCCATGGCCGCCATGAAAGGCTCAATGATCCTGTCCTGTCCGCCGAACATCCGGTAGGTTTCCAGCATCAGCATGGGACGGAGACGCTTGCCGCCGGCTGACATACTGTAATGCATGGCCTCCAGCACAGTCTTCTGATAACCCTCCGGTCTGGGAAGATACTTTCTGATGATATCCTCTGTTTCCTTTATCCTCCGATCCATCTCTTCAGCAAAAATCATCGGTTTCTCCATCCTCATTGATCCTCATCACTCTTTTTTCTACTTTGTCTATTTTGTCATTGCAGTATTTGAGGATTTCCATCCCCTGCTTATAGGCCTGAAAGGACTCCTCCAGGGTGATGCCCTCCTCCTCCAGCCTCCCTACCGTTTCCTCCAGCCTGCCAAAAGCCTCCTCCAATGTCAGCTCCTGCTCCTTTGCTCCCATTCTACAGTCTCCTTCTCCAGGGCTCTCGCCCTGATCAATCCATTCCTCACATGCACCTGCAGCATGCTCCCTATTTCCACCCGGCCTATGTCCGCAACCGTTTTTCCATCCTCATCGGACACATAGGCAAAGCCCTGATTCAGCTTGTCCAGGGGAGACAGCCCCCTAAGCCTCTCAATATGGACAGCCAGCTCATGCCTTTTTTTCATAAGAACAGCCTCCATGGCACTTTCCAGCCGTTCCTCCAGCTTGAGTGCATAGGTTCTCTTTTCCCTGATCTGATTGGCCGGGCTCAGGTACTTCAGCTTGGTAGCCAGGTGCTCCAGCCTACTTCTGTACAGAGTCAGTCTGTTTCCCAGCAGCCTCTCAAGGGCTGCGCCATAGTCCTGCAGAGCTGCCTCCAGTCTGGCATATTCATAGACTGCCAGCTCTGCTGCTGCGGAAGGGGTAGGTGCCCTTAGATCGGCTACAAAATCAGCGATGGTGACATCCGTCTCATGACCTACTGCAGAGATGACCGGTACCCGGCAGTCAAAGATTGCCTGGGCCACAGACTCCTCATTAAAGCACCACAGATCCTCGATGGAGCCGCCTCCCCTGCCCACGATCATCACATCCACGCCATACTGTTCCAGGGTCTTGATGCCCCTGCAGATGGAGGCAGCTGCCTGCTCTCCCTGGACAACCGCCGGGTAGAGGATGATCTGAACATAGGGATTCCGCCTGGATGCCACATTGATGATGTCCCTGACCGCCGCTCCGGTGGCAGCCGTCACCACCCCCAGGGTTGTGATATATCCGGGAATGGGCTGCTTGTAGCAGGGGTCGAACATCCCCCTCTCCTCCAGCTCTGCCTTCATCCGCTCATATCTCTCATAGAGCAGGCCGGCGCCGTCCAGAACGATCTGTCTGGCATAGAGCTGATATCTGCCGTCCCGCTCATAGACATCTACAGTGCCTCCTGCCACTACCTGCTGCCCTTCCTGCATCCGAAAAGCAAGACCGGAACGGTTCCCTGCAAACATCACACAGGAAATCGTTCCTCTCTCATCCTTTAACGTAAAATAAATATGCCCCGAGGAATGGTATTTGCAGTTGCTGACCTCTCCTTTGACAAAGATAGACTGCAGCATAAAATCCTGGGTAAACATATTTTTGATATACGAATTTACTTGTGCTACGGTGTATACGTTCTGTGTCATCATTTCTGCCTATGCAAATCTGGCAAGTACTCCGTTGACAAATCCGGAGGAACTGTCCTGTCCGTATTTCTTTGCCAGCTCAACTGCCTCGTTAATCGCTACTCCGGTGGGGATCTCGCTGTCATACTTTATTTCATAGACAGCAAGACGTATCAGCGTCAGATCCACCTTGCCCATACGGCCTGTCTCCCAGCCTCTGGTATTCTGATTGATCATGGCATCGATGGTTTCCAGCTTTGCTGCGATATCCTCATATTTACCGGTGATATACTCCTGCTCCTTCTCAGTGACCATATCTTCCTCTTCAAATAACAGTCTCTGTTGCTCCGGCATATCCTCGATTGCATGAAATTCCACACGGAACAGCAGCTTGAAAATCTGTTCCCTCAGTTCTCTTCTTCCCATGGCATGCCATCCTACCTGTTCTTCTGCATATTTACGCCGGTAATCCGTATATTTACATCCATCACTTCCAGGCCGGTCATATTTTCAATGGCATTCTGCACCCTCTCCTGCACCTTCTGGCTGGTTGCGGGAATATTGTAGCCATAATCCATGATCAGGGCCATGTCCACCCTTACCTCCCGGCCGGACACCTCTACCTTTACACCCTTTTTCAGACTGGTCACACCCACCTTGTTCAGCAGCTCATTGGTGATATTGCCTGCCATAGCTGCCACTCCATCCACCTCCGTAGCTGCAATGCCGGCAATGGCTGCCACCACATCGTCTGCAATCTTTACGGAGCCGATCCTGTCATCCCCCTGCAGTACATAAGTACTTCTATTTATTTCCTTTTCCATTTTATGACCTCCATTCGGTGCGAAAAAAAGTTATTCCTATGCGTATCATCATACCAAAATTTGCGCCCTTTGCATAGTCTTTTCTTTTACAGCCAGAAACTGAGGCTGAGCTGCTTTTCATTGTCCGCATAGGCGATGACTCCGTCAGGGCTGTCCAGATACCCGAAGATTTCCTGTTCCCCGATCAGGATCTCCTCCATCTGCCTGTAGACCTGCTCATTGCTGCATTTTAAGGTGACACAGGTGCTTCCCTCTGCGTACTTGGCCTCAAAGAGAGCCTTCAGTCTTCCCTCATCCACCGAGGTGAAGTAGGCTCCCTCCCTCACATAATAATTGGCCTCCATTGCAGTGCAGACAGGCAGCTCCACTACATGGGCTGCCGTATGGGTCCGGCTCATCTGCTCACTGGTGACGCACAGGTAGTCATAATTAATGCTGGGAAGGTGCTCCTGCTCCCGGCCTTCCTCTGCCTCTTCCGACTCTATCAGCTGGTAGGAGGCATCTCCCCAGGTGGCATCCACAAAATAATATTCCCCATCCACCCTCACCAGATTCCATGCGTGGCCCTCTCCTGACTCCACGCTGCCTATCACCAGAGTAGAAAAGATCCCCAGCTCCCGCAGCAGATACTGTAGGGCCTTTGCATATCCCTGACAGACGGACTGCCCATAGAGGAAAACCGAGCAGATGTTCTGATTGTCCCTGGCCTGGGCATTATACTCCGTATTGTCTATGATATATTCATAAGCATACTTCACCCTTCCGTACTCATCTGCATCTGCCGGAAGGCCGGACAGAAACCCGGCCATATAAGCCTCTATCTTTTCCCCGCACTCCGCCTCTTCCTCCCGGCTCATCTGATAGCTGCCGGTGAAGGTGATCTTTTTCAGCTCCTCTCCCAGGGTATAGCTGGTGAAGGTATAGCCCTCCACATAGAAAATCTCAGGATGGTCATTCAGCACACACTGAAATACCTTTTCCAGCAGCTCCGTATCCAGGCAGGAGACCTTCACCTCCTCTCCCCTGCAGGTCAGTATCTGCAGGATCTCTACGTACACTGTCTGTTCTTCTTCATTCAGCCTGTCAAAATGATATCCCCCTGTCTGTGCCTTCATAAGGGCGGGCAGCGTCTCCTCCGACAGGCCTACCGACTCCCTGATCAGATCATCATTCACATCCCTGGTGGTCCGGATGGTCACCTTGCCCTCTGCCTTCCCCGAAAGCTCCTCTGCCCTGCCGTTTTCCTGAGACATTCCCAGGGCTTCCTCATACACTGCCGCTATGGAGTGCCCGACCCTTTCCAGCGCTCCCTTCTTTTTCCCTGCATAGAGCAGGAGACAGCAGAAAACAAGCAGCTCCAGACACAGGCAGGCTCCCCGCAGAAATTTTTTTCTTCTGCTTCTCCTTTTTTTTACTGCACCATTGATTCCTCTATTCGCTCTCACTCATTCATCACGTCCAAACTCGGATAATATTAATCCCTCATTCCTGTCTAAAGTCATACCGATGCTCCACTGGTTAATAAACAAAAGCAGGGGATTTCCCTTCATGTCCTTCACCTTCTTCATGTCAGAGGTGCCTGTCAGCTTTGCCATATCCATCTCCTTGTTTTCTACCCAGCGGATATGCTCATAGGGCAGGGACTCCAGCCGGATCTCCACGTTATACTCGTTCTCCAGCCGGTATTTGAGCACTTCAAACTGCAGGACACCCACCACTCCCACGATAATTTCCTCCATACCCGTGTTGAACTCCTGAAAAATCTGGATAGCCCCCTCCTGAGCGATCTGGGTGATGCCCTTGACAAACTGCTTTCTTTTCATGGTATCCAGCTGGCGCACTCTTGCAAAATGCTCCGGCGCAAAGGTAGGTATCCCCTCGTACCGGAACTGCTCCCGGGGCATGCAGAGGGTATCCCCGATGGAAAAGATACCGGGATCAAAGACACCGATGATATCTCCCGCATAGGCTTCCTCCAAAATCTTTCTCTCGCTTGCCATGATCTGCTGAGGCTGTGACAGGCGCAGCGTCCTGCCGCCCTGGACATGCTTCACCTCCATGCTGGCCTCGTATTTTCCTGAACAGATTCTCATAAAAGCAATCCTGTCCCTGTGGGATCGGTTCATATTCGCCTGAATCTTGAATACAAAGGCTGAGAAGCTGTTCTCCACCGGATCCACCCATCCCGTATCCGCCTTTCTGGGAAGGGGAGCAGTGGTCATTTTCAGAAAATGCTGGAGAAAAATTTCCACACCGAAATTGGTGAGGGCTGAGCCGAAAAACACCGGTGTCAGTTCTCCGGCCCGTACCGTCTCCAGGTCAAATTCCGCACTGGCTCCATCCAGCAGCTCCACCTCCTCAAAGAGCCTGTCCCTCAGTTCTCCGCCGATGAACTCCTCCAGTCTCTCCTCTTCCCCGGCAGGGATGACCGTAGTCTCTCCTTCTTTTGTCCCCTTCTGGGTATCGGTGTAGGTATAGACGCACCTTTCCTCCCTGTGGTAGACCCCCCTGAAGCTTTTTCCTGAGCCAATGGGCCAGTTGATGGGGCAGGTAGCGATGCCCAGCTCCCTTTCGATCTCATCCAGAAGCTCAAACATGTCTCCCGCATCCCTGTCCATCTTATTAATAAACGTAAAAATAGGAATCTTCCTCATCACGCAGACCTTGAAAAGCTTTCTGGTCTGGGCCTCCACTCCTTTGGAGGCATCGATGACCATGACGGCAGAGTCGGCCGCCATCAGGGTACGGTAGGTATCCTCTGAAAAGTCCTGATGCCCCGGTGTATCCAGAATGTTGATGCAAAAACCGCCGTATTCAAACTGGAGCACGCTGGAGGTTACAGAGATTCCCCTCTCCTTTTCTATCTCCATCCAATCAGAAACTGCATGTCTGGCTGTGGCCTTTCCTTTGACGCTGCCTGCCAGATTAATGGCTCCCCCATAGAGCAGGAACTTCTCCGTCAGAGTGGTCTTCCCTGCATCAGGGTGAGAGATAATCGCAAATGTCCTTCTTCTGTTTATTTCTTCTGCATAGCTGCCCACGTTTTCTTCCTCCCGGTTTTTCTGCTAAAGCTGTCCGCCTGTTTCCATAAAGGCATGAAACGGAGCTGACACAACAGCCCCTGTTTCAAACACGCTCTAGTATTATAGCATATCCCACTTTCCAAATAAACCTGTAACCTCAGCTTTATTCCGCCATAGATTCCATCTGGGTCTGTGCCGCCCTTGCAGCCGTGGTGCTGATGATGATATTTTCCGGCGAAGTCCCCGTCTTTCTGATGATAATATCCTCAATCTGGGCTCTCTGGGCCTCTGACAGCTCCGCAGCATCCACTACCACATCCACTCCGGTACCGTTGATGCTTACCACCACATCGTTAAAGCCCTTTGACTCCAGCAGGATCTCGGATGCCGTTTCCTTCTCTGCAATATCCGTAATGGCTATCATGCTGTTCACCGCTTCCTGCTTCTGGCTCTCTGTAACATTTGCATTGTTGATGATCTCCATCAGCGTTTCTTTATTTTTGGCTCTGGTCTGCTCCTTTAACAGTTTTGCCCCGGACAGGGAATTCATACCTGAGGTGGAGGTAAAAACGGCTTCTCCCGGCACTTCGCTGTCAGTAGGGGCAGCCTCCTCCACATTCTGGGCCATCCCCTCCTCCAGATAATTTGCAGCCAGCTCTCCCGTGTCGCCGTCCAGGCTCTCTATCTCCCCATAGGCAGATGCCTCCAGCAGGTCTTCATCTGAAATATCCAGCATGGCTGCCGTCTCAGCGGCTATCCTGCCGTCCGTGGAAAGTCCTGAAGCATCATTCACCACGGTATCACTATCCACCGTCATAATCTCCTCTTCCGTCACCTTTGTTCCTGCAAAATTAAGATAGCCTGCCACTGCTATCATGATTGCCAGCGCTGTGATCATGATCTGATTCTTTTTCAGCATATTTTTCATGCCCTTACTCCCCTTTTTCCTATTCTGGTTTCATTTTTACTACTTTTATTTTATGTGGCTCTATATCAAATAATGCCACAATCGCTTCTGTAATATTTTTACTCACCTCAGGCCTGTTCCCTCCCTGTGCCACGACTACCACGCCCTTCACCAGCGGCTGCAGTGTCTTCACCACATAGGGATGGGTGCTTCCGTCCCCTGTCTTACTGTAGACAGTCTCCTCTCCGTCCTCTGACTCGTCTATCTCCCTTTTGCCGCCCTGGGCATCCTCCTCTGACGTCAGACTTTTCCTGACCGGTACATCCTTGGCTACCACCAGCTCCCTGGATGCTCCTACTGTCACCATCACCTTGACTCTTCCCGCCCCCTCCATCGCTCCTATGGCCTGTTCTAATTTATTCTCCATATAGCGTTCATATTCCTCCGCGTTCTCAATTTCTCCCGATTCTCCCTGCAGCTCCTTTCCCCCGGCAGCCTCCGTTTCCGGGGCAGCAGACTTCTCCCTCCGGCTGCTCTGCTCCCCGGCCCTGCCCTCTTTAGAAACAGGCATAGCGATCACGAGCAGCAAGATCCCCACCAGAATACAGATCACAAACTGATCCTTTCCCGGCTTTTTTCCCTGAAGCAGCCTTTCTGCCAGTCCCTTCTTTTCTTTTTCCACCTTTGCACCCTCCTTATTCCAGCTCTATTTCCAGATAGGACTGGTCGATTCCGAGCAAAATTCCAAACTCCTGTCTCATGCCGGGCGGCAGCTGCTGCCCTTCCCCCTCTGCCGTCCCTTCTGCCCTCCTGCCGATCTCCACCTCTACCGTTTTTATTCCGGCTGTCCTGTCTGTCCCCTCCCTCCCCCCGGCTCCTTCCTGCCCCCGGCGGCTCTGAGGGCGGAGGGTGATGACCACTCCTGCAGACTCCTCTATCCTCACTCCGGATACGTCAAACCCATACTCTCCCGCCTTCTCACACAGCCTGCTTCCGATCTCTGACTCTAAGGCCTGAACCGTAGGATTCTCCTTTCCATAGCTGAAGCCTCTCTCCTCTGCAGCCTCCTCCAGTTCCTCCCTGAACCGTTCCCTCTCTGCCCACAGCTCCTCGGTGCCTGCCCCGGACAGCAATGATCTGACAGGGGCAGTGAGCTGTGCCAGGATCATAATGCCTACCAGAAGCCTTATGTATTTTTCATAAGCCTTCCCTGCGCAAAAATGGATCAGGCTCTGGGCGCAGATAATAAAAATTCCCATCTGCTTCATAAAATCCAAAAATGAGTATCCCATCCTACACTCCCCTGCCCGTGGTATATGCTGTAATGGCGATTATAATAAGAAACAGAGCCACTGCCGTAAAGGCAGTCTTCAGCAGCAGCAGGCTCCCGTCCCCCACCCTGTCCGTACAGCCTGTGATCCTTTTGTCACTGACGATCCCTGCCAGGGCCGCACTTCCCTTGATAATACAGGCAATGCAGAGCAGCTTGACAAGAGGGATCAGACAAACTGCCAGCAGCAGCAAAAGAAGCAGCAGCCCGATGCTGTTCTTGATCAGAACAGCAGAGCCAAAGAGCATCTCCGTCACCCCTTCGGCCAGATTGCCGATGCCGGGTATGGCTGAAATGGCCTTTTTTACCGCCGAGTTTTTCAGGGAATCCAGAACCGGCGTGATCATGGACTGAAAGATACCAAAGGAGGTAATCACTCCTATGGCTGCCTTCAGCCCTGTGCTGATGCCTTTTTTCAGAAAATCCAGAAGAAGCGACAGCCTTTCCTCCGCCCATATTCCGTTCATCAGGGCCAGCAGCACATAGGTGTAAACCAGAGGCAGCAGAAAGCTGAAAAGCAGGCTCTCTGCACCATATGCCAGCAGCAGAAGAAGCTGATAATAGGCTGCCGCAGTGGCGGCTCCCACTGCAGCTCCTACTGCCATAAAATAAGCAGGAATGAACAGCCTGATAAAATAAACGATATCCCCCACAAGCTGCCGGGTGATATCCGCCGCCTCCTGAAAGGCTTTCATCAGCACCGCCGCCAGAAGCAGATAGAGAAAATAAAAGCTGATATCCGCTATCTGCTGGTTGCTGAACACGTCCGAAAAATGAGCAAATAACGCGGAAAGAATGCCCAGTATCAGTATGATGGTAAAGAGATGCTTCATGCCTGCCAGCTCGGAAAGCAGCTGCTCTCCTGTGCCCTCCCATGTAAGCTCCACTGCCCTGCCCAGCCTGCCCGCCAGAATATTGTCCAGAATCTGACGAATGTCAGGCCCATGGCCTGGAAGCATGCGGTCCAGACTCTCGCCGATCTCCTCCAGCCCATACTCCTCCCATACACTCCCAATCCCTATCTCCTCCTGTGCACAGACCGGCTTGTACACGGACAGAAGGAGGGTGAGAGAAAGAAGCAGTCCAAGCAGCCCTTTTCTCCTGCCCCTCATCCTGCCATCCCCTGTATGCTTTCTATGATGGCCAGCAGAATGGGCATCCCAGCAGCCAGTACCGAAAGCTTTCCGAATATCTCAATCTGCCCCGCAATGGCAGAATGCCCTGCATCCCTGCAGATGCCAGAGCAAAATTCACAGACATAGGTTATGCCCACCACCTTCAGCAATATACGGAAATAGGCATTGTCAGCACCGATATACTTTTCCAGAATACCCATACTTCCGAACACGGCTCCCAGCCCTGACAGGGCCATGGAAAAAATCAGCAGGCATACGCCAAAGCCTATGTACATCCCATATTCAGGCCTGGATGCCTTAAACTGCAGTGCCAGTATGGCTCCCGCTATCCCAAGCATCCCTATCTTCAGCACATCCATGATGGAGACCTCCTTTCCATACCTGTCAATTTATCCCTCTCTCTGATCGGCGGCATCTACAGCTCAAACAGGTTTTGAATCATAATAAACAGATCGTAGATATAGGGAACGATCCAGGTAAGCACCAGAATCAGCCCCGCCAGGCTGATCAAAAAGGCATGCTCCTCCCTCCCGCTGTGCTTTAAAACCTGGCTCAGGATGGTGATCAGTATACCCACTGCCGCTATTTTGAATATCAGACTAACGCCCATATTTGTCCCTGCTCCTTCTTATATCAGAATGATGGCAGCCATAAAGCCTCCCATCACGCTCAGGCTCATAATAACCTTACATCTGCTGCTTATTTCCTTTTCCATCCTGTCTGCCGAAATACTCAGCCTGTGCATATAGCCTGCAATCAGCTCTGCCTGCATCTCCCCATCCATGTGACCGATGCAGCTCCCAAAATCCAGGAGGAGCTTCCTGTCCTCTCCGGATATCCTGATCTGGCCAAGGCAATTCTCCATCTGCTTTTTCCAGATCCTGTCAAAGGCTTCTCCCCTGTTCCTTACCATCTCCTCATGGATACCCAGAAGAGCGGAGCGATAAGGCTCTTTCGCTCTTTCTCCGATCCTCCGGCAGGCTTCGGGTATGGATGTCCTGCTGTATGTAATTTCATTCTGCAGCATCCGGAGGATTTCCTGCAGCCGGTAAAGCTCCTCCAGCCTGGTCTTCTGGGCTTCCTTCAGCGTCCATCCAAGCCCTGTGCTGCCGCACAGCAAAAGCAGGATGCCGCACAGCTTCAGCATGGCCGGAAGCTCCTGTCATAGATGCCCTCCACCCTGCATTTTCCCTGCTGTTTTTTTAATACGATATATCTGCCGAAGGTCTGCCGCCTGACCAAATCCCTCATAAAGCTTTTATCCATCATATCCTCAAGGGAATCCCCATGGATCGTTGCCAGTATCCGGCTGCCGCACTGCAGCACCCGGTTAAGGGCTGCCGCATCCTCCTCGCTGCCCAGCTCATCCACTGCCACCACCTGAGGCGCCATAGATCGGATCAGCATCATCATCCCAAGGGCCTTGGGACAGCCGTCCAGCACATCCGTACGCCGTCCCACATCGTTTTGTGCCATCCCCATATAGCAGCCTGCTATCTCGGATCTTTCATCCACCACCGCCACGTTCAGCCCTCCTGCTGCCGAACAGCCATCCGAGATCTGCCGCACCAGATCCCTCAGCAATGTAGTTTTGCCGCAGCCAGGGGGTGCGATCAGGAGAGTGTCCAGCAGCCGGCCATCCTCATAGAGCCGGGGCAGCACCCTGTCTGCCGCCCCCTTGACCTGATGGGAAATCCTGATATTCATATAACGGATATACTTGATATTCCTGATTTTCCCCTCCTCCTCCAGGATCACCTGCCCTGCCAGTCCTGCCCGATGGCCTCCCGGCAGAGTCAGAAAGCCCTGACGGATCTCATCGGAAAAAGCATAGATGGAATAATCACAGATATGGTTCAGAACAGCCTCCATGTCCCTCTCCGTCATACAACAGGCGCCTTCCGACTCCCCCATAACCTGTCCTCTTTCATCCAAGAACTTCTCCTCCCCATCCAGAAGAAGCACGATTTCCCGTCCTGCCCTCAGACGGATTTCCTGCAGCCTGTCTGCCAGTTCTGCCGCCTCCTGCCACCGGCCCCTCATATAATCCGGAAACATATGCAGGATTTCTTCGCTCTTTGCCATCTCTCCTCCGACTCCCTTCCAACATCATGACCATGCCTCAGCCTTCTTTCTATACTTCAATATATGAACCATTGTCCAAGTTATTCCAGAAAATTGCCATCGGTCCAGCCAGTATCCCCAATCAGCAGCATGAGCCGTCAGACCGTGCAGAAATAGAAAAGCAGGCTCCGAAGAGCCTGCTTTTCATGGTATATAAGTCAAGATGCTGAATGGGGAAGCCCAACGCACCTGGGCAGAATGGCTGCCCCTACCCGCCATACTTCTCTGAAAACATCATCAGCATTTTGGCGCACTCTGCCCGAGTGGCCTGGCCCTTGGGATCCAGTCGGTAGCTGCCGTCCCCGTTTGGCTTGCCTGTGATCATGCCTACTCCCACAGCCCACTTCATATAGCCGTCAGCCCAGGAACTTACCTTGTCTGCGTCTGTGAAGCTGCTGAGCTCCTTTATGCCGTTCAGGTCATACTTGCTCACCCGGGCATATTCACAGAGCATTTTGGCGATCTGCTCCCTGGTAATATAATCATCGATCCCATAGTTTCCGTCCGTGTAGCCGGCCACGATCCCCTTGCTGTTGGCCCAAATCACCGCATCGCTGTACCATTTTCCGGGAACCACATCCTTGAACTTATCCGTGAAGGCCACTGCCGGCTGTCCGGCCATGCGGTAAAGCACCGTGGCAAACATGGACCGGGTCAGCGGGCTGTCCGGCTGGAATAAAGTAGTGCCTGAGATGCCGTTCATGATGCTGTGGTCATAAACATATTTTACACTTTCATACTTCCACTGCCCCTTCTGCACGGCAACGTCTGTGAAGGGCCATTTCTTTTGGATAAGGTCAGCATCCTCTCCTGAAATGCCGCCGAAGCCATCTCCCTGGGTGCCGTCCCCGGTACTGTCAGCGCCGTCTCCCTGGCTGCCGTCCCCAATACTGTCAGTGCCGTCTCCCTGGGTGCCGTCCCCGGTACTGTCAGTGCCGTCTCCCTGGGTGCTGTCCACCTTATCCTCCAGCTTATCTATCAGTTCCCTGTAGGCCTCCTGATCCTCCTCCTTCAGATGCCGGTAGGCCACAAGCACATCCTCCTTAGCTGCACGGTTGGCATAGGGATCGTCGATCTCCTCCTGGGTGGCGCTATCCTGGTAAGCATGGATCGTACTCTCCAGCACCTCTTTCAGAATGTCATAGAGAGCCTCTTCCGCCTGCTCCTCTGTCATGGATGCCTTACGCAGGCCGCCCTCAATGACAATATAATCCGTAGTGGCCCCATCAGCCTGGAATGCTTCTGCAATCTCTTCCGTCAGGGTGGAGAATACCTTCACCTTAGCACTGTTGGGATGATGAACCTGGATTCTGTAGCCGGGTTCCAGAGCCACATCGTAGCTGGCCTTCTGATGATCAAAATAGTAAGGGTTCCCGGTATGGACGATGGTTTCAGCACAGACTTCCTCTCCTGCCGTATTATATATCTTTATATATGGCTCTGTACTGCCCATGCTGGCACCCCCCAGCTTTACCGATGCCGTTGTAAAATCTGCATCAAACTGAAGCTCACAGCCATAGGTGTTGAAAATACCCTGCAGTTTGATGGCCAATGCATTATAGAAGGTGATGTCATCCAGACGGGTATAAAGGACTGTCTGCTGGCTACCGCCCTCCTTTACCGTCAGGTACTCCCCGTCATTGGAATGGATCCCGCTGACAGGCATCTGCAGGGTATAGGTTCCTACCGGCAGATCTTCTATCACCACCGCAGCCTCATTGACTACAACCTCCCTGACAAGAGTATTCCCATCCAGGATCCTGGCCTTTTTCCCCTTGATGGAGTCCATGGAGTCAATCATAATATGGATCGTACAGTCCCCTGATACCTCCTTCAGTACCTCACCGGACACAATTTCAAACTTTTCTGCAATATGATTGGCTGCCATGATATCTGCCAGTGTGGATTCACTGACCATATCACCCAGGATATTGATGGCAGGAAGCTTCCTCTCATAGATCTGATCCCTGGCCTCTTCTCCTACCTCCAGTCCCCAGGCTTCCAAATAAGGAATCACATTGACCTGATAAATATCTGCCAGAGCCTCAGCATAGACATCGGTCTGGGCGATCCTCCTGCCGCTGTTCAGCTGCCTGCGGTACCATTGGAACATCTTCCGGTAGGTGGTTTCCCTCTCGAAATGATCCAGGAGGTTGATGATCATATACAGCTGGACATCCGGGCTGCCGCTCCACTCCCCGGTTTCCAGCCTGCTTCTGTTGAACCTCTCCTCATTGGCCGGAATAGCTCCCAGCCAATTTTCCTCACAAGTATAGATCTCCCGGTTGTTCTGGATATAATAGCACAGGATATTATTGCCCACTTCACCGATACCCATGTTGCCGCCTGCTCCGCCCATAGTGCCCTGATAGCCATGGGCAAACTCATGCAGGCCGCACCAGTCTATAGAAAAGAAATTGGCCATGCTGTGGCCCTCTTCCTGCCCATAATAGTTATAGCCCACATGACCGAAGGGCGCCGGATAATAATAGGCCATTCCCCAGCCGTTCACATTCACTTTCACCACATACCGGGTCCTTACGTTCTGATCCAGAGGATCTTCCGGATCAAACGAAAGGCCCAGGATCTCATCCATCTTATTTACCACCCTTTTATAATAATCCAGGTAGGCATCCAGGGTGGCAAATCCCTTTGTTTCTCGGAAATAATTGGTAGTCCTTGCCAGATCCGGATAGGGGATCACCAGAGTCATCACCTCGTTCTCAATGATGCCGAAGCTGTCCTGCTCCTGGTTCCACCGGCTTCTGAAAGCGGCTTCATCATCGCCGTACACATAATAATTCAGCGCCTTTACATCACTGCCGTACCTCACCTCAATAGTAAAGGTCTTATCCAACTCCACTCCCCTGCCCATGACAGGGGTCACAGCCAGAGGAATGCAGTCATAGCCCACTCTCTGAGCTGTGGCCTCCTCCCCTTCTCCGCTGGTCTCTTCCACCACATTGGATATTTCCACCCAGGTTCCGTCATTGGGTACTGTTTTTTCCGTTTCCTTGAAGCGGTCATCATTATAGCAGCTCACCCGCAGGTTTGAGGCGCCGTCCAGGATGCGCATCTCGATACTGCTGTCTGCCGGCATAAAAATCCCCAGATGCTGTCTGTCTCCATAGTTGTTTCTCTGAACTCCGATCAAATCCATATTCCACACGGAGGGCGTGGTGTACATAATCCGCCGCACGGTAATGTCACCGTTTTCCTCTTCTGTTACCGTAACGGGCACCTCCAGCCGGGACTGATTTTCATCTGAGTCGGTTACTGTATAGGTAAGAGTATAGCTCCCTGCCGCTGATGCATCTACCTCTCCCTCCACGGTCAGACCCTGCGTCAGGTCACCATCCTCAAAATCCCTGGCAAACACACGAAAACGAGGATCCTCCACGTCAAACTCCGTTCCCCTGGGAATTGTAATACCGCTTGCTCCATAGATGACAGGGGCATTGGATGTACTCCAATAGCTGCCTGTGTTCTCATCTGCCTGAGCCGCTTTCACCGGCAGCACGGCACTGCCAAGCAGCGCGGTGCCCGCTGTCAGCAGGGCCGCTAAATATTTCTTTTTCATACTCCACTCTCCTTACCTTTTTCACCTTGTACCATAGCCATCCTATAAGCTGTGATCCTTGCATTATATAATTCATACAATATTATAACATATATTTCCATTTTATTTTGTCAAATTTTGTTGTGAAATTGTTATTTTTTTTCATTATTTAGCAAAATATTATAATCAAATTCCTATTTTCACAGTAATTCCTATCTATATAATACGAAAAATATAGTATCTCTTGTTATCCTTACAGAGCCTGAACTGATCTCCCTCCAGCCTCTTTTCTGTTATGACATAGCTGCCCTTTTCCAGCCCGGCTATCTCCTCCCGGTCTATCATTCTGATCTCTCTGTCATATAATTCTGCCTGGGCATAGTACCTGGCCTTCTCGTCCCTGAAGCAGTATACCGGCCCCTCCTCCAGGCTGCGCTCCGCCCAACGGAAGATTGCCTCCTTGGGATGCCGGTAGGCACCGATCCGAACTGTACTGTAGGAAATTCCTACCGACAGGAACAGGAGGGAGACTGCCCCGCAAAGCAGAACCCTTCCCCATCTGCACCTTCTCTTCCATACAAACAGAAAGAGCAGCAGCAGGGCCAATGCCTGAATAATGAGGGTAAAGTGCACCACATTCATTCCCTCCACCCTGTCAGCATACCAGATCCCAGGGATACACATGCTTTTCATCAGCTCATTTTTAAACTGCCTGGAATACAGATAGGTGCTCACCGTAACAGCAAAAGCTGCCACATTCCCAAGCACTGCCCTGACCAGCAGCAGCCAGGAGGGGCTGGTCAGCACATACAGCAGACCGAACAGCAGGATCACCCCTATGACCGCATCTAGGTATCTTCCATAATAGAGATAAGTCACCAGCTTATCCCCTATGCCTTCACTTAAGGGCATGTTGGCCAGCGTGCTAATGCCCCATTCTCCCAGAAACACCAGCAGTACAAAAAGCAGAAAGAAGGATCTGTCCTCCCATTTCCGCAGCAGCTCCCTGATCATATGGCAGAGTCCGATGATCCCAAAGGTAAAAGTAGACATATTAATATAAACCAGCTCTCCCATTGCCGTCCTGATCCCATTGACCATACCGTCGGGGGAAAAGAAAGCCTTCAGCTTCCAGAGCCGGTTACCCACATCGTTCAGTCCATATTCCAGTCCTGTGGCCTCCCTCAGCCCGCTTTCCAGCACCGCCCTTCCCAGGTCATTCCCCAGATATAAAAGAGCCGCCGGAAGCAGAAGAGCCTGCAGCCCCCTCCAGGAAAGCCTGCCCATACACTTCATCACTGCTGCCAGAATAAAAAGAGCAATAATCACTCCTATCATCCGGTTGTGGATCACATAAACCCCACCTGCCAGAAAGGAGACAGCCATGCAGCGCAGGACGCTGGTTTTTTCCAACAGCCGGGCCAGGCACAGCAGCAGCAGCCAGAAGGTAAAATAGATGGCCATTTCCGCCCAGGCCACCTTAGACTGGCCGATATATGCCGAATACAGGCTCACCGCCGCGGCCGCTCCCATCCTCAGCCCCTCCTCGCTGCCGGGACAGACTCTGGGTACCAATGCCCTGACGATAAGGTAGATGCCCACTGCCATGGCTCCGTTCAACAGGATGGCCGCCTGGTACATCTGGGACATATATGTGAAAATAAAAAAAAGCGGGGCCAGCAGCAGGCTGTAGCCGAAGGAGTACCAGGGAGCCGAGGTAATGACCCCCGTCCAGTCATGGCCTGTAAGGGCCGCCGCATGCTCCCAGTAAAAAAATTCATCCAGCAGAATGATGGGTACGTCATAGCCCCAAAAGCCCCAGACATGAACGGTGAAAATTCCGGCCAGGAGCAGCAGCTCCAGCAGTCTCAGCCTCCTGTTAATCCTTTTTTCCATCCCTTTCCCCATTCCTTTCTGCACACCGGTTTCCCTGTTTTTTCACATGATACCGGATATCCTCCAGTATTTTCCTGTTGGCGGCTATGATATCTGCCTGCAGCCCTATGATATAGGTCATAAATCCCATCATCAGCAGCGTACCGGCCAGAATCAGGGACTGCACATGGCCTGAGGCCGAGCCGTGGAAATAATAATACAGAAATCTGAGCCCCAGAATAAATCCCGTCAGAAAGGGAACAGTGCCCACTGCAGTAAAAAATGCCAGCGGACGGTACATGGCAAAGGCCCTTACGATGGTCACCATGGATTTTTTGATATATCCGAACATGCTTTTAAACAGCCGGGACTCCCTCAGCTCCGGATTGGTCCTGACAGGTACAGACATAATGGCCATCCTGTTGCGCCCCGCCTGGATAATGGTTTCCAGCGTATAAGTATAATCATTGATCACGTTCAGGCGCAGAGCCGCTTCCCTGCTGAAGGCCCTGAAGCCGCTGGGAGCATCCGGCACATCCGTCCCGGAGGCCTTCCGCACAGCCCAGCTTCCCAGCCTCTGCAGCCTTTTCTTTAAGGGAGAAAAATCCCTGATCTCCCCGATGGGCCTCTCCCCGATGACGATATCTGCCCTCCCCTCCAGGATAGGCTGCACCAGCTTGCCGATATCCTGGCTGCAGTACTGGTTGTCCGCATCGGTGTTGACGATAATGTCAGCGCCATACCCCAGGCAGGCATCAATTCCCGCCATAAAACCCTTGGCCAGTCCCTTATTCCTCATCAGATTCACTACATAGTGAACTCCCCAGTTAACCGCTACCTCCACGGTATTGTCCTCGCTGCCGTCATTGATGACCAGATATTCAATCTGGTCGATGCCTTCTATCTGCCTGGGCAGGCTGTCCAGCACAATCTCCAGCGTTTCCGCCTCATTGTAGCAGGGAATCTGTATGATCAATTTCATCCTGTGACGATGCTCCTTTCACTGCAGGTTTCTTTCCCTCTATTTTAGACACCAGAATATGGAAACTGCAAGCAGTTTTTCCTGTTTTCTGTCATTATTCATTGCGCTCCCTTTTTTTGTATGCAAAAAAGAACATACTATAAAGGAGTTTTCCGTAGACATTTTCAGTATCCGATGTTATGATATGTGTAACAAAGCAATAACAGTTATTATTATCAGCCATTGAGAATAAGGAGGAACCCATTATGACAAACACAGCACAGGTAGATAATTTAGTAAACTTATTGGACGGATATGCAGAGAAGGGCGGACATCATCTGAATGTAAACGTACTCAACAGAGATACCCTTCTGGATGCCCAGAAGCATCCCGAGAAATATCCCCAGCTTACCATCCGTGTCAGCGGATATGCTGTCAACTTCATTAAACTGACTCCCGAGCAGCAGACTGACGTTATCAACAGAACCTTCCACGAGAGTATGTAAAACGAAAAAGGGACTGTGGGTCAACATACGATGTACCCCATCGGATCCCAAATAAAACATCCCAACAGGATGACCACTGCTGAAGAAGCATTGATTCCTGTTGGGATGTTTTCTTAAGCTAAATTTCAATGAGGTTTGCTACCTACCGGCCTTTTATATTATATGGTCATGCCATTATCCCATATTTCCTCACTTGCCAGATCCAGCACATCATTCCAGGCGACTGCATATCCACAGCAGATCACTTCCGCCTTTCGGAACAGTTCAGGATTGCCGGCCATTTCAGAAAACTCCGGGATTTCATCGAACAGAGGCTTTACATCGTACTGCTTAACGGTTCCATCCGTAAAATCTGCCTCCAGTATGAAATTTTCGAGCGGTTTCACGCTTTTCAGAATACCAACCACAATACCACCTCCATCTACCTGCGAAGCCACCGCCCCTTTATTCAAGGGGTGGCAACTTTTTGTTCAGCTGTTTGATTTCAGGCATTTCCGTAGTTTACATTTGTGCAATTTCGGTGTTAAACTATAAGCATCGCATCCCCAAAGCTGAAAAAACGATATCTCTCCTCCACCGCCTTCCTGTATGCCTCCAGCACCCTCTCCCTTCCGGCAAAGGCAGAAACCAGCATCACCAGGGTAGACTCCGGCAGGTGGAAATTGGTAATCAGTCCGTCCATCACCTTGAAACGATATCCCGGATAAATAAAGATATCCGTACTGCCGCAGCCCTCCCGCAGCAGTCCTGTTCCATCGGCCGCACTCTCCAGGGTTCTGCAGCTGGTGGTTCCCACGCAGATGATCCTTCCCCCTTCCTGTCTGGTCCGGTTGATCTTATCCGCATTCTCCCCTGTGATCTGATAAGCCTCCGCGTGCATATGATGCTTCAGGATATCCTCCTCCTTCACCGGGCGGAAGGTGCCCAGACCCACATGGAGGGTTACACAGGCGATACTCACACCCTTTTTCTCTATGTTATCCAGAAGCTCCCTGGTAAAATGCAGTCCTGCGGTAGGGGCTGCTGCTGAACCCTCATACCTGGCATATACGGTCTGGTAGCGGGTTTTGTCCTCCAGCTTATGGGTGATGTAGGGAGGCAGGGGCATTTCTCCCAGCCGATCCAGCACCTCCTCGAAGATACCCTCATAGGAAAAACGGATCAGCCGGTTTCCCTCCTCCCCGATTCCCAGGATCTCTCCCCGCAGAATACCGTCCCCAAAGCTCACAGCCGCTCCCGGCCTCAGCTTTCTTCCCGGCTTTACCAATGCCTCCCAGACATCCTTTTCCTGCCTTTTCAGCAGGAGCACCTCTGCGGCCGCCCCGGTATCCTCTTTTACCCCCAGAAGCCTGGCCGGGATCACCTTGGTATCATTCAGCACCAAGCAGTCTCCGGGGGATAAATAGTCAGTAATCTCCCGGAAGGCATGATGCTCTACCGCCCCGCTTTCCCTGTCCAGTACCAGCAGCCGGGAGCCGGAGCGATCCGGCAGCGGATCCTGGGCGATCAGCTCCTTTGGCAGTTCAAAATAAAAATCTGATTTTTTCATCTCTGCTCTTCTTCCCTCATCCTCTTTTGCCGCTTTCCACACCTTACGCATGCTTTAAAAAGGCGGCATAGCCCCGCTTTGCCTCATAGACATCGGCCTTGCTGACAGCCTCCCAGGGGGCATGCATATTCATGACCGCCACTCCGCTGTCGATCACTTCCATCCCATAACGGGCCAGGATATAGGCGATGGTGCCTCCGCCTCCCAGGTCCACCCTTCCCAGCTCTGCTGTCTGGAAATGTACCCTTTCTTTTTCAAAGATGGCCCTGAGATGGGCCAGATACTCCGCATCGGCATCGTTGGAGCCGGATTTTCCCCTAGCTCCGGTAAACTTGTTCAGCACCAGGCCCTTCCCCATATAAGCCACATTTTTCTTGTCAAAGCTGGAGGCATAGGAGGGATCAAAGGCACTGCTTACATCCGAGGAAAGCATGCAGGAGGCCGCCAGGCACCTTCTCAGCTTCAGCTCACTGTAGTCCCCTGTCAGGCTCATCACCTCTGCTGCCATATTTTCAAAAAACCGGGATTTCATACCCGTGGCTCCCACGCTCCCGATCTCCTCCTTATCCACCAGAATGCAGCAGGCAGTCCTTTCGCTCTCCTCTACCTCCAGCATAGCCTGGAGGGAGGAAAAGGCACAGACCCTGTCATCCTGCCCATAGGCCAGGATCATACTCCTGTCAAAGCCGGCCTCCCTGGCTCTGCCTGCAGGAACCACCTCCAGCTCAGCAGATATAAAATCCTCCTCCTCTATATCATAGGCTTCCTTTAAGATCGTCAGGATCCCCTTTTTCACCGCTTCCTTACCGGGCTCCTTTTTCTCCTCAGCCTCCTGACCCTCCCGGCCCAGGACCAAAGGCTTGCTGCCCACGATCACATCCAGTGCCTCCCCCTCTATGACCTTGGAAGCCTTTTTCTCCAGCTGCTCTGCTGCCAGATGTACCAGCAGATCCGAGATGAAGAAGACCGGATCCTCCTCATTGTCACCCACGCTGATCTCCACCGTTGTTCCGTCCTTCCTGACCACCACCCCATGGATAGCTAGGGGCAGGGTCACCCACTGATATTTTTTTACCCCACCGTAGTAGTGGGTATCCAGATAGGCAAAGCCTCCCTCCTCATAGAGAGGGTTCTGCTTGATATCCAGCCTGGGAGAGTCGATATGGGCGCCCAGGATATTCATCCCCTCCTCCAGGGGTCTTTCCCCTATCCTGAAAAGAATGACGGACTTATTTCTCCATACCGCATAGACCTTATCCCCCTTTCTCAAGGCCCGGTTTTCCCGGATCAGGGTCTGCAGCTCCCGATATCCAGCCTCTTCCACGGTGTTGACGATGTAATCGATGCACTCCCTCTCCGTCTTTCCTCTGTCCAGGAACTCCCTGTACCCTGCCGCATGGCTTTCCAGCTCCTCCAGCTGGCCGGCATCGTAGGTCTCCCATACATTCTTTCTGTCCATCCCTGCTCCTCCTTCTGATGCTCCTTATTTGTTCCTTACCTCTGTATGCTTATTCCCTATTGGCGCAGTTCTATGCCAAGGCTCTCCAACCCATTTAAAATCTTCTTCATGGCAGCAGCTACATCACTCTCCTCCAGGGTTCTGTCCTTGGCTCGGAAGGTGATGGAATAGGCCACTGACTTAAAGCCCTCCTTGATCTGGCTGCCTTCGTAAACATCGAACAGCTCACAGGACTCCAGCAGCCTGCCCCCCCTCTGTTCGATCAGAGCCTCGATCCGACCCACAGGGATATTTCCGGGCACTACCATACTGATGTCCCTGGAGACGGCAGGATACTTTGCGATGCCCTCATACTTTCTGTCAAAGGTTGCAAAGGGCAGGATCTCGGGCATATCCAAGACTGCCACGTATACCCGGGTTCCGATCTGGTAGTTGTCGCACACCTGAGGATGCACCTCTCCCAGATAGCCCACCGTCCGGCCTCCGTACAGGATGAGAGCCTGCCGTCCGGGATGCAGGAAGGGCTTTCCGGCCTCCGGATCATAAACGGCCTTCTTCCTCATCCCGATACAGTCAAAAAATTCCTCCACCACACCCTTCATGGTATAGAAGTCTCCCTCTCCGTACATACCCAGTGTAAACTGCATCCTCTCATCCGGCAATTCTGCCAGCGGAAGCTTCCCGGGAATATAGATATTGCCCAGCTCATACAGCCGCACATCCTTGTTTCTCCTGTTGTAGTTGGCGGCCAGGCTGGTCAGTATACCATTTAAGGAAATAGTCCTCATCACGGAAAAATCCTCTCCCAGAGGATTGGCAATGGTAATCGCGCTGCGAAGCCCGCTGTCCTCAGGCAGCAGCAGCTTATCAAATACCCTGGGGCACTCAAAGGAATAGCACATTCCCTGGGAAAATCCGCAGTACTCCGCAATGTCTCTGGCCTTTTCTTCTATTCTCAGCTTAAAAGGAAGCTTTCCTGCAGTGGCCTCTCCCCTGGGCAGGGAAACTGGGATTTTATCATATCCGTAAAATCTGGCCACCTCCTCGGCAATATCGGCAAACCCTTCCAGATCCTGACGGAAGGAAGGTATCTCCAGCATCTGGGTTTCCTGGTCATATTTCAGTTCGAGCCTCTCAAAGATAGACAGCATCTCTTCTTTTTCTATCTCCGTCCCCAGCAGACGGTTGATCCTTTCCGGCTCGAATCTGATCCTTCTGTTTTCCTTCAGAGGAGCGCATACATCCACCATGCCTCCCACCACTTCTCCGCAGCCCAGCTCCTGGATCAGCTGACAGGCACGATTGATGGCTGCTTCTGCATTCCTGGGATCCAGCCCCTTTTCAAACTTACCAGAAGCATCGGTTCTGAGACCGATCCTCCTGGCAGACTTACGGATGTTGGTTCCGTTGAAGGCAGCAGCCTCCAGCAGAACGGTTTTAACGGAATCTGTAATTTTGGAGTTTTCTCCTCCCATGATACCGGCGATACCTATCTCCTTTTCTCCGTCACAGATCATCAGCACATCCCCATCCAGCTTCCTCATCTGGCCGTCCAGAGTCTGAAACTCCTCTCCATCCCTAGCCCGGCGTACAATGATCCTACGTCCGGCTATGGCATCCAGGTCAAAGGCATGCATAGGCTGGCCGTACTCCTCCATCACATAGTTGGTGATATCCACCAGGTTGTTGATGGGACGGATGCCGCTGGCTGCCAGCCTTCTCTGCATCCATGCCGGAGAAGGCCCGATCCTGATGTTGGTGCAGACCCTGGCCGTATATCTGGGACACAGCTCCGGATCCTGCACCTCCACGGAAACATAGTCCTCCACCCTCTCTCCGTTCTCCCGGATCTCTACTGTGGGAGCCGCAAAGGGCTTTCTGAAGGTAGCTGCCGCTTCCCTGGCGATCCCCAGTACACTGTAGCAGTCCACTCTGTTGGATGTCACCTCATATTCAAAGACCGTATCTCTGAGACCAAGGGCCTCCACCGCATCACTTCCGATCTCTGCATCGTCCTCAAAGATATAGATCCCGTCCTCCGGAGCCTCCGGATACATCTCCCGGCTGCCGCCCAGCTCCTCAATAGAGCACATCATGCCATAGGAAGACACGCCCCGCAGCTTGCCGGCCTTGATGGGGATGCCTCCCTCCGGCAGCGGACTGCCGTCATGGCCCCCTGCCACCCTGCCGCCGTCCAGTACCACCGGCACCTTGTGCCCCTCCTTTACATTGGGTGCGCCTGTCACGATCTGAATCACCTCACTGCCTACATTCACCTGGCATACGATCAGCTTATCTGCATCGGGATGCTTCTCTATCCGCTCTATTCGGCCTACCACTATTTTTTCCAGATTTTTATCCAGCCGCTTATAGCCTTCCACCTTGGTGCCTGACAGCGTCATTGCATCACAATATTCCTGATCCGTACAATCCAGCTCCGGTACATATGCTTTAATCCATGATAATGCTGTATTCATCTCTAATAACCTTTCCTTTCTTCCTGCTTTTATTCCTAGAACTGCTTCAGGAAACGTATGTCATTCTCATAAAGCAGACGCATATCGTCAATTTCGTATTTCAGGAGGGCGATTCTCTCCAGACCCACACCGAAGGCAAAGCCTGTGTATTCCTCCGGATCGATGCCGCTCATAGTCAGTACCCGGGGATGTACCATACCGCAGCCCAGGATCTCGATCCAGCCTGAGCCCTTGCAGAAACGGCAGCCGCTGCCTCCGCACTTAAAGCAGGACACATCCATCTCCGCGCTTGGCTCCGTGAAGGGAAAATGATGGGGACGGAACTTTACCCTTGTCTTATCCCCAAACAGCTCCTTTGCAAACTCTGCCAGGGTACCCTTCAGATCAGAAAAGGTCACATTTTTATCAATAACCAGCCCCTCTATCTGATGGAAGGAAGGAGAATGGGTAGCATCCACCTCGTCTGAACGGAAGACCCTTCCCGGTGCAATCATGCGGATGGGAAGCCTGCCCTTCTCCATCTCATGCACCTGGGTGGAGGAGGTCTGGGTTCTCAGCAGGATATCACTGGTGATATAGAAGGTATCCTGCTCATCTCTGGCCGGATGGCCATCGGGAATATTGAGGGCCTCAAAGTTATAATAGTCCTTTTCTATCTCAGGACCCTCCACCACCTCATAGCCCATGCCGATAAAGATTCTCTCCACCTCCTCCAATGCAATGGTATTGGGATGACGATGCCCTACGTTATTCTTTCTGGCCGGCAGGGTGACATCGATAACCTCTGCTTTCATCCTGGCCTCCAGGGCCACCCTCTCCATCTTCTGCTTAAAATTCTCCAGCCTTTTCTCAATTTCTTCTCTGGCCTCGTTCACCATCTGTCCCACCCTGGGCCGCTCCTCTGCTGCCACATCCTTCATCCCCTTCAATACGGCAGTCAGCTCCCCCTTCTTGCCCAGATAATTTACCCGGATCTCATTCAGCCTTTCCAGCTTCTCACTGGCCTCAATCTGCCTGATGGCTTCGGCCTTGATCTGTTCCAGTCTTTCTTTCATGTCCATATAGCTCTCCCTTTCGTATGAAAATAGAATAAATTTTAAAATAAAAAAAACCTGACAAAAATGCCAGGGACGAATATCTTCCGCGGTACCACCCATATTCCTGCTGCAGACAGCAGGCACCTCTCCACGTAACGTGTGCAGACGTCCTGTACTACTCTCCTTTCATACAGGAAGCTCCGGCGGGAAGCTGAAATCACATTTGAACTGAAGGAGGCTTTCAGCCAAGGGCCTCCTCTCTCTGGCAGAAAATGTGATTCTGACGGCAGGCTTATCTCCTGCAGCCTGCCCGCGCCTTCACAGCTTTTCTCATTATGCTTTTGCTGCTTCCCATTGTAGTGAATCTTTGGCCGATTGTCAAGCCTCCTGAGCGCCGGATGCCACAGATACCTGCAGCAGTCCAAATCCTACCCTGCTTTCCTTATCTGCCTGCAGATAAAGAGAAAATGGAAAACAGGAGAAAAATAGCGGTTCACATAAGCCCCTATCATGATGATATAAATACATATATACAGCCAGATCATAATGATCACAATGGTAGCCAGATTTCCATAGGTACTGAAGCCGTTCGCCCCGCTTTCCACATAGATGGAAAAAGCCCAGGAGAATAGATTCCACAGGATGGCCGAAAAAACAGCTCCCGGAACCTGAAATACCAATTTCAGCTTCTTATCCGGAATATAGGTATACATCATGGAAAAAACGATGATCATAATGGCCAGCACAAAAAGCAGCCTGAAATTCATCAGAAAGTGAAACAGCCTCTCCAACTGGGGGATCACTCTGATCACAGCTTGCACCAGCACACCGCCAAACACTATGACCACCAGGGACAATACCGTCACACCCAGAAAGATCACCGTATAAAAAGAAGAGATTCCTCTGAGCATCAGATAGCCTCTTCCCTCCTCTACATCATTGATCGCATTCAATCCCCTGAGAAGAGCCATCATTCCCTTGCCCGCTGACCAAAGGGTACTGATGGCTGCTATGGATACCACTCCTATGGACCGGTCATATACATCCGCAATGATGGAAACCACAAAGGAGTCTATCACGTCCGGCGTCAGGGCCGTAAGAAAGGTCATAAGATCAGCCTCTGTAAATGCTGTGTAGGGAAGGATGGAACAGAGCAGTATCAGCATGGGAATCAGCGATACAAACAGAAAGAACGCTGTACTGGATGCAAACGCACTGATATTTTTTTTATTGATCTGCCTTTTAAAATCTCTGACCAGATGAATGGCCCTCATCAGTATTTCTTCTCTCATCCCGTATCCTCACTAATAAATATTTCTGACCTCACAGGAGGCATAAAAAAATGTCAGTATTTCATCTGCTCCATATCCCTGCTCCGCCATCTGCCTTGCACCATTCTGGGACATCCCCACTCCGTGGCCATAGCCTCCTCCTGTGAGGCTGTATCCCGTCAGCACCTCCTCTTCCTTTTGCGCCTCCACAGTAAAATAGGCGCTGGGCAGCAGACTTCCTGCCGGAACCTCACTTCCGTCCTGCCTGATGATCATACTCCTGCCGTCACTCAGTACACACCTAATATTATACTCCGAAACTACCTTGAAGGTGTTTTTTGTCCCTTCCAGAATGAGTTCATCAGCCACGCCGCCCCTGCCCCTCTTTACGATCCGGATATCTCTTACCTTTCCCAGCTTTTTCACCTCCGCACTCTCATAACCGCCTTCCTGATTTCTGGTAAGGATCAGCTTTGGATTGGCTGCAAAGCGCTTCTTCAGGTTCTCCAGCATCCTCTCCTCATCCACTGCATCCACCCTGCAGGTCCACCGATACCAGGCCTCCTCACTCTCATAATCAGAGTCAAATTTATCGCAGATAAAGGATGCAAAGTTTTCCTCCTCCATCATGCTCTCTCCGGTATATCCCCCCTCCTCCCTCCCTATCCGGACGGACCGGAGATATGAAACATCCTCCTTACTCTCTGACTTCCATACATCGGCATCCGTACCAAAGCCGCAGGAGGTAGAATAGTAATAGGAGCCGCAGAGCTCCTCCCCATAATACAGAAGCCGCCCTCTGGTTTCCTTTACCGCCCTGGTGGTTCGGGCATCTTCTGCAATATTATTATACACCTGATACCCCACACTGTCATCCACATGGGCGCCAAAGTCTGCCATCCCCGCCCTCTGCATATTGCGGTAAGCGTAGGTCCTGGCACATACAGCCTGAGCCTTCAATGCCTCCAGCGGATAGGATGCGGGCATTTCGCTGGGCACCACAGAATACAGGTACTCCTCCAAAAGGACTTCATTCACGATCACCAGCCCCTCCTCAGCCCTTGTGATCTCCAGCTTTCCTCTGCAGGCCGGCGTCCCCTGGGTTCTCTCCACCGACAGCAGGGTGATTTTTCCCGTCAGGGCTATGGGCTCTATGCAGATCCTTTCCCCTTGAAAAAATTCGCTGTGCTCATCTATCTCCACCGTCTCTCCGGCCGGAAACTCCCTGCTTTCCCTGTCAGCATAGTCTCCGTAACGGATCACAAAATCCGTATCTGCTGTCAATTTCACCTTCTCATGATATATGTCTGCAAAATCCGTATTTTTAATGACCACACGGATATTTTCCATGGCCTCATCCCTGCTGATCAGCGCTGCGCAGACCCGGCCCTCCTCTATCACAAAATCCGTATAATCATAGCCTATCCGAAGATCCTTCAGCTCCCCCTCCGCCAGGCTGTCATAAAGGCGGTAGACTCTCATATCCTCTGCACAGGCATACTCCCCCATGCCCTCTATCTCCAGCATCCCGTCACCCATACTCAGCAGCCTGCCGCCCACCTTCTCCTTTTTGAGCTTTACTGACCGCAGGATCCCCTCCGAAAAGGCTAAATCTGCAATCTGCTCTCTCTGTGCGCTCTCAGCCTCCTCATAAGGAAACCAAATCTCATAGCCTTGATAAAAGACCTGCAGTTTCTCTGTATCTGCCTCTACCACCCAAAGGTTTTGCAGACTCATATCAGGCTCCACTGTCTCCATAATTGTCAGCAGGATTTCATCCTTTATATATGCCTTCAATGTCTGATATCTGCGTACTTGAAATAAATCGGAGCGATAGGCATATGTACCCTCCCCTGTCAGCAGGCGATCCTCCGGCAGAGGCTTCCCATCTCCGTCTGTAACCTGACTTCCCACTCCCAGAACCGTTATATTGACAGGCCGAAGCACATCCTCCATCCCCCGGGCATCCACCCAGCTGCCATAGAAACGGTACCAGTCCTCCAGCAAAAGAAAGGACTCTTCGCTATATTTTCTGTCATATTCCTCTGAAAGCTCAATGAGCATCTGCTTTTCCCTGTCCGTATTCTCCTGCCCATCCAGAAGCTCTGACAGCCTCTGAAACTGTCTGTAGGTCACATAGCTTTCACCATTCGCCTCCAAGGCCTTATTCAATTCCAGATAAGGCTCTTCTCTGCCATAGCTCTCGTCCAGGGCCTCAGTCAGTATCAATACATCCTGCAGCCTGACCGGCTCTCCCTCCGGCTGGCTCCTCCTATCTGTCCTGATACTGACAAAAAATATGTAGCCGATGATCAGCAGCCCGGACACAATCAGCAGAAGCTTTGCCCAAAGCCTTTCTTTTATACTCATTTCCAATCTCCCAGATCCCGATTTTCTTATCAAAAGCTTTTTTTACGGCAGAAAATCCTGCTGTGCAAAAAAGCAGCCATACGGCTGCTCTTTTCTTTCGTAGTATACTACTTAAATATCCCCCAAAATGCCGGTTCCTGTCCTTTGACTCCTAGCCAGGCTAGGTGGGTAACCGCAACCTGACTTTTGCCTTCCCCTCCAATCCTCCAATGAGTGGGGGCTTGACAGCCATCAGGCGATGTAGGAATCCCGTTTAAAGTAAATGTAGGTTCAAAATAACAAGAGTTGTCGTACATTCCAGGTTAGTTATATTATATCCAATCTTACAGCAAAATACAACTGTAAATTTTGGTAATAACCAACTGACATCAATACCCAAGCTCTTCTCCGATCAGTATGACCTTGATACGGCCGGGAACGGCAGAGTGTCTGGTAATGACAGTTTGGCAGCAGATGCAGTCCGGAGAATGACAGTCACCGCAGCGGCCTGTGACAGCACAGGGAGTCTTTCTGTCCAGCCTTACTGTATTGGGCGGCGCAGCCGAGACACGCACTCGCTTACAGCCGCTCTCCACATCTCCTACAAGCTTATTCATGCCGGCCAGAATCACTACGTTCTGCGGCCCGAAGCAGAGATAGGCAACCCTGCTGCCCCTGCCGTCGATATTGACCAGCTCTCCATCCAGGGTGATGGCATTGGTACTCATAAAGAAATAGTCACAGCAGCAGATTTCTCCGTACATCCTCCGCTGTTCCTCCGGCGTCCGGGGCTGCTCTCTGTCGATTACCTGCAGGGAGCTGCCCCTCAGAGCCTCCGTCAGTCCTGCTTCCGCCAATGTCATGGAGCCGCCCCAAGCCACGCTGGCACCTTCCGGAAGCATCTCCATCACCTTCTCCACCGCTTCCTTCCTGTCCTTGCAGTAATAGCCCTCCATCTGACGCCTTTCAAGATTTTTGATAACCGTATCTGCCACGGTTTTATAATATTGCTGTTTCGGTGTCATACTCCCTTCCTCTTATTCCTATACAGGACAGCTGCAGCTCCCCTCAGGAAAAAGGAATCAGTTAAGAGCGTCTACCAGCCTCTGAACTGCCTCAAGTGCCTCATCAGGAAGCTTATCATAGCCCTCCTTCTTCTCTGCAAAGCCCTTAACTGCATCTACACGGTTCTGCATAGCACTCTTCAGCTGAGCCTTGTAATCGGCATCGTTCAGATCAGGTGTAAAGCCCTCCCAATCCATGATCTCAATGTCTTCAAAAGGTCCCCACTGTGTGAAGTCGGCCTTTCCTTCTACGATAGCCTCCAGGATACCCAAGGTATCTGCAGGTTTTACCTTCTTGCCCATGAAATCACCAGTATTGATGATGTAGCAGTCTACATCCTTCTCCTCCACCAGCTTCTTGAACTTGTCATAGTCATTTACCAACGGATAGGTTCTGAATGGGTTCGCATAAGGCACGATACGCAGTGCATTCAGGTCTGTGCCTGCTGCAACACGCTCTGCTGTAGAGGTCTTGGTGGCCAGTGTAGCACCCATAACGGAAGCCAGTGCCGCACCCTTTAATTTCACTACAGGCGGGATGGTAGGATCCTTCATGATCCAGAAAATTGCATTAACCGGAGCATCGATCTTGTCTACACGGTTAGGAGACCAGAGCTTGGACTTGATGGCACGTCCGTTGCCGTTTCTGATATCCTCTGTCACCAGCTGGATCTTTCCTTCTGAATCCAGAGTGCAGGAGCAGTTCTGTGCAGATAACAGATACTCATTATCCGGGCAGCCTGTAGGATAGTCCGAGGTCTTGTCAAAGTAGGTAGGCTCCAGAGCAATGGAAGCACAGGTGTCTGTGTTGATGATGAAAGCATCGTCATGCAGCACCTTGATCTCGTATTTGCCGCCATGCTTAGCATGTGTCAGAGTGGACTTACCGGAACCGGACAGACCGTAAACAGATGCAACGTAGGTGCTTCCATCGGGAAGCAGATACTCCTTCTGTCCGCCGTGGCAGGAAGCATAGCCGTTTCTGTTAGCCAGTGCCCAGGCCATGGTAAGAGTACCCTTCTTATGCTCTCCGAAGTATCTCATACCAAGGATAGCTGCACAGTTCTGGTTGGTATCAAAGTAGCAAAGTGTAAGAGGATCGCTCAGGCAGCTGTAATCCACATCCGGCCTGTTTCCGGGTACCCACTGGGGATCGGAAAAGATATAGATATCCGGCTCATTTCCGTCGCCGATGGCCTTGGACTCCTTGTACATCTTTACATATTCGTCAGACATATACTGGAAGTTGAGCATCCAGTTGTAAAGGATGTTCTCCTCCCCTTCGGGAATCAGAAGATGTGCCTTTGCCATGAACTCCGGATCCAGACCAATGAAGCACTCTGCATGGTACATGGTCTTCCAGCGTGTCTCATAGATGGCATCCATAACAACCTTGTCAAGCTTACCCTCATCTACGCCAGGCTCTCCCTTGATACGGCGGGCTGCTGCATAACGTCCTGTAACAGCGCCATCGTTGAACAATAACACTCTGGAATCCTTTTCCAGCCCGAAGGTCTCTCCATCCTTAATCTTCATATCTGTTACTACAGTGCCCGGAGAATTTTTTGCCAGCTCATAAGCTTCTTTCAGGGTATTCACCTTCACTACGTTATTCCCATAAAAAGCAGCTTCGATAATCGATCTGGTTTTTGAAAAACCAACTTTTCCGGCTCCAATTTCATTAATTGGGTAGTACGCTTTTGTTGACATGATTCGTCCTCCTTGATTTGATATATTTTGTACCGTATCCTATGTAAACTAAGCTCATAAACATACGGTTTTGCACGCCTTTGTGCCTGACCTGACACATCTTATATATTATGTCAGAAGCCATAATAAAAGTCAAGGCTGGGCTTCAAACTATTTATACTTCTTCTGGAAGCGCATCAGCATGGCTGCACACTCCGCCCTGGTAGCCTGGCCCTTGGGATCCAGACGGTAGCCGCCTCCCTCGTTGGGCTTGCCTGTGATCATCTCCACTGCCACTGCCCACTTCATATAGCCTGCTGCCCAGCCATTTACCTCATTGGCATCAGTGAAGCCGCCCAGTTCCCCGGAAGCGCTCACATCATACTTACATGCCCTGGCATATTCATACAGCATCTTGGCGATCTGCTCGCGGGTAATTTCCGTATCTACACCATAGCTTCCATCGCTGAATCCGGCTACGATCTTCTGCTGGTTGGCCCAGATGATGGCATCGCTGTACCATTTTCCGGCTGCCACATCGGTAAACTTATTAAAGAAAGTCACCTCCGGCTCTCCTGCCATACGGTAGAGCACAGTAGCAAACATGCCCCTAGTGAGGGAATGATCCGGCCGGAACTCCGTAGTTCCCGATATTCCGTTCATGATATTATTTTCATAAGTATATTTCACGCTTTCATATTTCCAGTTTCCTTCTATCTTTTTTACATCCGTGAAGGGAAAGACCTTTGCAGGAGCCTCCGGCTTTTCCACCAATCCGGCGATGGCTGCGGCCAGCTCCCTGAGCATGTCCTCTGCCTGACCGGCTGTAGGCGCTCCCTCCAGCAGGCGCTCAGCCTCCGCCAATTTATCCTGCAGCCTCCGATAGCTGTCTGCCGTCCATTTTTCTGCCCCTATGACTTTTGCTTCCTCTACCTTGGCCTGTAAGGCCCTTACTTCATCCGGCTCTGTCTGAACGACCCTCTTCATCACCCTCTTCGATGCCCTCAGATTGTCCGTATTCTTATGATAAGCATCGGTAAAAGGCACAGCCGTCAGCAGGGCTTCTCCCTCTCCGACTGCCTCAAAGGCCGCCGTGTCCCAGTCTGCCAGGATTCGGACAGCTTCTGCTTCCTCTGCTCCCTCTGCTCTCCAGACAGCGTTCAGCAGTACCGGCAGTTCCAGCTCCTCCACTGTGGCATCGCTTTCTACCTCTGCATCCTCAAAGGTATCTGTCAGGCCTGTATAGGTCACCGGCTCCAGCAGCCTGTCTCCTGTGACAGTCAGCTCCTTAATGGACACTGCTCCTCCTGCAGCCTGGGTATTGAGCTGTCCCTCCGGGAAGTACAGACGCAGGTAACGCGCACTGACCGGAACCTCAAAGGCTTTCACATCCGTTACATTGGCAGTGTCACCGGCCTCCCTCTCATAGCTCTCCACTGTCACCCAGCTGCGCTGGTCGTTGGACAGCTCCATGCGGTACTGCATGGGCCACACCTTATTATAATATGCTGCACGGATCTCCCTGATCAGCACCGGTCTTCTGCCCAGATCCACCACGATCCATTGATCTGCCGCCTGGCCTGCAGCCCTTTCATTCAGGGCCCCGCTGCTCCAGCGGGTATCTGCGCTGCCGTCCACCGCCCGTTCCCCGGTATGGCCCGTACTTGCCCCGCCGGCGGTTTCCTCCACTGCGGAGACCTGTACCGGCCGGTTCAGAGCCAGGTTGACATTTCTCTCATCCGACACATTGCCCACTCTGACCTCTTGGATGCACTGGATGCCCCCTGCATTATCCAGGTTCACCGTAACAGGAAGGGCTGCCGTAAATTCCCTGACTCCCGCACTTGAGGTATCTACAGCTGCAGGGGTCCACAGGGGCAGCACCTGAACCTCATACTCCGCTCCTTCCATATCGGCGACCGTCACATCCACCAGTTCAGGAAGCGCCACCGTCTCCGCTACCTCTACATGGATCGGGGACAGTTCCCCTGCCCGGCTGTATTCCATGGAACCGGTACGCCTTACCCCGTTCACCTCCAGCTCCTTGATGCTGATACTGTTCTGTACTGCCGCTGCCGTATTGAAGCTGTTGAACACCAGCTTGACATAACGGGCCGCAACAGGTGTCTCCAGCCGGGCCGTATCTACCGGATGCGCCTCTGTAGTGGTATGAGTCCCCGTATTCACAGTCACCCAGCTTTCCCTGTCATTAGAAACCTGAATGCTGTAATCCGTAGGGTACACCTTGTTGTAATAAGAGACACTAATATCCTCTATGATATTGGTATATACCCCAAGATCCACCAGGAACCATCCGCTGCTGCCGCTGTTGCCGGCCCAGCGTGTCCCCGTATTTCCATCTACCGCACCTGCTGCCGGATTGCCGCCCTCGGCACTGGGCACCTCCACCGGCTGTCCCAGTGCCAGATTCACCTTCTGAACAGAATCCTCAGGAGCCTCATCCAGATAGATATTTTCCACTGCCACACCTACATCTCCTGAAACATCCGGCCGGCATTTCAGTCCGATCTCATGGATGGCTGCCCTGCTGCCCTGAGTGAATTCCAGGCGGATCTTACGCACTGTCTTCCCATCGGGCACAGTAAATATGCTGAACTTACCATCCGCATTGCCCAGCTGATGGGTCTGCCCCTCTCCATCGGTAATGGATACGGCTGCATGGCTGGCCGTTCCCTGAAATACTGTAAACTGCTCCACCGCCGTGTTGTCTGTGATCCGGTATTCCAGATAGGCATTGGCGGGCATGGCTTCCACAGTGTAGACGGTAGAGGTATCTCCATCCGCCACCCTGGCCAGCCCATAGCTCACCGAACCGATGACTGCCTGGGCCGGAGTCCTGCCGGAATCGTACTCAGGAGCGCTCCGGTTAATCTCCACCTCCCGGAGGTTGATCTTGGCATCATATGCCTGTGTGATCCTCAGGCGGATGTAGCGGCCCTGCTGTCCCCCGGCATCAAAGGCATAGCGGCGGTAGGGGGGAACAATATTGTCCCCATTGGTCGTGTCGTCTATGGTTCCTATGGCATTGCCATAGCTCTGGCCATCGGAGGAGATAGCCACCTCTGCATAGTAAATATGATGGCTGCCGTCCTCCGTGTAGAAGGTAATGTCATGGATGGGCCTTTGCTCACCCAGATCGATGGTGATGGTATCATTCACTGCCTGGTTTCTTCCGGTCTGCACAAAGGTGGTCATGCTGCCGTCCAGCACATCGTCCCAGGCTCCGCTTTCCAGCTGAGTAATACTGCTGGTCACCTTCATCACCGGCTCCTCATTGCTGACACGAATACCCAGCTTCTTCAAACCGACCTGTACCCGGCTGCTTCCCCCATTCCTCAGCCTGACATAACGGGCCAATACCGGAGTCTCCGGCTCCCCGGCCTCTGCGCTGACCCACTGATCCCCATGGAGGGAATATTCCAAAGTGAGGGCATCCAACCCCTGGCCCTCCAGTACAAAGCCGGTGATCTCTGCGATCCCCGCTTTCTTGATGCCTACATACTCACCTACATTTAAGGTGATTCCATTCACCCCTCTTACGCTGAATTCATTGTTCTGGATGGTGAGAGGAGTCTCTGCCAGGCCGGATACATTGGTGAAAATCCTGTTGGCCGGTGCCTCCGGCTCTGTCATCTCGCTCTGGGCAGTGATATAGGACTCCACATCAGCCAGCAGCACATTGATAAAGGGGAGGATCCTCTTAGTGCCTGCCTTGATGGACTTACCAGCAATGCCCTGGGAAACAAAGGTTCTTGCGTTGTATTGCTCCAGCTCTGTGGCAGCCCCTGAAAAATATTCCCATACCACATTCCTGTCCGGGTTTTCCTTTGTCAGCTCCAGTTCGGCCCTCACCAGCAGCTCTCCTGCCCTGCCGATATTCCTCAGGGCATGCAGCCAGCCCTCTCCCTTGCTGATGCCCGAGATATGTCCGGGATTGGCCAGTTCCTTTACCAGATTCTCATTGAGGCAGTTCTCCTCCATATCATCCATGGCTTCCTGGATATGTACGAATTCTGCCAGCAGGTTCCGGGCATTGACATTGTCCCCTGTCAGCGTATCATTCCGGACTGCGGTCTGCACTGCCTCCAGATCCGCCTGGATATAGGCCGACTCGTCGATCCTGCCGGGTATCCGTCCGGAATCCGGAGCCTCACATGCATTTCTGGCAATGGTCAGATAAGCATCATAGACCTCCGGCTGCAGATATTTAAAGGTCTGCTCCCAGACATAGTCCGCATTTGCCTCCACGTTGTTTACATTCCAGAAATAATTGGCCAGCTGGAAAAAGGCCACCTTATTGGTTTCTGCAAAGGCCACCGGATTGGACACGGCGCCTCCCAGCCCTGTGATGCCGTCCTTCAGGTAATATTTGGCGCTGCCGATGAGGAGTCCCTTCTTGGTATGCTCGTTGCAGGGGTAATTCACCCAGAATATAGGGGTCTGATGGCTGCTCTGATCGTTGGCGTCTTTGGAATTATTTATGACATAGTCGATGGAATCCTGCCAGAAGGGGGAGTTTACATCCCGTCCTGTCCAGTAGATCAGGATATCGTCATCCAGGGCGCTGAGTCCCCGCATCTCATTGCCGTTTCCTGCCCAGGAGACATTATAGCCCTGGGGACAGTAGCTGAGAGGCTTACAGCCCTTTTCCTTCAGCCATGCATTCAGTTCATTGGATACGCTCACTACCAACTCCACGGAGCCTGCGCCGAAGTCATCATTCAGCAGGGCAAACCGCTTCACGCCGATATCCATCAGCTGCTGGAACTTTGCCTTCATCTGATCGATTCTGGCTGTTCTGTTGCTGTCATTCATTCCCGAGAAGAAATGCTTCCCATGAACAGACCATACGAACTCACATTTGGTCTCCTCCTGTATCTCCATCAACTCTCTGAAATGGTTCATCATATTTTCAGGATAAAGCTCTGCCCACTGCTCTATGTGATAGTTGTCTGATTTGGATGCATAGACAAATACATTCATCTTCACATCCTTGCAGAAAAGCATTTCGCTTTTTCTCTGCTCCTCGGTAAAGCCGCCGTAGAAGCCCTCTACAATACCTCTGAGGGGAATGGAGGCATAGTCATCGATCTTCACCGGAACCAGCTGCTCCTCTGCCAGGGAGGAAAGCATCATCTTCAGGGTAGCTACCCCGTAAAAGGCTGCCGTGGTGTCCTTGCCCACAATATTCACCTTGCCCCCGGACACACGCAGGGCATAGGCATCTGTCTTTGCAAACAGGTCGGCAGCGGCATCCGTTATGGCAGTATCAGCCAGTCCTCCGTCCCCCTTGATGCCAAGGCGGATGTTGGCAGATTCATCCGAAGCCTCCACAAGGCTTACTGTATGATGTCTGCCTGTCAGCACCTCTCTGATATAATTCTTTGTGCTCTCATCTATTCCTGATGCTACAGCCACCTTAACCTCCTGAGGCAGCTGAAAGGAATCTCCTGATGGATACTCTATACTCTGAGGTACGGGATAAATCTGATATCTCCCTTCCGTCTCACTGGTGGGATCCCCCACCCTCCACTGCAGCTTATAGGGCGATTCCCCCACCTGCACGGGAGTATCTGCTGACGGCTCCGCCGCCATTGAAATCTCATGACCGCATAGCACCGACAGACCAGCTGCCAGAAGAAATGCTGCCATAGCTTTTACAACCCTCATAAATACCTCCTTTTATAATGTGTACATTTTGCTTCGTATGGTTCTTCACCTTGATAATAAAGAAAAATACATCAATGATAAAGTATGAAAAAATATCATACCTTTTTCCCGGTTCCAGCCTGGCTGCCGAAGGAAGACGGAACCTGCCTCAAGTGACAGGGCAGCGGCGCTGTCACCTCTGACAGCCATTTCCTCTCCTCCTCTATCAGATATTTTTCTGTCCTCCTGTATACCTCCCGGTGATACCCGTTCAGCCTCTCCACATCGATGGGCTGCATATAGGCAGTATCTATGGCCTCCCTGTCGATGGGGACATAGGTCAGGGTATGGAAGCCCATAAACTGTCCGTCTCCATTCTTTTCTTCCTCCCGGACAGCCATAATATTCTCGGTGCGGATTCCATAGCAGCCCTCCCTGTAGACTCCCGGCTCATTGGAAACCACCATCCCGGCCCGGAGGACTGCCTCCTCCGCACCGGGGAAATACCGCCAGCGGATATTCTGTGGCCCTTCATGGACATTCAGCATATATCCGATGCCATGTCCTGTGCCGCATTTGTAATCAACACCCATCTCCCAAAGGGGCTGTCTGGCCAGAATATCCAGGTTCCTGCCTGTACACCCATACAGAAACCGGGCATGACTCAGCTGCAGCAGCCCCACGGCTGTCCTGGTAAAATGCATTTTCATTTCCTCACTGATCTCCCCCAGTACAATGGTCCTGGTCACATCCGTAGTCCCCCCAATATACTGTCCGCCGGAATCCACCAGCAGCATCCCCCTTGGCTCCAGTCTCTTACAGCTTTCCGGCAGGGCCTGATAATGCATCATGGCTGCATTTTCCCCATAGGCGCAGATGGTGGGAAAGGAAAGATCCAAAAATCCCTCCGCTCCCCGGCGCAGCCCATCCAGGCAGGCTGCAGCCGAAACCTCTGTGATCTCCTGCTTTCCTATATTCTGCTTCAGCCAGTAGATAAACTTGATGAGCTGCACGCTGTCCCTCAGATATACCTCCTCCATCTGTGCCAGCTCGGTCTGATTTTTTACAGCCTTCAAAAGCTCTGTGGGACTGCTTCCGTTCACATACCCTGTCTGCCCGGCAACTGTCTGAAACAGGGCATAGCTTATGCTGCCTTCATCCAGGAGTACCCTGCCACTGTATGCATAATGCTCCAAAAAATCCCATATCTCATGGTAGCCCCTGATCACAACCCCGTTTCCCTCTGCATGCTCCTCCAGAGCCTTTGTGACTGCCCCGGACTGCAGGAACAGATATACCCTGTCCGGGCTGAGAAATCCATAGCACAATGCCACAGGATTGTAGGACACATCCCCTCCCCGGATATTCAGAAGCCACATAAGGTCATCCAGTCTGCTCAGCAGCAGATAGTCTGCCCCGGCCTTTTGCAGCCCCTCCCTGACCTCCCTTACTTTGTCCCCGGCGCTCCTTCCGCTGATATCCACCGGCAGCACCGATACCTCATGACAGGGAAGAGGCGGCCTGTCCCTCCAGACCCGCTCTGCCAGATCCAGTGTAAATCTGACGGAAGCCTTCCTGGCAGCCAGCTTTTTTTCCAGCCTCCTTCCTTCCCGGCAGCTCACCGTCCTGCCGTCAAAGCCCAGGGTCTGCCCCTCCTGCATATTCTCGTACAGGAATTGGGGGATGTCAGGCACCCCTTCCTCCAGCATAGGAAAAAGGGTGATCCCAGTCCCCTCCAGCTCCTTTCCTGCCTGGACAAAATATCTGCCGTCAGTCCAAAGCCCCGCCATATCCCTTCCTACCACCAGGGTGCCATTAGAGCCGGTAAAACCGGAAAAATATTGCCTCACCTTAAAATGATCATGTACATACTCCGAATGATGAAAGTCGGAAGAAGATATCAGGTAAAAGTCCACTCCCTCCTTTTCCATTTCCTTTCTCAGGCTTTCCAGCCTCTGCCTCACTTTTTCCCTCATCTGCTATTTGCTCCTTCTATTTTAAAACCATAAAGCCCAGAAAAGACATGGCATCTCATCCATATCTTTTCCGGGCTTCTGACCGAATCCAATGCTCAGACTGCGAGGAGGAATTTTCAAACACGGTCTAGCTCAAAATAAAGGCATCTGCCATCTGCTTCACGCTCTGGGCACATTCATTTAGCCGCTGGCTGATGGCAGTATTTTCTTCTGCGCTTGCCGCATTATTCTCCACCATTCCTGCCACATCCTTTAATTCCTGATTCATGTGTTCCATTGCCTTTTGCTGTTTCTCCACAAAGTCCACGATTTCATCGATATGATGCTTGGATCGGACAGCATCCTCCATTCCCTGCTGAATCGTTGCAGAGGTATCGGCAACCAGCCCTTTTCCGGCGGAAACAGCAGACTGGGATTCCATAATCAGCTTGCTGATATTCTCGCTTGCCTTTGCGCTGGATGCAGCCAGCGTACTTATTTCATCCGCAACTACGGCAAAGCCTCTTCCCGCATCCCCTGCCCGGGCTGCTTCAATGGAAGCATTTAAGGAAAGCAGCTTCGTCTGGGAAGCAATAGCCTGAATCGTTCCAACGAAGTCCGCAATCTCACCATAACAGGAATCAATGCTGTTCATTGCGCCTACAAGCTCAGCCATCTCACGATTGCCTTCTTCCAAATGCGCCTTGGTAATCTCTGCAATATCACGAATACATACCGCCCGCTCCGTGATCTGCCTTGTCTGCTCTGTAATCTGCATCATATTCCCGGAAACATTGCCAACGGATTCATTCTGCATGGAAGCACTTTGCGCCACATTCTCCGTTGTCATATCCAGCTTTTCGGAAAACTCCAGAACATTCTCAGCCTCCCTGCTAATCTGTCGGAAGGTCTCATTTAAATTTTTGATAATACTTTCCAGGGCATCCTTAATCTGCACATAGCTTCCTTTAAAATCTCCTTCTATTGTAACTGTCAGATCCTTATCCGAAATGGCTGTCACCGTATCTGAAATACTGGCAATATAAAACTGAAGACTGGCAAGCATGTCACTTATGGAGTCTGACAGCCTTTCTATTTCCGTGGAGTTCTTCTCCTCATCAAATACCACCGTCAGATCACCCTGTGCAACTCTGGCCATTTTTCTGCTGATGGACTCCAGGGGCCGAAATAAGAGGCTGACTTTTTTGTTCACATCCTTTTTTGCAATGGCAGATGTAATCAACCAAATGGCCAGATTCACACCCAGGAGCAAGGCAAAGAAAAGCTCTGTCAGGTATATCTGCTTCACAGAAATCACTCTCCACCCTGTCACCCTGGAAGTGCTGCCGATCCCAAGCTTAAGGCCGCCCTTATAATCCAGGAAAAGCCTTGTAGCCATATTTCCCTTTATAAAAAACTGATATCTTCCCGAATTCACCTCCTGCACAGTAGGTATTTTATCTGCACTCATGGAAAATTCCCCATTGGGGTGTACCAGAATATCTCCGTCCTCAGCAGCCAAAAAAACATAGCTGTCTGCTGAATAGCTTTCCTCTATCAGAGCGATCAGATTATCCATGTAGAGATCCATGCCAACCGCCCCCGCCATCCTCCCATTCTGATAGGTTGCCTTGGACAGGGTGATACAAATGTCCCCGGTCTTCAGATCCACATATGGTTTGGAAATAAAAACCCTCTGGGGATCAGCCTGTGCACCCTTGTACCAATCACGCTCGGTTATGATAACATCCTCCGGCGGCTGCCACCCTCCGCTCATGATGGTAATATTCTCATCATAGCAGCTGTAGACCGCCGAAATCTGATCATCCATGGCTGCCATGGAATCCACGTAATCCAGAACAGCAGAGCTGTCCGTGAAGCTTCCGCTGCTGATTCCGGCGGCAACTGCCTCCAGCATGCTTACCTTACTTTGCATTGCACGGTCGATTGCCTCTGTATACTCTTCGGCAGAACCGCGGTTGTCCCTCAGTACATACATAAGTATAAAAAAGCTGCCCAGCAGAATCGATTCCAGACATACGATTAACAGCGCTCGCCGCAGAATCACGGTAAACGTATGCCCGATCCTGTAGCTTAATCCTTCTTTTGCAACCTCATCCTTAGATTTAACTTCTATCAGACTCATAAGTATTTTCCCCTGAAGTGCTTACCCTCTTACACTCTCTTTCCGTTATTCCCTACTGATCCACTCCACATACCTGAAGCAGATTCTCTACCTCCCGGGCCATGGCAGTGGAAATCTGATTGCCGCTTTGCGCAATCTCCACATTCTGCTCCACTACCTCATGAATTCGACCCAGCTCGTCCATTGCGCTGGTCACTATCTCTGCGTTTTTCCTCACCATGAGGGCGATCTTTTCCACATGTCCTCCTGTCTTTTCTACCTCCTGGGCCATAGCCTCATAATTCTGCGTAGTCTGGTCACTGATTGCTTTTCCCTTCTCTACGGCTGAAATGGAATTCAGTATCAGTTCTCTGGTTTCCTGGGCTGCCAAAGTACTCCTTGCAGCAAGCTCTCCCACCTGGACAGCCACCACCGAAAAGCCCTTGCCCTGTTCTCCTGCCCTTGCCGCCTCTATGGATGCATTCAGGGAAAGCATATTGGTCTGCTTGGCAATAGAATCAATTTCGCTGATAATCTTCTCAATTTTTACTGCCATCTCACTGATTTCCAGAATCGCCTTTTCCAGCTCTCCCATATGTCTCCTGCTTTCCTGCATCAGGCCTACCGTTTCATATGTCGTATCAGAAACCTGCTTGGACACATCGGCGCTTTGCCTCAGCTCCTCTGCCAGCCTGCTCATGGTGTCCTCAAGCTCAACCACCGTCTTTTTCTGGGCTTCTGCTCCTCTATAGGTGGAATCAGCATTATTCATGGTCTCTGTGGCAGAAGCATTCAGGCTGTCACAGATACCCCTTACTGCAGAAACCAGCTTTCTGTTGGCCTCAGACTCCCCCTTTTCCCTTTCCAGCAGCTCCTCGTTCTCATGAATGTCCCCTGCGATTTTATCCAGCATACCGTGGATTCCGTCACTCAGCTTCTTAAATTCAGGAGAGGTGTATTCCTTCAGGCGGACATCGTAATTTCCCTCCCCAATTTCCTCGATGGCAGAAACCACACTCATCAGGTCGTTAAGGACATATTTTTCTATCAGATAGCGTGTCCCGAACAGGAGGACGGTTATGATCACAATAACAGTCAGGGTTATCAGGATATTGGGCAGAATAGTGGTATTGAAAAACTCCGAAGCAGGGGATATTACCCCCAGGATCATACCATCGTATTCTCTCTGCAGATAGTAGGCCAGCCTTCCATTCAG
>JALESH010000011.1 GCA_022781985.1 Lachnospiraceae bacterium | reverse complement strand
ATGCTCTGTATACCAGGCAACCCGGATGCCCATGTTTACAACAATACCTTCTATATTAAGGAAGGTGTGAATATTATACCCAATGACTTTAAGAACGGAGTGGCCAAGGTAGAGAATAATATTTTCTATTATGCAGGAAGCACACCCAAAGAGGAAAACTGGCACCCCTCAGGAAGCAGGGTGGTTTTTGACAACAACCTGTATTACAATTATGCAACTACACCCGACGAGGATACAAATCCCATTACGGTAGCCGCAGGCACTGCTGTTCTTGCGGATCCGGGGAAAGCGCCCACAGCGCCGCAGGCCGGCAGGCAGGTCTATGCCCTGGAGGTATTTGAGGGCTATAAGCCGGCGGCAGGCTCTCCGGCCATCGGAGCAGGAAAGCTGATCACAGATGATAATGGTGTCCCGCTGGGAACAGACTTCTTCGGCACTGAGCTGAACGGTCTCAGGGAAATCGGGGCAGCAGAGAGTGATGAGGTAGTAATGAGACTGGATTCCGAAATATATTCGGTTACCACAAACGGATACCGGGAGGGTACAGCCAATACAATTTCCGGTTTGGCAGCCAATACCACCTTGGAGGAATTCAAGGAAAATATTTTATTTGACAGGGCAGCCGGCCTGACAGTGAAGGATGAAGCAGGGGCAGCGGTTCCTGCAGGAGGGATTGTGAGGGCTCCCATGACAGCAGAGCTTTCCTATGACGGAGATAGCATCACCTATGAGATCCTGCCGGATAATGATGCAAGCCTTTACAGCACTGTTTATATGGAGGACGGAACGAATATCTATGTACCGTCCACACCCAATAATCCTTGTACGGTGAAGGAGTTGACCAAGGGCATAGAGGTGGCTGATACGGCTGCAGTTTCTGTATGGAATGGAGCTGCGGAGGTCACGGAAGGCGCGCTTGAAAACGATATGCAGCTGAAGATAACGGCAGAGGACGGCAGAAATGAAACTGTGTATACGATCAAGATAAAGAATGAGTATCATTGGACCCGGGATTATGTGGATGCAAAGCAGGGCAATGTGTGGTTTGCCCAGATCAAGGACGGCACCGGTAGCTATACCAATGGCACATCCTACAACAGCCAGTATGCTGTCTGGGACCTGGGAGAGCAGTATACCATGGTGGGAGCACAGGGAAGCAGGGGTACGGTAGACGAGACCAAGCATGGGCTCATCTGTGACTGGAGGCCTGATGCGCCTACACCCAGCATGACCTTCCGGGCACCGAGATCAGGAGTCCTCAGCTTTACACTGAAAAGTGATGAGCCCTATTTAAGGCAGGGCACCAATTCCGGCGGTTCGGCAAGGCTGGATCTGTTTGTCAATGATGAGACAGAGCCCAGACAGACCTCCGGAGAGATGTCAGTGGTAAATCAAAAAGCAGATTTTGAAGCCGTAGAGCTGGAGGTGAGCAAGGGGGATTATGTCCGTCTGGTGTCTCAGTCAACAGGGACCCCCAGCAGCCCCAGTATCTTTGCGACCCCGATCATTACTTATCTTGATGTGGCAGTAACGGACAGGGAGGCCCCCACGGCACCCTCTGCGGTGAAGGCCGATGAGATTACATGGAATAGTGTCAGACTGCAGTGGACAGCGTCTGAGGACAATGTGGGAGTAGAGAAATATGAGGTTTATCAGGGAACTGTATTGCTGAAAAGTGTGGACGGCACAGCTGTCCAGGTATTGCTGACAGGCCTCAGCGAAGCGTCTGACTATGAGCTGGAGCTCTATGCGGTGGATGCTGCCGGAAATAAGTCAGCAGCAGCGTCTGTACGTTTCGCCACTGCTGAGAATGCAGAGCCTTATAAGCAGCAGCTGAGAGATCAGATCAGGCAGGCAGAGGCGAAGCTTGCCGAGAAAAAATATACGGATGAAACAGCGGAAAAGGTGAAGGGGGAGATTGCCAAAGGAAATACACTTCTGGGAAGTGCAGCATCCACAAAGGCAGCCCTGGAGCAGGCAATGGCAGACCTTGCCACTGCAGTAGGTGCTTTAAAGGAGAAAACCACAGAGCAGCCGTTCCTTTTCACGGATGTGGAACAGAATAACGGCTGGAAGCACAAGAGCATAGAGTATGTCTGGAGACAGGGCATTATGACCGGCATCACCGGAACCACGCAGTTTCAGCCGGATCGTACACTGAACAGAGCTATGTTTGCTACCGTACTCTACCGTATGGCAGGAGAGCCGAAGGTGGCCTTCACAGAGAAATTCAGCGATGTGGAGCCGGGAAAATGGTACAGCAACGCCATTATCTGGGCAAATGAGAATAAGATCGTGGACGGCTACCTGGATGGCAGCTACGGCATCAATAAAAACATTACCCGTGAGCAGATTGCCAAGATGCTTTATGAGTATGCCAGAGTGAGGGGCTATGATATCAGCCAAAGAAAGTCGCTGTCTGACTTTACTGACCAGGCGGCTGTGAACAGCTGGGCTGTGAAGTACATGCAGTGGGCAACCGCAGTGGAAATGATCACAGGTAAGCCCAACGATGGCGGGGCAACCTACCGGATGGATCCCAAGGGGGATGCTACAAGGGCAGAATGTGCAGCCATGCTGATGCGTTTTCAGAATCAATACAATAAGTAAGTAAAAAATCCCCGGAGGGCGATGCCCTTCGGGGATTTTTCAATAAAAGGTTATACCACAGAATCAATATAGAGATCAGACTGTGCAGACAGATCCACATACTTGTCTCCCACCCGGATGGTTGGCCTGGAAAGCTTATTGGGATTGATAAAGACGATTTGTCCCACTTCGCCATTGGAGAGACGGACGCTCTGGAGAAGGTAAGTATCTGCAATCTGCTTCAAAAAAGTAAGTATGTAGTGTGGATCATATTTTTGCAGGCTTTCATCATCAAGAGCGGCAATGACCTTGAAAGGGCACATGGGCCCCCTGTAGAGCCTGGCACAGGTCATGGCATCATATACATCAGCGATGGCAACCAGCTTGGCAAAGGGATCGATCTGATCCGAGGTAAGGTGCTGGGGATAGCCTGTACCATCACACCTCTCGTGGTGCATGTAGGCAGCATTTCTGATAGGCTCGTCCACATTTGCAGTGAGCAGCATCTCATATCCTTCACGGGGATGGGTCTGCATGATCCGGTATTCCAGATCAGTCAATTTGCCGGTCTTGCTGATGATATTATTGGGGATCATAAGCTTGCCGATATCGTGAAGCAGCCCGCAGAGAGTGGCTGTCTCGATATCCTCCGGACTCATATGCAGCCAGTGGGCAAATATGTTGCAGATAATGCCTACATTCATGCAGTGGACGTAGGTGGCATCTGCCAGCTGCCGCATATTATGAAGCATGTCAAATACGTTGACATGCTTGTCCTTGGTGGACAGCAGGGTTTCAATGTTTTGGATCAGCTGTCTGGTGTCCAGCTTGTCAGGATGCCTCAGAGAGTCGTCCACAATAGCCTTAAAGATACTGGTAGCCGTGGTGTATTTGACTTCAAAGTTCTGAAATTCACTTGTCAGCTTCAGTCTCTGGGAATAAGAGGTGTCTGCCGGTATGGCGTCTTCCTTGGGCATCTCGGCTCTTTGATCCTCAATTTTAACGCTGATAATGGAATATAATTCCAGTTTGGTAATGGTATGGTCGGTCAGCACCAGCCCCTTGGGCAGTATCAGACGGTGGTTGAAGTCATAGACATCCTCTGCGGTCACCATGCCCGGTGCTAATGCTGATATATTCACTTTTTTCATATTGGTCCCCCCTGAATTTTTGCGATAGCTTGTATAATAAAACCCTATATCAGTAAATTATAAAATTTTAATAGAATATTGTCAATAAATACATTGACAAAGTTACAGGGTATGGTGTAAGGTAGAGCCAGATAAAATTTCATACTGCATTAAAAAACTCTTATTCAGAGTGGTGGAGGTACATAGGATCTGTGAAGCCACGGCAACCCCATATATGGAAGGTGCTTACCTGAGCGAGAAGACGACGGCAAACTGACAGGATGACGGAAGGACATCGGTGGATGCTGCAAATCGAACAATAAGAGGGTTTGATGATTAAATATCGGATCCGCTTCTTATAATAACAGGTAATAAGAGTCAGCGGTTTTTTTTAATGCCTGGAACATGATTTATCAAGATTTAGAAGGGAGCAGGGATACAAAATGGAAAAATTTTTATTTACCTCAGAATCAGTAACAGAAGGACATCCCGACAAGGTGTGTGACGCCATTTCGGATGCAGTACTGGACGCTTTGATGGAAAAGGATCCCATGAGCCGTGTGGCCTGTGAGGTGGCTACCTGTACCGGATTTGTTCTGGTAACCGGTGAGATTACCACAAATGCATATGTGGATATTCAGAAGATTGCTCGTGATACCATCAGGGAGATCGGTTATACCAAGTCAGAATATGGATTTGACGGGAATACCTGTGCCGTATTGGTGGCCATCGACGAGCAGTCCTCAGATATTGCCATGGGCGTGGATAAGGCCCTGGAGGCAAAGCAGGAGAATGCGGAGGGGAAGATGACGGACGAGCAGATCGAGGCTATTGGAGCCGGGGATCAGGGAATGATGTTCGGCTATGCCACCAATGAGACAGAGGAGTATATGCCTTACTCCATCGCACTGGCCCACAAGCTGGCAAGGCAGCTTACTCAGGTGCGTAAGGACGGCACCTTAAAATATTTAAGGCCCGACGGCAAGAGCCAGGTTTCTGTAGAATATGATGCAGAGGGCAGGCCGGTTCGCCTGGAGGCAGTGGTTCTCTCCACCCAGCATGATGAGGATGTGACCCAGGAGCAGATCCACCGGGATATCAAAAAATATGTCTTTGATCCGGTGCTGCCAAAGGAGCTGATCGACGATGCCACCAGATTCTATATCAATCCTACGGGACGTTTTGTCATCGGCGGACCTCACGGAGATGCGGGACTGACAGGAAGGAAGATTATCGTAGATACCTATGGCGGATATGCCCGCCACGGCGGCGGTGCTTTTTCCGGCAAGGACTGCACCAAGGTAGACCGGTCTGCGGCCTATGCAGCCCGCTATGTGGCCAAGAATATTGTGGCGGCAGGCATAGCGGATAAATGTGAGATCCAGCTCTCTTATGCGATCGGAGTGGCACAGCCCACCTCCATCATGGTGGATACCTTTGGAACCGGAAGGATAGAGGATGAGAAGCTGGTAGAAATCATCCGTGAGAATTTTGACCTGCGCCCGGCAGGAATCATCAGAATGCTGGATCTGCGCCGTCCCATCTACAGGCAGACGGCGGCCTATGGACACTTCGGGCGCAACGACCTGGATCTGCCCTGGGAGAAGCTGGACAAGGCAGAGCTTTTGAAAAAATATCTTTAAGCAGCAGGAGTATTGACAGCGGCAGGGGCCCCTCGGGCTTCCTGCCTCTCATTTGTTCATCAGGAATAGGAGAAGCTATATGGCATTTACCCATTTGCATGTCCACACGGAGTACAGCCTCCTGGACGGCTCAAATAAAATAAAGGAATATGTCCGCAGAGTAAAGGAGCTGGGTATGGATAGCGCAGCCATCACCGATCATGGCGTCATGTACGGTGTCATCGATTTCTATAAAGAGGCCAGGGCAGCAGGGATCCGACCGATTTTGGGCTGTGAGGTATATGTGGCGCCCGGCTCCCGTTTTGATAAGGAGACATCAGGAGGAGACAACCGTTATTATCATCTGGTGCTGCTGGCAGAAAACAATGTGGGCTATGCCAACCTGGTGAAGATCGTCAGCAGGGGCTTCACGGAAGGGTACTATTACAAGCCCAGGATAGATATGGAGCTTCTGGAAGAGCTGCATGAGGGCATCATTGCACTCTCAGCCTGTCTGGCAGGAGAGGTGCAGCGGCATATCATGAAGGGAAGGGTGGAGGAGGCGAAAGCCGCCGCCCGAAGATATGAGGCCTGCTTCGGCAAAGGAAACTTTTTTCTGGAGCTTCAGGATCATGGGCTTCCGGAGCAGAAGAATGTCAACAGCACCCTGCTGCAGCTGAGTAAGGAACTGGATATTCCTCTGGTAGCCACCAATGATGTGCATTATACCTATGCCGAGGATGAGAAGCCTCACGACATTCTGCTGTGCATACAGACCGGCAAAAAGCTGGCCGATGAGGACAGGATGCGCTATGAGGGAGGCCAGTACTATGTGAAAAGTGAGGAACAGATGAGGGAATTGTTTCCCTATGCGCTGGAGGCCTTGGAAAACACCCAAAGAATTGCAGAACGCTGCCATGTGGATATTGAGTTTGGAGTGACCAAGCTGCCCTGTTTTGAGGTGCCTGAGGGCTATGATTCCTGGACCTATCTGCAGAAGCTCTGTCAGGAGGGTCTGCAGGAGAGATACGGAAGTCATGCCGGAGACCAGAGCCTGCAGGAGAGGCTGGGCTACGAATTGAATGTGATCCGCAGCATGGGGTATGTGGATTATTTTCTTATCGTGTGGGATTTTATCAGCTATGCCAGGCAGAATGACATTATAGTGGGACCCGGGCGGGGATCGGCGGCGGGCAGCATCGTAGCCTACTGCCTGAGGATCACAGATATCGATCCCATCCGGTACAATCTGCTCTTTGAGCGCTTTCTGAATCCGGAGCGTGTGTCCATGCCGGATATAGACATTGATTTTTGCTTTGAAAGAAGGCAGGAGGTCATTGACTATGTAGGGAAGAAATACGGCTCTGACAAGGTGGTTCAGATCATTACCTTTGGTACGATGGCGGCTAAGGGTGTCATCCGGGATGTGGGGAGAGTCATGGATCTGCCCTATGCCTATGTGGACTCTATTGCCAAGATGATTCCCAATGAGCTGAATATCACCATTGAACGGGCACTTGAGGTGAATCCGGAATTCAGGAAGCTGTATGAGCAGGACGAGCAGGTGAAAAACCTGATCCACATGAGCAGGAGGCTGGAGGGCCTGCCCAGACACTCCTCCATCCATGCGGCGGGAGTGGTGATCTGCAGCGAGCCGGCAGAGGAATTGGTTCCGCTTTCCAGGGGAAGTGACGGATCCATAACCACACAGTTTACCATGACCACCATAGAGGAGCTGGGTCTCCTGAAAATGGATTTCCTGGGGCTGCGAACCCTGACTGTGATCCAGAACGCGGTACGTCTGGCAGAAAAGGGTCATGGTGTCAGGGTGGATCTGAATAGCATTGACTATGATGACAAGGCGGTGCTGGCTTCTATCGGGACAGGGAGAACTGACGGGGTATTCCAGCTGGAAAGCGGCGGGATGAAGAGCTTTATGAAGGAGCTGAAGCCCAGAAGCCTGGAGGATATCATTGCAGGCATCTCTCTGTACCGCCCGGGTCCCATGGATTTTATACCGAAGTATATCAGAGGGAAAAACAATCTCCATGATATTACCTATACCTGTCCCCAGCTTGAGTCCATACTGGCACCCACCTATGGATGCATCGTCTATCAGGAGCAGGTGATGCAGATCGTCCGGGATCTGGGAGGCTATACCCTGGGCCGGAGCGATCTGGTGCGCCGTGCCATGAGCAAAAAAAAGCAGTCTGTGATGGAAAAGGAGAGGGATAATTTTATCTACGGCAATGAGGAGGAGGGGGTGCCCGGCTGTGCTGCAAAGGGGATCGATGAGAAGACAGCAGGGCAGATCTATGCAGAGATGATGGATTTTGCAAAGTATGCCTTTAACAAGTCCCATGCGGCCTGCTATGCGGTGGTGTCCTACCAGACAGCCTGGCTGAAATATTATTATCCGGTGGAGTACATGGCAGCCCTGCTCACCTCAGTCATTGATTTTCCTCACAAGGTATCGGAGTATATCATGACCTGCCGGAGCATGGGCATCGCCATACTGCCCCCTGACATCAATGCAGGGGAGGCGGGATTTTCCGTATCAGAGGGATCCATTCGTTATGCGCTTACTGCCATCAAGAGCGTAGGACGGCCTGTGATCAATGCCATCGTGAGGGAGAGAGAGGCAGGGGGGCCATACAGGAGCCTGAAGGACTTCATCGCCCGTACCTCCGAGCTGGACGTGAATAAGCGGGCGGTGGAAAACTTTATTAAATCCGGAGCATTGGACGGGCTGGGCGGCAGCCGCAGACAGTTCATGAGCGTGTATGCGCAGATTATAGACCATATCCAGCAGGACAAGAAAAACAACCTGGCAGGCCAGCTCTCTCTTTTTGATATAGCAGCTGAGGAGGATAAGGAGGAGTATGATATCCGTATGCCCCAGGTAGGGGAATATCCCAAGGAGCTGCTGCTGGCTTTTGAAAAAGAGGTGCTGGGTATCTATGTCAGCGGCCACCCCCTGGAGGAATATGAGGAGATGTGGAAAAAGCATATCACCAACACCACAGCAGACTTCCTGCTGGATGAAGAAACCGGGGAGAGCAGGGTGAGGGACGGACAGACTGTTACCATCGGCGGCCTGATCACGGATAAGAAGATAAAGTATACCAGGAATGATAAGGTGATGGCCTTCCTGCAGGTGGAGGATTTGGCAGGTACGGTGGAGGTCATCGTCTTTCCCAGAGATTATGAAAGGAATGCTGCCAGGCTCATGGAGGATAATAAGATATTCATCAGGGGCAGGGTGGCCGTGGAGGATGAGAAGGACGGTAAGCTGATCTGCGAGAAAATCACCGGCTTTGATGAGGTGCAGCGGAAGCTTTGGATCAAGTTCCCCACCAAGGAAGCCTATGAACAGGCAGAGGCAGAGCTGTTGGCACGGCTGGCGGAATCGGACGGCAGAGACAGGGTCTGTATCTATGTGGAAAGTCCCAAAGCCATCAAGAATCTGCCGCCAAATCGCAGCGTAAGGGCCGATGGGGAGCTGGTGGAGAAGCTGTCAGAGGTGTATGGGAGGGAAAATGTCAAAGTGACTTAGCATAGTCTGGAGTATATTTGAAAATTGCTTTCTGCAGTTTGCAGGAGATTTGTGCCGAATGAGGGAGGTGCAGTGGGGCTGCCGCTGACCGGACTCAATGCAAATATACTGTGAAATGGGATGGGCAGATGGCAGAATGGTATTTTTCAGCAGGGGCTGGAGCATATTGGGAGATGGAAGGAAAGCAGGTGCCGGATTTATTGTGCATCTGTTTTTTTATGTTTAAAAACAACAATTTGTTGTTAGATGACAATATGTTGTTTGGGAAAAGATTGTAAAAACAGACAATGTAAAAAGGATTATATCATACTAATTTCCTAGAAAAAATCACAAAGAAAACTATTTACAATTATAAAAAATATGTTATAATATACAAAAAAATCAGGTGGGGTGGGTAAATATTTATATAAAATGACGAAATTGTGCAAATGTAATGAAGAGTAATTTGTGAAAGTGAAATATATCTTGGACAATAACAGAAGATCTGATGGAAAATCAGATGATAGAAGAGGGATATCTGAGGTTCTGGAGCGTGTTTGAAAATTTCTTTCTGTATGATGTGCATCATGCGATGTGGGAGATTTGTGTCGGATGAGAGGGATGGTTGTTATACCTTCACCGAATCAGGTAAATATGCGGCGAACTCAAGTGGCAGATTGCAGGAATAAATTTTCAGACATGCTTTACATAAAAATTTGACACTATTAGAGCGCAGCCGCCGACAAGGGCGGGAAAAAGTAAAATGAGCAATAAAAAGGAGGAAGAAAATGAAAAGACTTAGCGCGAAATTATTGGCACTTGGACTGGTAGTTTGCAGTGTGTCAGGGAATGCATATGCGGCGGCACCTACACCGGTGGTATATGTGAGAGAGGCGGCAGGCCAGACGGATGTGATGGGTGTGAGTACCAAGAATATTTTGGTGGGAACTGAGACGGTTTCGGAGGAAATAACAGAACAAAATCCTTTTCTTTTTCCCACAGAGATAAATAGCAGTAAAACTCTGGAGGCGGAATTAGGTATCTTAAATAACACAGGGCCTGCTGATGAACGATGGAAGTTGAGTGTTGCAACAGCAAGTTGGGCAAGTCAAGGAAAGTTTATTAACTGTTTGAATGAAAATGATACGGTTACCTATCATTTCTATGCAAAAAAGGCAGGTACATATACGGTAAAAGTAACTTATAGAAGCGGCAGTCCTGACAATGCACTTAGTTGGTCAGGGACGAATGTTGTAAGTGGTACTCAAACGGCTGGTCATAGTGATTCAAATGAAACAAGGACAGTCAGTTTTGATATAGTAGTAGACGCATTTGGAGCCGGAACACTTGTTTTAACAGGACCTACGACCAAATCTCCGCAGATAGATAAGATGGAAATTACTTTAAAGGAGGTTACGGCTAGTGAAAGCGAAGACGACCAGGGTGTTATTGATAATATTGATAACCTAATTGTATACTATAATTTTGAGGGGGTGGATTCTCAAAATAATAAGATTCCTAATTTGGTAAATAGTGAAGGCGGAAGCGGAAGTGGAAGTGAAGGCGGAAGCGGAAGTGGAAGTGAAGGCGGAAGCGGAAGCGAAGGCGGAAGCGGAAGTGGAAGTGAAGGCGGAAGCGGAAGTGGAAGTGAAGGCGGAAGCGGAAGTGAAGGCGGAAGCGGAAGTGGAAGTGAAGGCGGAAGCGGAAGCGGAAGTGAAGGCGGAAGCGGAAGTGGAAGTGAAGGCGGAAGCGAAGGCGGAAGTGGAAGTGAAGGCGGAAATGAAGGCGGAAGTGGAAGCGGAAGTGAAGGCGGAAGCGGAAGTGGAAGTGAAGGCGGAAATGAAGGCGGAAGCGGAAGTGGAAGTGAAGGCGGAAGCGAAGGCGGAAGCGGAAGTGGAAGTGAAGGCGGAAGCGGAAGCGAAGGCGGAAGCGGAAGTGGAAGAGAAGGCGGAAGCGGAAGTGGAAGTGAAGGAGGAAGCGGAAGTGGAAGTGAAGGCGGAAGCGAAGGCGGAAGCGGAAGTGGAAGTGAAGGCGGAAGTGGAAGCGGAAGTGAAGGCGGAAGCGGAAGTGAAGGCGGAAGCGAAGGCGGAAGTGGAAGTGAAGGCGGAAATGAAGGCGGAAGCGGAAGTGGAAGTGAAGGCGGAAGCGGAAGTGGAAGTGAAGGCGGAAGCGGAAACGAAGAGACTGAGGAAAATAAGTGGGATGGTCTTCTAAACTCGGATTCACTGAAAACGACAGACGATGAGTTGTTTGGTAAAGTTTTACAATTTACAGATAACAACCAAGAATACTTACAGGTTGCTGATGTAATGAATGTAGTAGACCATAGCTATTCTGTTTCTCTCTGGTGTAAATTTGATAAAGAGTACATGAATACTGCGGGCAGAGGAAATATAATTCTGCTGCAGCAGAATGGCGGAGGAAGGACACTGCTGCATGTGGATGGGTCAAATAGATACGCTACTTTTATTAATGGCGAGACACATACAGCTACTCAGGCTATACCTGATTATGACTCATGGCAGCATGTAATGGTTTCTTATGATACCGTGAGCGGTGAATTTAAATTTTACATCAATGGTGAACCGGCAGGACAGTTTACAACCAGGCTTGAAAGCGAAGTGAATGAGTTAACCGATTTATTCATTGGGAAGCATAAAAACAATGATAATGGCTCGTTCAAGGGTTTAATTGATGAGGTGCGGATTTATCAGGATGTGGTGACACCGGATGAAGCAAGGATAGTCTATGAGGATATGGCAGGCAGAAAGCTTTGGCCTGACTACCAGACAGTAAGGCAGACTGCACAGACAACTTTGGAAAATGGTGAGTTGGGGGAAGGTGCAGATGCAAGAACTGCATTACAGGAGGCTATCACTACGGCAGATAATAGGAACTTAACCAAAGACAGCCTCTATGCAGATATATCAGGGCAGAAAGAAGCTCTGGAGGCAGCCATTGAAGCCTATAATAATGCAGCCATGAAGCCTGGAACACCAACAAACTTTACGGCAACTGCGGGCAACGGACAGGTAGTATTGAACTGGACTGCACCGACGGGCACGGTAACGGGATATAAGGTTTCAAAAGATGATGGAAATACCTGGGATAATGTGACAGGCACCAGCACAACCTATACCTACACAAACCTGACCAATGGAACAGCTTATAACTTCAAGGTGCGTGCAGTAAACGGAACGACTGAGGGAGAGGCAGCATCTGCAACTGCAACTCCGACTGCGCCTGTAATGCAGACAGTGGCAACCCCTACCTTCTCACCCAATGGCGGAACCTTTACCGAGGAGAAGAGTGTGACAATCAGTACGACCACACAGGGAGCGACTATCTACTATACAACAAATGGAAGCACCCCTACAACCAGCAGTTCACGCTATACTGATCCCATTAGGGTGAATACTACAACCACTATCAAGGCAATCGCTGTAAAGGAGGGAATGACTAACAGTACAGTGGCGACTGCGCAGTTTACCGTCAATATTCCTGTTGTACAGAAGGTGCAGGCACCCGCGATCTCCCCTGGCGGAGGCACCTTTGACGAGGCAAAGAGTGTAAGCATTACTTCAGCGACCAATGGTGCAAAGATTTACTACACCACTGATGGCACTACACCTACTACAAGCAGTTCACTTTATACAAATGCCATCCGGGTAGACAGGAGCATGACCATTAAGGCCATTGCAGTGAAGGATGGAATGACAAACAGCGATGTGACAACCGCACAGTTTACCATCAATATTCCTGTTGTACAGGAAAAGGTGGAAGCACCTGTGATCTCGCCCAGTGGAGGAACCTTTGATAAAGCACAGAGCGTAACCATTACTTCTGCAACTGCAGGTGCAAAGATTTACTACACCACAGACGGCTCTGCACCTACTGATAAGAGCACAGCTTATACGAAAGCTATCAATGTAGATAAGAGCATGACCATCAAGGCGATGGCGGTGAAGGACGGCATGACAAACAGTGATATAGCAGAGGCGACTTTCGTTATCAAGATCAAGGAAGAAAAGCCTTGGATCTTTAAAGATGTAGACGTGAATCCGACCAACTGGAAATATCAGAGTGTTAAATATGTTTATGACAATGATATTATGGGTGCCATTTCAGGAACCAAAGAGTTCCAGCCGGATCGTCCGCTGAGCAGATCCATGTTCGCTACCGTGCTCTATCGTATGGCAGGAGAGCCGGAGGTTGAATTTAAGAATCAGTTCTCCGATGTACCAGCCGGAAAATGGTACAGCAATGCGATTCTCTGGGCATATAAAAATAAGATCGTCTCCGGCTACACCGATGGCAGCGGCAGCTTTGGTATTGATGATAATATTACCCGTGAGCAGATTGCAAAGATGCTCTATGAGTATGCAAAGGTATGCAAGTATGACATCAGTGAGAGAAATGACCTTGGCTCCTTTACGGATCAAGCTAAGGTGAGCGGTTGGGCGATAGAGTACATGCAGTGGGCAACCGCAGTGAAGATGATCACCGGTAAGCCCAATGATGATCAGAAGACCTACCGCATGGATCCAAAGGGAGATGCAACCAGGGCAGAGTGTGCAGCGATGCTGACACGTTTTGCAGAGAAATATGATAAATAAAATTCCGGAGTTTTCCCCTGGGAAGACCACAGGGAAATGAGAGCCTGCCCGGCAGTGAGAGAAGCTGCCGGGCAGGCTCTATATCTGCAGAACTATGCTATCTCATTCTGTCTTTTATACAATTCTTCCTGAAATTCCCTATATTTGAATGCAATTTTTGCTGCATGAAAAGTATCTATAAATATAGAATAAGATGAAAGTACGGAAAGGTAACTCAATGAAACAGGACTTGTATGAAAAAATAGTTACATATATTATTGAAAATCAAAACAATTTTTACAGGCTGGCCTATTGCTATGTGCAGAATCAGGAAGACGCACTGGATGTAGTGCAGAACACGGCATGTAAGGTGTTGGAGCATTATGAAAGCTTGCGGAATGAGGATGCCATCCGAACATGGGTTTATAAAATCGTAGTGAATGAGATCCTTCGTTTTCTGAAGGAAAAAAATAAAATCCGCCTTTTGGAAGAAAATGAACAAATGGAACTTTCTTATGAAGAAAAGGCATTTGATATTCAGGAAGATCTGTATACGCAGATCAATCATCTGGATGTAGATGAGCAGAACATTATAAAGCTGAGATTTTATGAGGGATTATCACTTAAGGAAATTGCGGAGATTACAGAAGTGAATTTAAATACGGTAAAGGCAAAACTCTACAGAGGGTTAAGGAAATTAAAGGCAGTTATAAGGCCGGATGATATAGAAACCTATTAATCAAATCAATGCCAGGAGGTAAATGAATGAATCGTATGGAGGATGCTAAAAGAAAATATGCAGAAGGCCCCATTCCTGCTGAATTATCAGAGCGGGTATTGCAGGAAGTGGAAAAAGCAAACAGGAGAAGAAAATATATCATAGTACGGCATAGTACCAAAAAGCTTATGAGAAGAGGGTTGGCCGCCGTTGCCGTGCTGGCTGTTGTTTTCGCTGTAGGACTGAATACCAGCACTGCATTTGCCGGGGCTGCTGCAGATATTCCCATCATTGGGGGGGGAGCAAGGGTATTTACCTTCCGTTCTTATGAAACGAAAACCGATGATCTGAAAATTTCAGTTCATATCCCCGGTATTGACATGATATCGCAGGAATTTAGTGAATTGGAAGTGTCTGTTAACACGGAAATCCATGCTCTTTGCCAAGCCTATGCAGATGAGGCAGTAAAAAGGGCGGAGGAATATCGCCAGGCATTTATGGATACAGGCGGAACAGAGGAAGAATGGGAGGCACATAACATTCAAATCAAGGTCTGGTATGAGGTAAAAGCACAGACAGAAGAATATCTGTCTTTAGCAATTATGGGGGCAGAGAACTGGAGCAGTGCATACAGCAAAACCAGATATTACAATTTTGATCTGAGAGAAGGAAAGATAATTACGCTGAAGGATGTGCTTGGTGAGGACTATGCACAGCTTGCCGGGGAAAGTATACGTCTCCAGATGAAAGAAAGGGAAGAAAGCGGCGGTGTGGAGTTTTTTGATGAGGAATTACCGGAGGTAAACGAAAGTACTGCATTCTATATGAATGAAGCCGGTCATCCGGTCATTGCATTTGAAAAATATGAAATTGCGCCGGGAGCTGCCGGACCCCAGGAATTTGAAATCGTGCAGTAAGGTGGAAGGGGAATGGTTAAAATGAATCGAAGGGATGGGATGAAAATGAAAAAAAGGAAGGTACTTTTAATCGCCGGAGCAGTCATGATGATGGCCGGCTGTGGACAGAGCAGAGAAACGGAACAAATATCAGAGCCGGTAGTTCAGGAAACAGAAAGCCTGTCGGATGAAGCAGAGTTGAAGGATAATTTTTCTGTGGATAGTGAAACAGCAGCGGAGTTTGCCCGAACGGTAAAGGAAGCGGTTGCATTAAAGGATTTGGAGGCTCTGGCTGATCTGACGGCATATCCTGTTTATGTAGGATTTTCTGACGGGGCAAAAACAGCAGAAAGCAGAGAAGACCTCATGGCCCTTGGGGCGGATAAGATATTCACAGAAGATTTGATGGATTCCGTGGCCGGGGCAGATGAAAAGGATCTTCCTCCAAGCAGGGCGGGGTTTGTTCTGACAAAAGAAGGTGGGGCGGCAAATATTGTTTTTGGATTAAGGGATGGAAAACTGGCAGTATCCGGCATTAATTATTAGAACTGAGGGAATTTTATCTGCACCTATTGAAAAGAGTGATAAAACAGGGTAAAATAAAACAGTCTGTGAGTGGAACCACAGTATGAAGAATAACATTCCGTCAGGGATGAAAGAGGTGTGGACATGGCGAAGGAGATTAAGACAATAGGGGTATTGACCAGCGGCGGAGATGCACCTGGGATGAACGCTGCCATCCGGGCAGTGGTGAGAAAGGCGCTTGCCAGAGGAGTAGCGGTCAAGGGCATTAAGAAGGGCTATCAGGGATTGCTGAATGAGGAAATTATAGATCTGGAAAGAAGCAGTGTTTCTGACATTATACAGAGAGGCGGTACGATCCTGGGTACTGCACGCTGTATGGAGTTCAAGACAGCGGAGGGACAGGAAAAAGGGGCCGAGATATGCAGAAAGCATGGAATAGAAGGGCTGGTGGTCATCGGAGGAGACGGCTCCTATCGGGGCGCCCAGGCACTTTCCAGAAAAGGGATCAATACCATTGGAATCCCCGGAACCATTGATCTGGACATCACCTGTACAGACTATACCATCGGCTTTGATACGGCTGTGAATACGGCCATGCAGGCGATAGACAAGGTACGTGACACCTCATCCTCCCATGAAAGGTGCAGCATTATCGAAGTAATGGGAAGGAATGCAGGCTATATTGCGCTCTGGTGCGGTGTGGCCAACGGAGCAGAGGATATCCTGCTTCCGGAGAAATACGATTTCAATGAGCAGAGGATCATCAACAGCATTATCAATAACAGAAAGAAGGGAAAGACCCACCACATCATCATCAATGCAGAAGGGATCGGCCATTCCACATCTATGGCGAGAAGAATCGAGGCGGCAACGGGTATTGAGACCAGGGCCACAATCCTGGGCTATATGCAGCGCGGAGGAAGTCCTACCTGTAAGGATCGCTTTTATGCATCTATCATGGGCTCCTATGCTGCAGACATCCTGTGTGAGGGCAAGACGAACCGCGTAGTAGGCTATCAGCATGGTGAGTTTATGGATTTTGACATCGAGGAAGCTTTGGCTATGGAGAAGAGCATTCCGGAATATCAGTATGAGGTGAGCAGATCGCTGTCCTCTATGTAAAAGAATCAAGAGCGGACCGGTGCGGAAAGCGCCGGTCCGTTTGCTGATGGAAGGAGGAGCGGCTGCCAAGGAGCGGGGCAGCCGCGGCAGATTATGATAACCAGTGCGGCCAATCAGAAAATCAAGAGAATTGCGCAGCTGAATAAAAGGACTTCCCTGAGGAAAAGAGAAAATGTCTTTGTTGTGGAAGGGCTCAAAATGTTTCTGGAGGCACCGGAGGAGCACCTGGAAGAGATCTATGTGTCCGAAAGCTTTCTGCGGAATCCGGAGAACCGGGAGGCAGTCCGAAAGCTGCAGAAGCTGGGATATGAGGCAGTGGCGGATCAGGTCTTTGGAAAGATGTCTGACACCCAGGCTCCTCAGGGCATTCTTTGTGTGCTCCGGCAGTTTGACTGGAGGCCGGAGCAGGTGCTGGAGAAAGGGGGGAATCCCCTTTTCCTGGTGCTTGAGAGCCTGCAGGATCCCGGGAACCTGGGAACCATCATGCGGACAGGGGAGTGTGCAGGCATCACCGGTCTGATCATGAGCAGGGACACGGTGGATGTTTACAATCCGAAGACAATCCGTGCCACCATGGGCTCCATATACCGACTTCCTTTTTTGTATACAGAAGATATGGGGGAGCTGCTGCAGGCAATGAAACGGAAAGGAATCGCAGTATATGCAGCTCATCTGAAAGGAAGCAAGAGATATGATGAGGCCGATTACAGAGAAGCGGCAGCTTTTGTTATCGGCAACGAGGGGAACGGACTGAAAGAAGAAACGGCAGCCTTGGCAGACGGCTGCATCAGAATCCCCATGGCAGGGAAGGCTGAGTCCCTGAATGCAGGGGTGGCGGCTGCACTGCTGATGTATGAGGCTGCCAGACAGAGGCGTTGGAGGACTGAATGAAAGGAGAGAACAGGATGAAGATAGGATTTATTGGCCTTGGCAATATGGCTGCAGCCATGATAGGAGGTATGCTCAGGCAGCATATAGTGGCATCGGAGGAGATCATCGGATCAGACAAATCTGCTGCGGCTGTGGAAAAGGCAGGCGAGGCATTTGGTATCCGTACCTTTGCAGACAACAGGAAGGTGGCAGCTGAAGCAGAGGTGATCGTGCTGGCAGTGAAGCCTGTTTTTCTGCAGGAGGTTATCCGGGAGATCAGGTCAGAGGTGGACGAAGATAAGCTGGTGATCAGTATTGCAGCAGGAAAGACCATAGAATGGATAGAGGGTCAATTTGACATGGCTGTCCGGCTGATCCGCTGCATGCCCAATACACCGGCGCTGGTGTCCGAGGGCTGCACCGCAGTATGCGGCAATGCATTGGCTTCCGGTCAGGATGAGGAGCTCTGTCTGAAGCTGATGGGCAGCTTTGGCAAGGCCATTGCCATTCCCGAGCATCTGATGGATGGGGCAGTGGCAGTAGGAGGCAGTTCGCCGGCCTTTGTATTCCTGTTTATTGAAGCTATGGCTGACGGCGCTGTGGCGGCAGGGATGCCCAGACAGCTGGCCTATGAATTTGCGGCTCAGTCGGTGCTGGGAAGCGCCAGGATGGTACTGGAGACAGGGAAGCATCCGGGAGAACTGAAGGATATGGTATGCTCTCCGGGAGGTACCACCATAGAGGGAGTGAGGGTACTGGAGGAAAAGGGAATGCGTGCGGCCGTCATGGAGGCTGTGTACGCGGCGGCAGAGAAGTCTAAAAAGCTCTGATGTAACGTCTCAGCAGCTCGGGAAACAGCCCATAAGATGATTAGGCGGAGTTTATGTATATTTTTCGTAAAAACAGCACAAGCTTGACAATAACCGATACATTTGCTATTATTTGTGTAACAAAGTTAACAAATCTGTAATAATTTCATAATATGGCAGTAAAAAGTAAGTGCCCATGTACCTTTCGGGGAAGCATGCATGGGGCATAAAACTGGAGGTAAAGGAAAATGTCAGAAAGCAGGAGGCTGTTTCACCGGCTGTCAGGTCTGATAATGGGACTGGTTATGATGACAGCAGTGAGTATAACCGCCGTAGCTGGTGAGGATGAAAGGAGCAGTAAGGAATATCTGGATTCATTGAACGCAGGGGTAGCTGTGATACTGGATCCGGGCGCCGGAGCTGAGCTGGCCAGAAGTGATTTTGAAAATGAGGGCTTTGCTCCCATGAATATGCGGAGAGATATCCCTTTGGAAGATGAAGCTGCAGAAGAGGCGTCTTTGGAGGAAGAAGAGTCGGATCTGGTAATGGCGGATGTACAGAATGCCCTGAATGTGCGTGCGGATGCCCACGAGGAGGCCGAGAAGGTAGGTGTGCTGTACAAGGATTGCGGGGGAAGGATTCTGGAGCGAAGGGATGGATGGACTAAGCTCCAGTCGGGAAATCTGATTGGCTGGGCCAGTGATGAATATCTGATCTTTGGTGAGCAGGCAGAGGCAATGGCAGAGGAGGTGGGAAATCTCATCGTAACTATTGAAACGGATGCCCTCAGAGTTCGAAAGGAGCCCAGCAAAGAAGCCGGTATATTTGCGCTGGCGGCGCAGGATGATGAGATGGACGTCATCGAGGTTTTTAATGATGAGTGGATCTGTGTGGAATATCAGGATGAAATGGGCTATGTGTCTGCTGAGTTTGTGAATTTGGATTTCCATATTGATGCAGGTGAGACTATAGCCTCCATCAGGGCCAGGGAAAAAGCCGAGGCGGAAGCAAAAGCCAAGCTGACAGCCAACCAGGGTGCTGTCGCCGCAGGGGCGGATGATACAAGGCTTCTGGGGGCGTTGATTTATTGCGAGGCCGGCAACCAGAGCTACGAAGGCCAGCTGGCAGTAGGAGCCACGGTTATGAACCGTGTCAGAAGCGGGGCCTATCCCAATTCTATCTCAGGTGTGATCTATGCATCAGGCCAGTTCCCGCCTGCATTGAATGGAAAGGTGGCAAGGGTCTATGCAGGAAATGTGCCGGAGAGCTGTCTGCAGGCGGCCCGGGAAGCGATAAACGGAGCTACCAATATCGGAACGGCCACTCATTTCAGGCGCGCCGGCTTCCGTGAGGGAATCGTAATCGGAGACCATGTGTTCTGGTAAATGTATTTTTTGTGATATTATCTGCCAAAATGGCAGGCATGGAAAAAGGCGCTGATTGATTCAGTGTCTTTTTTGATTAGGATTTCTGCAGGCCGTATATTGAATAAAAGATCAAAATATAGTAAGATAGTGGGGAAATAGAAAGGGGGTTAGCGGATGGAATATACTGTTTTTTGGCTGGCTGCTTTGATAGTGTTTATCGTGGTTGAGATTGCAACCATGGGTTTGACTACGATCTGGTTTGCGGCAGGGGCATTGGCAGCAGTGCTTGCGTCAGCCCTGGGAGTGCCTTTAGGCATACAAATCACACTGTTTCTGGCAGTATCCCTGGTGCTGCTGTTTTTTACCAGGCCACTGGCAGTAAAATATTTTAATAAGGACAGGATCAAGACGAATGCGGAGAGCCTGGTGGGCAGGCAGGCGATCGTCACCGGCGAGATAGACAATCGGAAGGGAGTCGGTCAGGTGACTGTAAACGGCCAGGAGTGGTCGGCACGGACTGCGGAGGAGGGCGTGCAGGTTCCGGTGGGCAGTCTGGTAGATATCCTGGCGATCAATGGAGTAAAGCTCATCGTAAATTATAATAAGGATATAATAGAATAAAAAAAGTAGAAAGGGAGAGAAGAGTATGGGATTAGTTGTGATTGCTATTGTGATTATCTTGCTTCTGGTTCTGGTATCCTGCATCAAAATTGTTCCTCAGGCTTATGCCTATGTAGTGGAGAGGCTGGGGGCATATCAGGGAACCTGGTCTGTAGGTATTCACTTTAAGGTTCCTTTTCTGGATAAGGTGGCAAGAAAAGTGAATCTGAAGGAACAGGTTGTGGATTTTGCACCTCAGCCGGTGATTACCAAGGACAACGTTACGATGAGGATTGATACGGTTGTATTTTTCCAGATTACGGATCCCAAGCTGTTTGCTTACGGTGTGGAAAATCCCATCATGGCGATTGAAAACCTGACTGCAACTACCTTGAGAAATATTATCGGTGAGATGGAGCTGGATCAGACCCTCACATCCAGAGAGGTCATCAATACCAAGATGAGGGCCTCCCTTGATATCGCCACCGATCCATGGGGCATCAAGGTGAACAGGGTGGAGCTGAAGAATATTATTCCTCCGGCTGCCATCCAGGATGCCATGGAGAAGCAGATGAAGGCAGAGCGTGAACGCCGTGAAGCCATCCTGCGTGCAGAGGGTGAGAAGAAGTCTACGATTCTGGTTGCAGAAGGGCAGAAGGAGTCCGTGATCTTGGAAGCGGAGGCAGAGAAGCAGTCTGCGATCCTGCGTGCAGAGGCGGAGAAGGAGAAAATGATCCGTGAGGCTGAGGGTGAGGCTGAGGCCATACTGAAGGTACAGCAGGCCACCGCAGACGGTATCCGTATGATCCGTGAGGCCGGAGCAGATCAGGCAGTGCTGACGCTGAAGAGCCTGGAGGCCTTTGAGAAGGCCGCAGACGGAAAAGCAACAAAGATTATCATTCCCTCTGAGATTCAGGGCGTGGCAGGGCTGGCGGCTTCCCTGAAAGAAATCGTGACAGAGGATAAGACAGCACTGCAGCAGTAAGCTTCGTCATATTACAAAACAGATTCCGGCGGCTGGAGGAAGCTTTCAGCCTGCCGGATTTTAAGATATAAGGATAAAGAAGAATTGGGAGGACAAGGATATGAGCTCTGTAAAAAACGGACTGGTCGGACGCGATTTTTTAAAGCTGTTGGATTTTACATCGGAGGAAATCCTGTATTTTCTGGATCTGGCAGCCAGGCTGAAGGAAAAAAAGAAGAAGGGAATTCTGACAGAGTGGCATAAGGGAAAGAATGTTGCCTTGATTTTTGAAAAGACCAGTACCAGAACCCGGTGCGCCTTCGAGGTGGCAGCCCATGATCTTGGGATGGGCACCACCTACTTGGATCCCTCCGGTTCCCAGATCGGCAAGAAGGAAAGCATCGCTGATACAGCAAGAGTGCTGGCGAGTATGTATGAGGGGATCGAATACAGGGGGTTCGGACAGGATATTGTGGACGAGCTGGCAAAATACTCCGGGGTGCCGGTGTGGAACGGCCTGACCAATGAATTTCATCCCACCCAGATGCTGGCAGATCTGCTGACCATCAGGGAGCATTTCGGATATCTGGAGGGGATAAGGCTGACCTATATGGGAGATGCCCGCTACAATATGGGAAATTCTCTGATGGTGGCCTGCGCCAAGATGGGCATGCACTTTACGGCATGTACCGCAGCCAAGTATTTCCCGGAGGAGGCATTGGTGGAGAAATGCAGGGAGATAGCCAGGGCCACAGGAGCATCCATTACCCTGACGGAGGATGTGAATAGTGGGACCAGGGACGCAGATGTGATCTATACGGATGTATGGGTGTCCATGGGGGAGCCGGATGAGGTGTGGACGGAGAGGATCAGGGAGCTGTCTCCCTACAGGGTGGATGCCGGGGTGATGGAAAATGCTGCAGGAAATGCTGTGTTTATGCACTGTCTTCCGGCTTTCCACGATTTGAAGACCAGGATCGGAAAGGAAATGGGGGATAAATTCGGCATCACGGAGATGGAGGTGACGGATGAGGTATTTGAATCGCCGGCATCCATCGTTTTCCAGGAGGCCGAAAACCGCATGCATACCATCAAGGCGGTGATGGCAGCCACCCTTGGAGTACCGGAGCAGGAATGGTAATGGACAGAAGGAAGCCGGACATCGGCTGGAATGTCCCGGTACGTACCCGGTGGGCCGGCAGGAGGCTCCATTATTTTCAGGAGACGGATTCCACCAATTCGGATGCGGTGCGTCTGGCCGGAGAGGGAGCACCCCATGGGACTGTGGTGGTTGCGGACAGGCAGAATAAGGGCAGAGGCCGACGGGGAAGGGTCTGGCAGTCTCCGCCGGGAAAAGCCATCTATTTTACTATTCTGCTGAAGCCGGAGTTTGGATCCAGCAGGGCAGCAGGGCTGACTCTGGTGATGGCTTTGTCGGCGGTGCAGGCGGTTCGGGACTGCTGCGGTCTGGAGGCAGGTATCAAGTGGCCAAACGATCTGGTACTGAACGGAAAGAAAATCTGCGGGATCCTGACAGAGCTGCATGGAGGGGAAGAAGAGAAGCCCTGTGTGGTTATAGGGGTGGGAATCAATGTGAACCTGGAGCAGATGCCGGAGGGTCTGACGGAAACAGCCACCTCTCTTTTTATGGAGAGCGGCATCAGGACAGACAGGTCAGAGCTTTTGGCCGGGCTGCTGGAGCGCTTTGAGGAAAACTACCGTATATATGAGGAACACTTAAGTATGGCCGGGCTGCTGGAGGAATATAACTCCTGTCTGGTGAACCGGGGCAGACAGGTCAGAGTGCTGGATCCAAAGGGAGAATTTGAGGGAATTGCCGGAGGCATCAATGCAGCAGGTGAGCTGCTGGTAGAGACAGAGGATGGGACTGTGAAAGAGGTGTATGCAGGAGAGGTGTCTGTAAGGGGGATATATGGTTATGTTTGATGATCAGGTGAACGGCAGAATCGTACTGTGCGGAGCAAATGCTTATGAGCAGAAATATTTTTTCAATCAAAGGTTTGAGGGCCTGCCCCAGTCTGTGAAAGATGAACTGCATATTATCTGTGTGCTGTTTACAGAGGAGGTGGGGGGAAGCTTTATCATGGCCTTTGAGGAGGACGGCGGTGTAGTCATGGAAACCGATGCCGCCGAGGACGACTTTTTCTATGATGAGATCAGCAGTGGGCTCATGGTGCGTGAGATAAGGAGAAACAGGCAGGAGCTTTTCGAAGCTCTGAGCCTGTATTATAAGGTCTTCCTGTTAAAGCAGGACGGATTGGAAGAAACAGGATAGGGAGAAGGAGCGGGACAGCAGCGGAATAGGGTGAAAGGAAGGAACTTTGGATGATACTTGTGATTGATGTAGGAAATACAAATATAACCTTTGGCGTGTATAGGGGGGAAGAGCTGGTCTCTACCTTCCGGATGATGACGAAGCAGGCCCGCACCTCGGATGAGTATGGGATCAGCATAGGGGAGCTGCTGGCTTTTAATGGAATATCCAGAGATGATCTGGAGGGAACGATCATAGCCAGTGTGGTGCCCGGCATCATGCATGCCCTGACGGGCGGAGTGTCCAGATACCTGGGGACACAGCCTCTCATCGTAGGGCCGGGCGTGAAGACCGGCATCAGGATCGTAACGGAAAATCCAAGGGAAATAGGGCCGGATCGTATCGTGGATGCGGTGGCTGCCTATGAAATCTATGGGGGTCCTGTGTTGGTTCTGGATTTCGGGACTGCCACCACCTACGACCTGGTGACGGAGGATGGCTGCTTTTCGGCGGGTATCACGGCGCCGGGGATCCGCATTTCTGCAAAGGCGTTGTGGGAGGATACGGCCAGGCTGCCGGAGGTGGAGATCAAAAAGCCCAAATCTATCCTTGCGCAGGAGACCATTTCCAGTATGCAGGCCGGTCTGGTATATGGACAGATCGGGCAGACAGAATATATCGTCAGCCAGGTAAAGAAGGAGAGCGGCTATGAGAATCTGAAGGTAGTGGCAACCGGCGGCCTGGGCAGGCTGATCTCCGAGGAAGCGGAGAGTATCCAGATCTATAACAGTACGCTCACGCTGGAGGGGCTCAGGATTATATACGAAAAGAACAGGAAATAATACAGAGATGGCAGAAAAATTATTAAGACAGCTGAAGATCGGGAACGTAGTTCTGGAAAACAATATAATACTGGGTCCAATGGCAGGTGTGACTGACCTGCCATTTCGTCTCCTGTGCAAAGAGCAGGGGGCAGGCCTCCTGTGTATGGAGATGGTAAGTGCAAAAGCAATTCTGTACAAGAATAAAAATACGGAGGCGCTGCTGGAGATCCATCCACGGGAACTGCCTGTGGCCCTGCAGCTCTTTGGCTCGGATCCTGACATTATCAGTGAAATGGCCAAAAGGATAGAGGACAGGCCCTTTTCTGTCCTGGATATCAATATGGGCTGCCCGGTTCCCAAGGTGGTAAATAATGGAGAGGGGTCTGCCCTGATGAAGAATCCTTCCTTGGTAGAGAAAATCGTCTCCAAGACAGTAAAGGCAATACGCAAGCCGGTGACGGTCAAGATCCGCAAGGGCTTTGATGAGGAGCATGTAAATGCGGAAGAGGTGGCCAGTGCGGCAGAGGCAGGGGGAGCCAGCGCGGTAGCAGTCCATGGAAGGACCAGAGAGCAGTATTATGCAGGAAAGGCAGATTGGGATATTATTGCCCGGGTGAAGCAGAAGCTGACCATACCGGTGATAGGAAGCGGGGATGTGACAGACGGAGAGTCGGCCCGGAGGCTCCTGGAGGAGACAGGCTGTGACGGAGTGATGATAGCCCGGGCGGCCAGGGGAAATCCCTGGATATTCCGGGAGATCAGAGAGTATCTGGAGTCCGGCAGGAAGCCGGGCCGACCCGGCCCGGAGGAGATTCGGGATACTGTGCTGCGCCATGCCAGGCTGCAGCTTGAGTACAAGGGGGAATATGTGGGGATTCGGGAGATGCGTAAGCATGTTTCCTGGTATACGGCAGGCTATCCAAACTCAGCCAGACTGAGGCAGAGGATCAATGAGATGGAGAGCCTTCAGCATCTTGAGGAGAGCATTGGCAGTATCTTTACTTCTTAGAGGGTGTTCGGGGCAGAAAGCTTCCGGAGAGAGGTCTAACCCTGTCCGAACTTTCATATTCTGTTGTGACAGGGAGAACTGTCTGCCGGATGTGTGCCATGTTTTGTGGGAGATTTGCGCCGGATGAGGGAGGCATCCCGGTACCGGGATCATCTGAGCTGGTGCAGACATACCGAAAAGCGGGCGTACAGATTGAGGGGGATAAATTTTCAAACACGATCCAGTTAGCAAAATATAGGATCGGGAAGCAGGAGCGGCGCGGAGAAATGGAAAATAAAAATATAGCATACTTCAGTCTGGAAAAGGGGATCAGTGCCAAGGTACATCTGTGGAGCAGATGGAAGCCGGAGGCAGTGGAGGTGGATATGGGGGAAGACGGAAGTCTGCAGTGCTGCAGAATACCGGAATTTTATCATGGCAAACGCAGGTGGGAGATCAGAAGGCTGGAGGAGACCCTGGAAGCCGCTCTGAGCCGGTGGGGGTGCAGGGACTGGTATCTTCAGCCGGAGCTGGCCGGATTGCTTGGCATGCAGGAAAGGCTTCCGCCTTTCGTGTTGATGCAAAGGCTGCTGCAGACGGTAACCTGCTGGGAGTATCTGGTTTATATCGGCCTGGATCGGGAGGCCTGGGATGAGGGTGCAGAGCTTTCTGTTCTGACCGAGAAATACCTGCCCAGAATCAATCATTTTACACTGGTTACAGACAGACCCGAAGCCTATGGGGAGTTTGTGGAATATATTTACAGAGAATATGGTATTCCTACTGCTGTCCTTGGACGGATGGAAAGACGCGCCGGAAAGGATGGCAGGACAGTCATCCTGGATGGAAGAAGGAATTACAGAGTTCCCTATCCGGTGCTCCCGGAGGGGGCGGTATATGTGGATCTTTGGTCAGGGGAGGAAAAGCGGAAGATCCTGGCTAAAATGCGCAGGGATGTATGCTATATCTCAGCGGTTAAATTTCTTGACACTCTGATGAAAAATGGGTATAATACCATAGTTAATTAGACCATTCATCCTGTTCGTTTGGTATCGTTCACAAATCTGCGGGATTGCGAAAGGAGTATAGAGATTTAAAATGGAAGAGAAGAAGAATATTTTAACCTATGAGGGCCTGAAAAGATATGAGGATGAACTCCATGAATTAAAAGTGGTAAAAAGGCAGGAAGTGGCGCAGAAGATTAAAGAAGCGAGAGAACAGGGAGATTTGTCCGAAAATGCGGAGTACGATGCAGCCAAGGATGAGCAGCGGGATATTGAGGCAAGAATCGAGGAACTGGAAAAGATTCTGAAAAATGCAGAGGTGGTCGTAGAAGATGAGGTCGATCTGGATAAAATAAATATCGGCTGTAAGGTCAGGATTTTGGATATGGAGTATCAGGAGGAGCTGGAGTACAAGATCGTAGGCTCTACGGAGGCAAACAGCTTAAAAGGAAAGATTTCCAATGAATCTCCCGTAGGAAAGGCACTGATCGGTGCTCGGGTGGGAGATATGGTAAATGTAGAAACACAGGTGGGCCTGCTGCAGTACAAGGTGCTGGAGATCCAGCGTTCCAGCAACTGAAATGGGGATCGCAGGCATATCATATGGAAAAAGGAGCGTCAACGGTGGGAGATACACAGAATACACAGGAGCAGGATATCAATCAGTTATTGAAGGTAAGAAGAGAAAAGCTGGCTGCCTTACAGGAAAGCGGCAGGGATCCTTTTCAGATTACAAAATATGATGTAACGCATCATAGCCTGGAAATCAAGGACGGATTTGATGCTTTGGAGGGACAGACAGCAGCAATTGCAGGACGCATTATGTCCAAGCGTATCATGGGAAAGGCATCCTTCTGCAACGTGCAGGATATTCAGGGCAATATTCAGTCATATGTGGCGAGAGACAGTGTGGGTGAAGAGGCTTATGCAGATTTCAAAAAATATGATGTAGGTGATATCGTCGGAATAAAGGGGGAGATATTCAGGACCAGAACAGGTGAGATTTCCATCCATGCTGCCGAGATAACACTGCTTGCCAAGAGTCTGCAGATCCTTCCGGAAAAGTACCATGGGCTGGTGAATACGGATATCCGTTATCGCCAGAGATACACGGATCTGATCATGAACACTGATGTAAAGGAGACTTTCATCAGGAGATCCAGGATTATCAGCTCTATCCGCCGTTATCTGGATGATCAGGGTTTCCTGGAGGTGGAGACTCCTATGCTGGTATCCAATGCGGGCGGTGCGGCTGCCAGGCCCTTTGAAACCCACTACAATGCGCTGGACGAGGATGTGAAGCTCCGTATATCCTTGGAATTATACTTAAAGAGACTGATCGTGGGAGGCCTGGAGCGTGTATATGAAATCGGACGTGTATTCCGCAACGAGGGTCTGGATACCAGGCACAATCCCGAGTTTACTCTCATGGAGCTCTATCAGGCATATACAGACTACAACGGAATGATGGATCTCACCGAAAACATGTTCCGACATGTAGCACAGGAGGTATGCGGCACCACCACCATCAGCTACGGCGGTGTGGAGATCGACTTGGGCAGTCCGTTCAGGAGAATTACCATGATAGACGCTGTCAAGGAATACACAGGCGTTGACTTTGACCAGATCAAGGATACGGAAGAGGCAAAGAGGATTGCGGACGAAAAGGGCGTACACTATGAAAACAGGCACCAGAAGGGTGACATTCTGAACCTGTTCTTTGAGGAGTTCGTAGAAGAGCACCTGATACAGCCAACCTTCGTGATGGATCATCCGGTAGAGATTTCCCCCCTTACGAAGAGAAAGCCGGACAAGCCGGATTATGTGGAGCGCTTTGAACTGTTCATCACCTGCCGGGAGATGTGCAATGCTTATTCTGAGCTAAATGATCCGATCGATCAGAGGGCGCGTTTTGCAGCACAGGAGGAGGCCTTTGCCGCAGGAGATGAGGAGGCGAACCATACGGATGAGGATTTCCTGAATGCGCTGGAGATCGGTATGCCGCCTACCGGAGGTATTGGGTATGGTATCGACAGGCTGGTGATGCTGCTGACGGATTCGCCGGCGATCAGGGATGTATTGTTGTTCCCGACAATGAAGAGCATCGACAAGTAAGAATGCAGTAAAATCAAGGGTTTCAGCACTTGGATGTACGAAAATATATAGTTGGTCAAGGCGTTTTGACCAAGATTTGACCAATTTTTGGCATAGTCAAAAAAAGATTAGCACAGGTTAGTACAGATTGTTTAGTCTGAAAAATTAAAGATTGTATTACTTAGAGGACATTTTCTAAAGAAATTTAGAAGATGTCCTCTTTTTGCGTTATAGGAACAATTGAAATACCGAAAGGAGAATAGCATAGCATGGAACACACAAAGGCGTATCAGGAATTTAAGAAGAATGGTAATACAAAGTTTGTAAGATATAGCGAAGGAGCAGAAATGTATCATATGAGCGTATCAAAGTTTATGCAAATGGCTAAGGATGCCAAAGCAATCTATAAGTTAGGACAGTTAGTACTT
>JALESH010000006.1 GCA_022781985.1 Lachnospiraceae bacterium | reverse complement strand
ATAAAATGACAAATACAAAGCCCGCGGCAATGCTTCTTGCCATGGGCTGTCTTTTGATTACTCCTGCCATATCCAATTTCCCCTTTGCGCTCTTCCCCTTTTATTTCTTCTGCTCCCTGCGCAGCCTTTCTACAAAATCCTTCAGCCTGCCGATGGCCACCTTCAGATTTTCCAGGGAATAGGCATAGGAAATACGCAGGAAACCCTCTCCGCAGTCACCAAATGCTGTCCCCGGAACCACTGCCACCTTTTCCTCCCACAGGAAACGGTTGGCAAATTCCTCACTGGTCACTCCAAATTCACGGATACTCGGAAATACATAAAAGGCTCCGAAAGGTTCAAAGCATTCCAACCCCATCTCCCTGAAAGTATGCAGCAGATAGCGACGTCTCTGATCGTATGCCTCCCTCATCCTTCTTACATCCTCATCACCGTTTCTCAGTGCCTCCACCGCCGCATACTGGCTGGTTGTAGGTGCACACATGATGGCGAACTGGTGAATCTTGATCATCTGCTCCAGGATAGCCTTTGGCCCGCAGGCATATCCCAGCCTCCATCCAGTCATGGCATAGGCCTTGGAGAATCCGTTGATCAATATGGTCCTCTCCCTCATACCAGGCAGGGAAGCAATGGACACATGCTTGCCGTTATAAGTCAGCTCAGCATAGATTTCATCAGAGATCACAAAGAGATCCTTCTCTTTGATTACCCTGGCAATGGCCTCCAGATCCTTTTTCTCCATAATGGCACCTGTAGGATTGTTGGGGTAGGGAAGGATCAGTACCTTTGTCTTCTCTGTAACAGCATCCAACAGTTCCTGAGCCGTCAGACGAAACTCATTCTCTGCCTTCAGCTCAATGATCACAGGAACCGCATTAGCCAAAATGGCACAGGGCTCATAGGATACATAGCTGGGCTGGGGAATCAATACCTCATCCCCCTCATTTATCATGGCCCTGAGCGCAATGTCTATGGCCTCAGAGCCGCCCACCGTCACAATCACCTCATCCCTGTGACAGTAGTCCAACCCCTGCGTTCTCTTTATATAATTACAAATCTCTATCTTCAGCTCCTTCAGGCCCGCATTGGAGGTATAGAAGGTGCGTCCCTTCTCCAGAGAATAGATCCCTTCATCCCGAATATGCCAGGGAGTATCAAAATCCGGTTCACCTACCCCCAGAGAGATTGCATCCTCCATCTCACTGACTATATCAAAAAATTTGCGGATGCCCGAAGGCTTAATGTCAACCACCTTGTGTGCCAATGGATTTCTCATGGTGTAATCTTCTCCCTTTCATCTTCTGTTTTTTTCATCAGTATAGTACCGTGATCCTTGTACTTTTTCAATATAAAGTGGGTGGCCGTGCTGAGCACCGTATCAAGGGTAGACAGCTTATCTGTTACGAAGGTGGATACTTCTTTCAGGGATTTCCCCTCCAGAGTAACCAGCAGGTCAAAACCGCCGGAGATCAGATACACACTGTTGACCTCAGGATACTTGTAGATCCTCTCCGCAATCTTGTCAAAGCCCTGCCCCCTCTGGGGTGTCACTCGTACCTCAATCAGAGCTGTCACCTTCTCTATAGATGTCTTCTCCCAATCTATCATGGTGTGATAACCGCAGATGATCCCCTCCGCCTCCATAGCAGCCAGCTCATTCACTACGGCGATCTCCTCCACTCCCAGGATCACTGCCAGCTCCTTGATGTCAATGCGGCTGTTCTTCTCTATAATTGATAAAATCTGCTCTCTCATCTCTCTAACCATGCTCCTTTCATCTATTTTATAACCTTATGCAGTTCGTCCGACCCGGGCGGTTCCAGAAACCGCCTCTCCCCCTCATTTACAACCACCCGGTCCCGGCCCTCCGTGGTACGGCCGATCAGTACTGCCGGTATCTGCCGGGCCTCCAGGGCACGCACCAGACGGCAGCCGTTGTCCGCTGCCATCAGCAGGCATCCGCCGGACGCCAGCTCATAGGGATTGATGCCGAAAAACTCGCATATCTCTATGGTTTCCTGTTTTACAGGTATTTTTTTTAAGTCTATTTCAAGTCCGACGCCGGCTCCCTCTGCCATCTCCCAAAGAGCGCCGAATATTCCGCCCTCTGTTACGTCATGCATGGCGCAGACGCCGGACTTAACGGCGGTGGCAGCCTCCGGTACCACGGAAAGAAATCGGTCAAACTCTTTGGCCTCCTCAATAAACCGGACAGGATATCTGGCGGCCAGCTCCCCACCCCTGCATCGGGCAATTATGGAGGTGCCCCCCAGCCCGATCCACTTACTGGCTACGATATCCAGCCCCGCTCTGATTCTGCTCACCGAAGCAGAACTGCTGTCGGCTATTTTTCCTATTCCGCACACCGTGAGTATCGGACGGCTGACCGCATCCGTAATCTCCGTATGCCCTCCTACTGCCTGAATGCCCAGCGCGGCACATTCCGCTTCTGCCTCTGCCATCATTGCTCTGAGTTCGGCCTCCTCCATATCCAACGGAAGCAGTGCCGAAACCATCACCGCCACCGGCTCAGCCCCTGATGCTGCCAGGTCGTTGACAGGACCATGCACAGCAAACCTGACCATATGCTCTCCCTGCCAAGTCACCGGAACCACAGTCACTGCTGTCAGGCAATTTTCCCCCAAAGATAAAACGGCGCAGTCTTCCCCTACTCCTGCGCCAATTACCACTTCTTCTCTCTTTGTTTTTATCTGTTTCAAAACCGAACGCTTAAAGGCATTCTCTGCCAACTTTCCTCTTTTCATCCTGCTCCTCATTCTTCCGAATATCTATGATACCTGCGCCAAAAGCCATTCACCACTTATGCCTGCACAAAAATGGTAATATGGATTTATTGCACGCCCCGATATGAGCAAGAGGTGGAAGCAAGTCACACGGGATTGCGAATATTGGGGCGGATTGTAGAAGTGCGGAGCACGGAACAATCCGTTGGCATCATTTTGCACCGGTGTCATCTATTGGACCTGCATGGGTTCTGCAAAATTCTGTTCTGCCGGGGGCAGATCCATCAGAGGCTGATCTGCCGCAGGCTGCTCCGCCGGGGGCTGTTCTGCTGCTGGCTGCTCCGCCGGAGCTTGTTCTGCAGGAGGCTGCTCTGCCGGGGGCTGTTCTGCAGGAGGCTGCTCCGCCGGGGGCTGTTCTGCCGGAGGCTGTTCTGCAGGAGGCTGCTCCGCCGGGGGCTGTTCTGCTGCTGGCTGCTCTGCCGGAGGCGCCGAAGCGGCAGACTGAGACAGTGCTGCAGCCACATTTTTCACATGATCAATATTATTGGTGGCTACTGCTGCCAGCATCTCGTTATAGGCATTCACATCATTGGTGGATAAGCCCACCGTAGCCGTCCTGGGAACCATCTTATAGCTGCTGCTGTTGATCTTCTCCCTGCTGACCTCCACACCGTTTTCTTTCACAACCTTCCAAAGGTTGGCCTTATACCCGATATGGGCCGCCTCTGTCACCACCTGCCCCAAAGGCATCGCCACATCCGTATGGATAATGTCACTGTTGGGATTGATGACGGAAACCACCTCACTCTCATATGTAACCTGGCGGCCTGCGGCCCTGGTCTCTGATCCATAGATGGTGAAGGTGATGTTTTTATCTGCCACCACACCATCGATATAAACAGGATGCTCCAGATTATTTACAAATCTGAAATCCTTCCCTGCCGACTCTGCAATCGCTGCATCTGCCGAGGGCTCCACATAGCTTACGATCATGGAGTGATTGTGGCGCTCCGTTACCTCCAGCTCAGCCAGAAGCACTGCATTGTATAAAGTCGTGGACACCTGGCAGATCCCGCCGCCCAGACTGTCTACTACCCTGCCGTTCAGATAAGAGCCTGCCATATAATAGCCGTTCTCTGCAGTAAAAGGCGCTACCATCTCATACATGGAGAACTCATCTCCCGGATACAGGGTGGTGCCCGAAATCAATCTGCAGCCGTTTTCAATATTACCCACCCTGGAACGTCCGGAGGACTTAAAGTTCGTGGTAAAGCTGCCCAGGACGTCCTTTACCTTGGCCAGCTCCTCCTCGCTGCCTCTGGGCTCATCCACCTTCACCACCAGATCCACTGCTCCGTTCTGGAAATCCCACTCATCGGTAAGATAACTGTATATCTTCTCTGCCGAGGTCTCTTCATCTACCAGAATACCTGTCTGACCCGGGGTAACGGAAAATCCTGCAGCGGTCTTGGTCAGTACGGCATCCACAGCCTCCACGTTAAACTGGCTGCACTGCTCTTCCAGTATCTGCCTGATCAGCTCCTTATCAAAATCAAAGGACAGCTCATATATTTTATTTTCATGCTGGAGATCCCGCAGTGCTTTGTAGCGCTGTACCATATTTCCCTTTTTTCCCAGTCCCACTGCTTCCGCAGCAACCTCCGGATTCTCCCAGCTAAGGCCCATATCCCCGGCCTTAACCGTTATCTCCTCTCCCTCTGCCACATGCAGCACCAGGGACAGATCCCGGATTTCCTCCAGATAAGCCTCTACCGCCTGCTCTGCCTGCTCCGCGGTCATACCCGACACATCTGTCTCACCGATATACACACCCTTTTCAATAGCGGCCAGGGACTGCGCCCGGGCCGGGGCTGTCATATGAAAGAAGACAAAAAGCAAACAGACTGCCGCCAGAAAAAGTTTCTTTCTTATTTTTTCCATAAATTCTCCCTGATTATTGTATTAAAAAATAAAATATGATAAAGTTGGTACTAGCATAGCTAATACAAGTAATATTACAATAACTGAAGATATGATTCTTCTGGTTTTATTATTCTGCATGTTAAACATAATGCTACCTCCTGTCTACTGAAAGGATATTATATATGAAAATGCCGTTTTTTGCAAGTTTTATTGTCTTTACCGCATGGCTCGCTTTCACGCTTTCCCGAAACAGGCGGCGCGCTGCCTCTCAGAAAAAAGATTTCTGGCAGAGGGAGCTGGCCGCCAACAGCACCCGCCGCAAGCCCCTAGACAAGCTGGACTATATCACCATCCCCTTCGACGCTCTTCCCATGGATCTTATGGATACGGATGAAAAGGTAGCCGAATGTCTTCAGACCCTACGGTCTCTGTCCGATTCCCCCATCGTGAATTTTACAGGAATCAGCAATACCGATCTGAAGCTGCAGTACGGCGCTCCCAACATCGATCTGCTGACACGCTATGACCAGAACTATACCACCCTGGTCTGTACCCTCCAGAAATGGGCGGAGCGCCTCCATGAAGCAGGCCACAGCCAGGCTGCCAGGCAGGTGCTTGAATTTGCGGTTTCCACCCATACCGATGTCAGCGGTACCTACCGCCTCCTGGCCTCCATCTATGCATCCGCGGGAGAGCATGAGCGGATCCGGGAACTGGCTGCCAGAGCGGAGCATCTGAAATCCGGCAGCAAAAATATCATCGTCCGCGCTCTGCGAGAATTCGATCCATGATTCTGTCTGCTTCATTCCTGGTCAGTTTTTCGATCTCGTAGCCCACTGTTATTCTATGCTTGTCCAGCAGCTTATATAACCGTTCTTTTTGAGACTTCGTGACAGGAGTCTCTTTTTTTACCTGCCAGTGCAGGGGCCTTGGCTTGAAATCCCCTTCATGATCTTTGTAAAAAAGCTCTGCCAGCCTGAGATACAGTGCCGAGGCTGCTGCAGCATCCCCCAATGCCCTGTGTGCCTCATGAGGAATTCCAAAATAGCTGCACAGACTGGCCAGCCTTCTGCTCTCCAGCTCCGGCAGGAATTTTCTGGATAATCCGAGGGTGTCTATCCCTTCCTTTTCAAAGATAAGCTTTTGATTCACAGCCGCCTTTTTTATAAAGGCAAAGTCAAATATAATCCGATGCCCCAGGATCACGTCTTCCCCGATAAACTCCAGCAGCCGGGGAATCACCTCCTCTGCCTCCGGTGCATTCTCCAGCATGGCATCACTGATTCCGGTCAGCGCCACGACCTGTTCCTCCAGCCTTCTGCCCGGATTCACCATGGTCTGAAAGGAAGCCGCCTCCCTGCCCTTTTCCACCTTCACCGCGCCGATCTCAATGATTCTGTCATGTTTCGTACTCAGCCCGGTGGTTTCCAGATCCAGCGCTGTATACGTATCAATCATTGGCCTTCCTCTTTCTGTTCCTCTTTTTAAAATCACTGCAGTACTCCGTCAGGAAGCATTCCCCGCACTTTGGCGTGGGTGCCTTGCAGATTTCCCTCCCCAGGGTGATCAGATGGATATTCCACAGAATCCAATGATCCCTGGGCAAGGCCTTCATCAGATCCATCTCCACCTTCACAGGATCCTCCTCCCTGGTCATACCCAGCTTTTTGGAAATCCTCTTCACATGGGTATCCACTACGATACTGGGCTCATGGAAAACGTTTCCTCTGATCACATTAGCCGTCTTTCTTCCCACGCCTGCCAGAGCTGTCAGCTCCTCTAGGGAGCTGGGCACCTCTCCCCCATGCTTCTCCACCAGATCCCTGCAGCAGGCAAGGATATTTTTAGCCTTATTATGATAAAATCCCGTGGAATGAATATCCTTTTCCAGCTCTTTCAGATCCGCTGCTGCCATAGCCCGGGCGTCCGGATACTTTTTAAACAGCTGGGCAGTAACAATATTCACCCTTGCATCGGTACACTGGGCACTCAAAATGGTGGCAATCAGAAGCTGCCATGCATTCTCATGATCCAGAGAGCAGCGGTACTCCGTGCCGTACCTCTCATCCAGTATTTCCAAAATAGCTTTTGTCTTTTTCGTCATCTCAGCAGTATCCTCCTGTCTGCAGGCTATGTCTGTTCAGACCACCCGGATTCCCGCCTGCCGGGTCAGCGGATCCCTCTCCTTATAGTCAAACAGCACCAGTACAGGTTCCTCCAACCTGGAAGGAAATCCCTCGCCCGCTGTCTCCCAGACCGGATAGGTGAACACCTCCGCGTGGGTCATCCTGGCAACCTGTGCGGGCCGGAATGCCTTATAAGCAGGCAGTTCCTCTCCTGCACGGCCACTGTCATAGAAGGCTCTGATGCGGCTCCTCTCCCTCTCGACAGCCGGCGCAAAGCCGGGTCGGGTCTTCATCTTTTCCCGCAGATATACATCATAGGTCAACAGTTCCTTATAGAGCTCCTCATGGACTCCATCCACTGCCCGGGCAAAGGACAAAAGTGCCTCATAGCGATATACCCTGGAGGGCTGACTGATGAAAAATCCTTCTTTTTCATAGTGTTCAGCCAGACCTTCAAACATGGCAAAGGGATCCTCAAAGGCTTTTTCCAGTATTGGCAGCGTATGGGCAAACTGACCGCTGTTATAATACAGCTCCACCATCTCCTCCACCCTTTTCAGCCGGCATATCTCTTGATAGCTCATCCAATCAGAGTATAGCACCTCATAGGGAGGCTGGGAAGTGTAATTTATTCCATAGCTTCCTGCTTTTTCATACATGGCAGATCCCTTCAGCAGCTTGAGAAAGCCAAGCTGGAGCTGATCCGGCTCCAGCCTGTATACAGTATTAAAGGATCTTCTGAAGCTGTCATAATCCTCCTTTGGAAGACCGGCGATCAGATCCAGATGGATATGGATATTTCTCCCTTCCCGGATCCGTCTCACTGCCTGCTCCAGCCTCCTTATATCACTGCAGCGGTTGATGGCTGCCAGCGTCTCAGGATTTGCCGACTGGACACCGATCTCCAGCTGTATCAGCCCCGGGCGCATCCGGGCCAGCAGCTCTGTTTCCTCCTCGCCCAGGATGTCCGCAGCCACCTCAAAATGGAAATTTGTGACACCATTGTCATTTTTCTGGATATAATTCCAGATCTCTATGGCATGTTCACGGTTACAGTTAAAGGTTCTGTCGATAAACTTTACCTGGGGCACCTGATGCTCCAGAAAAAAATCCAGCTCCCTTTTTACCTTTTGGATATCTCTGAGACGCACCCTTTTATCTATAGAAGAAAGGCAATAGCTGCAGCGGAATGGGCAGCCTCTGGAAGACTCATAATAAATAATCCGATTCCTGAAAGCATCCATATCTTCATACAGAAAGGGGATAGAGTTGATGTCCGTCAGCTCCCTCTGCCCTGTTGTACGGACAATCTCTCCATCCCTGTATACAATCCCCCTGATTTCACCTAATCCAGCCCTGTCTCCTGTTCCCGGCTGCCTCCTCTGATAATACCGGAGCAGCTCCAGGAAGGTCTGTTCCCCCTCCCCTGTCATGATACCGGCTGCCATAGGCAGCTCCTCCAGGATTTCCCGCGGTTCAAAGGACACCTCCGGCCCGCCCAGCCAGATCGGCAGTCCCGGCCTGATTTTATGGAGCTCCTCTGCCAGCTCCCGAACCAGCCTCCAGTTCCAGATATAGCAGGAAAAGGCCGCCACATCCGGCTTCCTTCTATGCAGATCTGCCAGAATGTCTTCCATCCGGTTATTGATGGTATATTCTGCAATCTCCACAGCATCAGCATAGGCCTCACCCGCATAGGCCTTCAGGCTGTATACTGCAGGATTGGAGTGGATATATTTTGCATTGACAGCTATAAGCAAGAATTTCATTTGCTGTTCCTCACACTCTTTACATATTTTTGTTTTGCAAATTATTTTTTACTTGATTCCGCTTTAAAATTATGAAATATTGTAATTATTAATCATTATTTTCCATGCATCCACTAATATTTTATACGAAAGAGTAGGAGGGGTAAATATGCAAACCAGAATCAGGAAACTAAGACAGGAAAACAGCTACACCCAGGAATATCTGGCCATGAAGGTAGGCATTACGCAGACCAGCCTGAGCCGCATTGAAAGCGGCCAGAGCATACCGGATGCCCAGCTTCTTATCAGGCTGTCCGATGTATTTCAAGTCTCTACCGATTATCTTCTCTATCGTTCCGACCAGCGTCTCCCAGAGTCTGAAGCTCAAATCAACACATCCGATCCTTCCCAAAGACTTCATCACCATCTTTCCCTGATCCAAGGACTCAATCCCAACCAGCTTACCCATCTGCAGCATTTTCTGGAAAGCATCCAGGCCATCTATTGATTATGCACAGGCAGCTGTGTGCAACATACTTTTGTTGTATGCAGCTGCCTGAAGGATCCGCTGCGGACGAGGATTGGAGGATCACTGCCTCCGGAGAAGTCTGCCGGAGCAGTATGACAACCCATCCAAAAGAAAAAACGCCTCCAATGGGCTGCAGCCCATGGAGGTCGTTTTCTCCGGTCAGAAAACCCTTACAGACTATTCAAAAATCTTTCAAAGGCTCTCTGTCCCTCCTCCGTCCTTTTATAGACGCCCGAATCCTCCAGCACATGCATAAATACGCTTCCGATTTCCTTGCGGAGAATTTCCATCAGCTTCTCCTTGGTATCTCGGCTCTCTGCTCCATAGCCTGGCAGAAATTCATCCACCCAGTCAGCATGCTTCTCCAGTATCTCATCCCCACGGATGTCCCTTCCTTCCAGCAGTGCATCTGCCAAACTGTCCATCTCCTCCTTCAATCTGGCGGGAAGCACAGCCAGGCCCATCACCTCGATCAGGCCGATATTTTCTTTTTTGATGTGGTGCAGCCCGGCATGGGGATGAAATACTCCCATGGGATGCTCCTGGGTGGTGATGTTGTTGCGGAGCACCAGATCCAGCTCATATTTGTCGCCCCGCTTTCTGGCAATGGGAGTAATGGTATTGTGGGGCTCACCTTCCGTCTCAGCAAAAATGAAAGCCTCCTCATCCGTATAGCCCCGCCACTTATCCAGGATCACATCCGCCAAAGCAATAAGCCTGTCACTGTCCGGGGAGGAAATACGGATCACTGACATGGGCCAGCTCACAATACCGGCCTCCACATCCTCAAAGCCCTTTATCGTAAAGCTCTTGTCCAGCCCTGCCTTTGCCATGGCAAACTCGTAACGGCCGCCCTGGAAGTGGTCATGGCTCAGGATGGAGCCGCCCACAATGGGAAGATCTGCATTGGAGCCCACAAAATAGTGGGGGAACTGCTTCACAAAGTCAAACAGCTTGCAGAAGGTGTCATGCTCTATCTTCATGGGTGTGTGCTTCCCATTGAATACGATACAGTGCTCATTATAATATACATAGGGAGAATACTGGAAGCCCCACTGAGACCCGTTGATCTCCACCGGGATGATCCTGTGGTTCTGCCTTGCAGGATGGTTCACACGACCCCCATAGCCTTCATTCTCCATGCACAGAAGACACTTGGGATATCCGCCCTGCTTTGCATTCTTTGCCGCTGCAATGGCCTTGGGATCCTTCTCCGGCTTGGACAGGTTGATGGTAATATCCAGCTCTCCATAGGGAGTAGCGGCAATCCACTTCTGATCCTTTTTGATGCGGTATCTCCTGATATAATCCGTATCCTGGCTAAACTTATAATAATAATCCGTAGCCTTTACAGGATCCTGCCGGTACAGCTCCCGGAATCTGCGGATCACCTCACTTGGCCTGGGCACCAGCACACTCATGATCTTGGTATCAAACAGATCCCTGCTGACCACTCCATCCTCTGCCATAATGCCCTTTTCATAGGCATAGTCCAACATCCTTGCCAGAATATCCTCCAGCTCCTCCCCATCAGCATCTGCGACACCCTCTGTCTCTTCTGCCTCATCCAGCTCAAACAGCTCCAGCAGCCTGTTAACCGTGTATATTTCATCCTCTTTTTCTATCAGGCCGGTTTTCAGCCCATAGGCAGCCAGCTTCCTTATATCCTGTTGTATCATTGTCTCCGAAACTCCTTTCGCTTGGTTATTTATGTATGGCTCACAGTATACACGGCCCATCTCCGATTTCCACAACATAGAAATCTGCCGGATAGCCGATTTTTTTCTCATAAGCCCTGCCCACCTTTTCGATAAAGGCGTCTATGGCATCCGTCCTTACGATGCTCACCGTACAGCCTCCGAAGCCTGCTCCGGTCATTCTGGATCCGATCACGCCATCCACCTGCCAAGCTTCCTCCACCAGGGTATCCAGCTCGATTCCCGTAACCTCATAGTCGTCCCGAAGAGAAATGTGGGACTCGTTCATCAGCCTGCCGAACAGCTCCACATCATTGTTTTTCAAGGCCTCCACAGCCTTCACCGTTCTCTGGTTCTCAAAGACTGCATGTCTCGCCCGTTTGATTCGGATTTCGTCCTGGATGGCGGACTGACAGGCTTCAAACTGTTCCTCCGTCAGGTCTCCCAGGCTGTTGATGCCTACCACCTTCTGCAGCTCTGCCAGCGCCGTCTCACACTCACTCCGTCTCTCGTTGTATTTGGAATCTCCCAGGCCTCTCTTCTTGTTGCTGCAGGAGATCACGATTTTGGCATTCTCCAGCTTAATGGGGGCATATTCGTAGGATAGATCCGCCGTATCCAGAAAGATGGCATGCCCTTCCTTCCCCATGGCTATGGCGAACTGATCCATAATGCCGCAGTTCACTCCATTAAATTTATTTTCCGAATACTGACCGATCAGAGCCAGCTCCTGGTTGCTCACCTCAAAGCCGAAGAAATCCCGCAGGATAAAGCCTGTCAGTACCTCTACCGAGGCCGAGGAAGAAAGGCCTGAACCGTTGGGAATATTGCCGAACAGCAAAAGATCCATACCTGCCGGCACCTCATAGCCCTTTTCTCCAAAAGCCCAGATCACTCCCTTTGGATAGTTTGTCCAGCCAGCCTCCTTTTCCGGCTTCAGATTTTCTATTGTGGATTCAATGATACCCAGATGCCCAAAATTCATGGAATAAAAACGCAGTCTGCCGTCCTCCCGTTTTCTTGCCGCCGCATAGGTTCCGATGGTCAATGCACAGGGGAAAACATGTCCTCCGTTATAATCCGTATGCTCACCGATCATATTCACACGTCCCGGCGCAAAATAGGTCTTTACCCCTTCTGTACTTCCGAATATCTCTCCAAATTTTTTCAGAATATCTTCCTTAATAGCTGCCATTATCTTCCCTTTCCGTCCGCCTCCAGGCCGAACCATATCCTATTGTTCTGTCCTACATAAAATTATAGTAATCCAAACTTTAAATTCCATGCCCCATTGTTAAAATTAGCTGTCAAAATGTTAAATCTCTGCTGCTCTAACGGCTCAGCCTTTCAATCTGATTCATGAATTCCTCAACCTCCCTCAAATATTCCGGATTTCTTCTGGACTCCCCCATCTGCATCTTCTTGCGATAGGCTGAAGGAGACATCTTTTTCATCTGCCGGAATGCTTTGGTAAATACCAGCGGATCCTGATAGCCGCAGGAGACAGCAATCCCCTCAATGGGCAGGGAGGTAAGCTGCAGCAGCTCTGCCGCCTTGGTAATGCGGAAGGTCATCAAAAACTGCTGAGGAGACATCCCCAGGGAGTTTTGAAACAGCGTATAAAGATAGCTGCGGTTGATGCAGACATAATCAGCAATATCTGTCACCTTGATGGGATTACAGTAGTTTCCCTGGATAAACTCTACCGCCTTGCGCACATAGGTATTGGCCCGGTCACCTTCCTTTTTGTCCGCCACTGCCATGCCCTCAGCTATCACAGACAGGAAGAGGGAGAGCTGGCCGTTTCTCCTCAGATCATTAGCCACACCAAAGGTATTGTGCTCCATCATGTCACGGACAGCCTGATACAGCTCCTCAGACTTGGAAGAACGGAATACGGGATGGGCAATGGACAGGCCGATGGCCTTCACATATTCCTCTGCCTTAGTCCCGCTGAAGCCTACCCACACATAGGTCCAGGGCTCTTTTTCATCGGCCTGATAAAAAGCCAGCTCCTCCGGTGTGATCAGAAAACCATAGCCTGCCTCCAGGGGATAGCTCTTATCCCCTATGGCAAATCTCCCTTTTCCGTTCATAATATAATGAATCAGGTAATGGGGCTTTAGTGCAGGACCGAAGCTATGGAGAGGCTCCGTCTTGGAGCAGCCGCAGCAGTTCACATACAGACTTCCCGATTTTTCTCCGGCAAATTCCAACTTATAAGCTCTTTCCATCCTTCTGTCCACACTCCTTCCCGGGCTTGTTTTCATTTCAAAAGCATTATAACACTTCCATAAGGCGAATTCCATGATATTCATAACAGGGCAGCCACGCCTGTATTATGGGCTGACCCCGTCTGGAGGAACAGGCATATTTGGGCTGGGCCGCCTCCCTCCGGCTGTCATACGCCCCAGCAGGCAGGAGACCGCCACTGTCACCACCGCACTGACCACAAAACGAAGCGGAAGACTGATATCCAGAGCATTGACACAGCGCATAAAAATATAAGTATGAGTAAGATATATATAATAAGATCTTTTTCCCAGAAAGCATACAAAACTCCTTTTGATCCTGCATCCCGAAGCAAGCACGAGAATGAGCAGTGTCCAGATCATGCCTGCCCCGATCTGTAGCCACAGCCTCTCTTCCGGGGGCAGGCCCACCATATCTGCCCATTCCGTCAGCCCTGCCCAGACAGCAGGCAGGAGGGCTACTGCCAGCAGCATGGCCAAGGGCCTCCCTGCCCTGTCAACAATCCTCCCCAGCAGCGTCTCATACTCTCCGGCAGCCACCCCGATGACAAAGGCAGGATTGGACACATACCAGAAATCCTGCATCCCCCTTCTGTATAACAGGAAGGAAATGAAGGCAGTGAATCCGGCAAAAGCTGCCAGCCGGGAGCCAGAGCTCCCGAATATAGTATAAACTGCTATAAAACCAAGCTGGAGAAGGAAAAAGACAAACATATACCAGTGATCATATCCACTGACAAACCTCCCGAAATCGCGAAGGGAGTCAAAGCCGCCCGACAGCAGCTCAATCATTCCCATAACAAGCAAATAAGGAATATATATCCTCCTTATCCTTTTCCTGACATACCCGAAATACATCCTCTCCTGATCCATGCTCCTGACCATGGCATAGCCGGAGAGCATGAAAAATATATCCACGCCATAAACCCCCAGCTTCATCAATGCTGCCTGAACAGACTCCTCCGCCCCCTTCAGAGGATCAAGCCAGCCCCACCATTCCGCATAGTGAGACAGGACTACCATGATCACAGCCAAACCCCTGAACCAGTCCGCTGACTCCCTCGTCAAAAAATGCTTTTCACAATCCCTGTCCATCCTACATCCTCCTGCTTTTCTCATGATGTTCATGATAATAAGCCGGGACTATGCCGGTCAAGAAAGGACCATTTAAGGTTTCCTTAAGTTTTTATGAATGCTGGAAACCTGTACTGCCGGGAACCACGCTTAAAAGCAGGAACACCCTCACTGGTATTCCTGCTTTCTTAAAAGCGCGAGACGGGACTCGAACCCGCGGCCCCGACCTTGGCAAGGTCGTGCTCCACCAACTGAGCCACTCGCGCATATTACCAACTAATGTTTTTAACACCGTATCAACATTAGTTATTATATCTGCAATATACAGATTTGTCAACTGTTATTTTAAATTTTTTCTGCTTCTTCAATTTTATTTTTTACGCCCCGCTGCCGGCTCAGCCGGGGAGGCAGATTTGGGCTGACGGAAATGGGGCAGCAGATACTTCTCCCACGAAAACCCTTTTCCCGCCACCCTCCATCCCCGGATCTATTGGCTGCTCCTCATGCTGTTCTGTTTATCTGCCGCACCCAAAGCGCACTATGTCTCTTTCTTAAAAACCGCCTCCGCCGTGTGTCCTGCCGGAAGAAGAGGAATGTGTGCTGGAACCGCCCCCACCGGAGCTGCTTTGCTTGGGTTTTGCCCTGCGGTCTACATGGGAGTACAGGAAAACATCCTGCCTGCCGGTCACATTCAGGCTGCCGCTCTTCATATAATCTGCAGCTGCCGCCTGCATACGCACGGTTTTCAGCTGGCCCTTCATAATACCTGTACCTGTCAGGGCTACCACGATACCCACAGCCAGCGCGATCAGGACATTCCGCGCAAGCGGGAGCTCTCCCCTTGGCAGGTTTCCTACATCATAAGCTTCTCCGTTTTTTGCCTGTGTGATAAAATCATCGGCCAGAGCAATGAATTCCTCGAAAGCGGCATTGAACCTTCCGTCTGTCAGTTCCGGCGTGATCTGACTGCCGATGAACTGGATCCCTTCATCTGTAAAAGCCGTGATAGCGTAGCCGCTGGTTGAGATCCAGCTGTTCCCGCTTTCATAAGAGCCGTCGGATTCTATATTGATAAGATACAGGATGCCGTCCCTGTTATCTCCAAACCCATACCCATTATAGTCAAAGAAATCATCGGCATATTCCATACGGCTCTTTCCGTCCAGCCAGTTCACGGTCACGATGGCAACGTCTACCTGCTGCCTTTCACTGAGTTCATCAAGCTTTGACAGCATGTCAGCCTCCTCAGAATCGCTCAGGATGTCCGCCATATCCACCATCCTCACAGGCTCTTCCAGGATGATGGTATGATTGCCTCCCATATCCACACTGCTGTCATCGCTGATGAAGTCCGCCGGCATTCCCCAGGTATAGACATTCCAGCTTTCATCATTTTCGATCATCAGGATTGCCGCAAATGCCGGCAGGCCGGGAAAGAAGCATAAAACTAACATAAGTATGATCATTGATATTTGTTTCTTCATCCTGCAAACCTCCTTACAGCAGCCACATCAGCCATAAAACGACAAAAGACACGCTTCCTGCAATACCCAGCAGGGCAAGCCTCCATTTCCATAGCGCACCCTTATCTAACGGCAGGTCGCCCACCAGCTTGCCGGTCTGCCCGTTCATGGCAAAGGCGTACTGCTTGCCGTTCCATGTGGTATTCAGGAGCCAGACCGGATACAAGGCATACTTTGCCGTTCCATTCTGCAGTCGGATGTTTGAGGATTCGGGAACTACCGTTGTATAGCCCGTCACTGTGGAAGCAAAAGCTTCCTCCGTACTTCTTTTGATACGCTGGTTTGCACGTTCAATACTCTGCTCCGCGTCTACATCATATTTATCTGCCAGATATCCTGCCAGGTATGCCGTCTGAAAATCCACCGCCTGGGAAAAATCAAAAGGCTCAATGGATTCCATCAGGTCATCTGCCATTTTCGACGAGCCATCCACAGGAACACGCGCAAAACCCACAGCGCCGCTGCGGCTGACCGCATAGTGGCTGGTTTTTGTATAATCGTAGTTGCTGTCACTCCAAGTACGGACACGGGTAGCCTTGTAGCAAATATCCGCATCGGCATCGGCATCAAAAAGCCAGAAAGGAACATAGACACCCTTGATCTCATCAATATGGTTCTGGTCCTTGAATACCCTGGGCAGAAGCCGTTTGCCCTTGTAATGGTTCTTCAGCGCCTCTTTTGCCGCCTGTTTATCCAACTTGAAGGGGATCACGTAATCCGGCTTCAGGGCACCCGAAAACTGTCCCATCATCACCACAGGATTTCCGCAGAAGGGACAGGAGGTGGCCGCCGTATTTTCATCACCCACGATCTCACCGCCGCAGGATCTGCATACATAGGACCTCAGCCCGTCCGTCTCGCCCTCCTGCCACTCTCTTCCTGCTTCCGTCTCCCATTTCATATCATCTGCCTGCTCATTGTTTAACTGGCTGTCATACTCTGCCAACGCAGCCATGTCAAACTCTGTATCGCAGAACGGACATTTCATTTTCTGTATCGTGCTGTCGAAGTTTATTGCACCGCCGCAGCACGGACATTTATATTCCTGCATCACTGTCATTTTCCTCCCATTTATTTTTATATTTTTATTTTCTGCCGATTTCATTTATGTAAATATGTGGCCCTATTCCCAGCAGAATTTCGGCATCAGCATAAGCATAGCAGAACAGGCGCAGAAAAAATACTGAGATGTTCATTTTATACATATACATTATATAGGCAGGGCCATTTTCTCCATAGAAAAGGAGCCCTGTCAATCAGGGCTCTTGCTTTTAGGCAAAACAGATATACCGTATCTGCGGCATGCTTTTCATTATGATAAATCAATTCTTACAGCCTGTCATCCTCTGCCCGGCTGAGCCCCACTGTCAGCGTACCATCCTTAAAAGAAGAATTGATTTTGATAGGATAGTCATAGGGATTCCTGAACCGCAGATCCTTGACTCCCTCCACTATGGCAGAATCCAGACCCTCGGGTACATAATCCACCTGCAGAGAGTGGGCATACCGCTCTGTTGCCGGTATGGAAGAAAGCAGCATGGCTACATACAGGGTAGACGACACCTGGCAGATACCTCCGCCCACACTTTTTACCACCCTTCCGCCTGCAAAGGAGGGGGCCATTACATAACCGTTTCTGACGGTTCTGGACAGGATAGACCTGCTGAAGGAAAAGGTTTCGCCAGACTGCACCACTATGCCGTTTATTCTTTCTGCAGCCAGCTCCACATTAACCGCCCGATCCTCCTTCGGATCATACTGGGTGGAAAAAGCAGCCAGCTCATCCGTATTTTTTGAAGGCAGGGTCAATGTTGCCACCCTCCCCTCTGTTCTTCCCTTCTCTATGTAATGATAATAATACACACTCAGATCATTTACTCCGTAGGCCGCCAGAAGATCCAGGTTGTTTTTCATATAGGCCTTTACATTAAAACCCGCGCTTCCTGTCCGCCCCTCTTCCATACCCTCTGTAATAAAATGCTCCAGCAGCTTATCCTCGTCATAGCCTATGGATTTCTGCAGGTCAGGATAGCTGGCATAATAATATCCTGCATCAAATACCGATGTATAATTCGTACTCTCTGCCGGAAGCCCCCTGGCCTGCAGCCCGCTGCCCGATACCACACAAAGGACCAGTGTCAGAGCTGCTGCTTCCTTCCATTTTCTCATGCAATTTCTCCTTATGGTGAATATCTGCCGACACTCTGTTTCTTTGCCAAACAGGAACAAATAGGGTTGCAAAAAAGCGGGTGATGGGAATCGAACCCACGTATCTAGCTTGGAAGGCTAGTGTTCTACCATTGAACTACACCCGCATGTAATATCCTGTTTGGAATATTTACTTTCTCAACAGTTATGATGTTACCATATTTCTTTCAGCAGTGCAAGAACTTTTTTCATTTTTTACCCGGCAGTTCAGCCATAGCCCTATAGGGCTATGGCTGATATATATTTCCGGATATTATCTGCAAAGCTCTGTCTCATGGATCCGGTCAGCGATGAAGCCCTCCATCTCCTCCTTGGGTATATCCAGCGCCAGCGACAGTTCAGAGTACAGATTGTCCTTGGCCAGCCGCAGATACTTTTCATCCATTGCAGTCGCCCTCTTTCCCTGGGCCTGCCGCTCCTGCCCCCTCAGATATAAGGTCTTTATTATCCGGATCCAATCCCTGCATTCACAGCTCCTTATGGTTTCCTTATACTTTTCCTCTCTCAGCTTATCGCTGCTTATCCATAATTCTTCAATAGCCGGGATATCATCAATCAGGGACTCCGCCTCTTCCCGTGTCAGGACCGCACGCAAAACTGTTTTATTTCCGTCCACAGGGGCAAATATCTTGCTCTCCTTTTCCCGAACCGGCCGCAGGATATAATACAGCCTGTCCTTCGACACTTCCTTCATATCCAGTGTAGTTACATCCTTTACTTCACATACACCGGTACTGCCATACACAATAAAATCACCTTTCCCAAACATATTGTCCTCCCTTTCAAAACCATCCTCTTCCAACCGCTTCCAAATTTCCTATATTATTATTTTATCCCAAAAATTGTATTTTTACTAACTTTTTTGGCTGTCTCATTAAATTTTGTTATATTTTACAGATATCAGCCAGGAATTGTTTGTGCAATTTTCCCACAGGAAGTCCGGGATTGATTTTCCTGTTCCGGAACTTTATAATTTTAATACCATTTTAATCTTTTTCTTTTATCCTTATATCAAAAGAAACACAGCACGGAGGGAAATGTTATGCGTATATTAATTGCCGAAGATGAAAAAGCTTTAAATGATGTGATTAAAAAGACTCTTACAAAAAACGGCTACAGCGCAGACTCATGCTTTAACGGCGAGGAAGCTCTGTACTGTCTGGAAACTGCAGAGTATGATGCCGCCATCCTGGACATCATGATGCCCTGCATGAGCGGGATCCAGGTACTGAAAAAAATTCGGGCCGGCGGCAATACTGTTCCCATCCTCTTCCTGACAGCCAGAGATGCCGTCCCCGACCGGGTGGCAGGATTGGATGCAGGCGCCGACGACTATCTGACAAAGCCCTTTGCTTTCGATGAGCTCCTTGCCCGCATCCGTGTCATGCTGAGGAAAAACAGCGGAAAATCCGAGAACATATACCGGGCGGCCAACCTTTCAGTGGATGTAAATACCCGCACAGTCTGCAGGGATAATATCCCCATTTCCCTCTCAGCCAAAGAGTTTGCCATACTGGAATATCTGATTCGGAATCAGGGCATCGTCCTCAGCCGGGAAAAGATCGAGCAGCATATATGGAACTATGACTATGAGGGAGGCTCCAATCTGGTAGATGTCTACATCCGCTATTTACGCAGGAAAATCGATGAAGCCTACACTCCCAAACTGATCCACACCGTCAGAGGTGCAGGCTACGTTTTAAAGGCAGAGTCATGAAAAATATTTCTATTAAATCAAAAATCACACTCTGGTACACCGTTTTTATGACCCTGCTCGTGGTGCTGGCCCTGGGACTTCTGCTGGCTGTCAGCTCTACACGGCTGCTTTCCGGAGCCAATAACCGCCTGAAAAATATGGTACTGCGAAGCTATAAGGAAATTTCCTGCAGGGATGGTCTTCTGAAATTTGATAGCAGCTTTACCTTCCTCGGACTGGAAAAGGGCATATACCTTTCCGCTTATGATACAGAAGGCAATTTCCTCTATGGCCGCCTCCCTTCCTACTATAGCGGCACACCTGACCTGATCATGGACGAGCTGCAGCAGGAATATGATTTTTACACCCAATGGTATATTTATGACTATTGTATGTATGTGGAGAATTACGGAAATGTTTGGATCAGGGGCATTACCTCCCAAACAGAGGCGGACCGGATCATGACGACCATCCTGCGGCTCTCCCTGGTCATCCTTCCGTTTTTTGTGGTCTGCATTGTCGTCGGCGGCTACTGTATCATCCGCCGCGCACTGGCCCCCCTGGATGCTGTGACCAATACAGCACAGGAAATCAGCCGGGGCAGCGATTTGTCAAAGCGCCTGCAATTAAAAAACAGAGGAGACGAGGTTCATCGGCTGGCCCATACCTTTGACCTGATGATGGACAGACTGCAGGATGCCTTTGAGACAGAAAAGCAATTTACCTCTGACGTATCCCATGAGCTTCGCACCCCTGTCTCCGTGATTCTGGCCCAATGTGAGTACGGCATGTCCGAAAATGCCTCTCCGGCAGAGACCGCAGGATGCCTGAAATCCATTATGATCCAGGCAAAAAAGATGTCGAACCTCATTTCCCAGCTCCTCACCCTAGCACGTACCGACAGCGGAAAGCAGCAGCTTCATCTTGAACTGATCAATCTCAGCGAGCTTACAGATATTATTATCGAAGAACAGCAGCTTGCTGCCGCCGAAAAAAACATCACCATCACCGGTGATATTTCACCGGATATTCTTATACGTGCAGACGAAACCATGATGATGCGTTTTTTTATTAATCTGATCTCCAACAGTATTACCTACGGAAAAGTAAACGGACACATCTGGATCTCCCTGCATATCAGGGACGGAGACATACATGGGTCTGTCTCCGACGACGGCATCGGCATACCAAAGGAGCATCTGGAAAATATCTGGAAACGATTCTATCAGGCGGATCCTTCCAGGAGCTCCTCCAACGGAAGCGGGGCAGGCCTTGGCCTCCCCATGGTGAGATGGATTGTGACGGCCCACAGAGGAGAGATCCATGTGGAGAGCACACCGGGAAAAGGAACTGCTTTTATCTTTTCCTTTCCCAATACCTCAGATAAGAATGGGCTAAGCTTTAATCCCACTTTAATCTGATGCATATAAAATTCCAATATAGGGTTTTGAAATGCCCTAACACAAAATACCAGAGCGTCAAACACGCTCCTGAGACAAAAAGAACGAGGAGGAAATAATATGAAAAAAAGAAGCTGTCTGATCGCAATAATCTTGGGTTTATCTACAGCATTAGGGGGGTGCAGCTCACCGGCCCAGACTCCCCCGGCCGTTACGGAGCAGCATAGTGCCCGGACAGATGAAATTCAGAATATGCCCAACAGCACGGCTGCCCCAAATGCCCCCACAGAGGGCGCCATTATACAGGAGAATCCGGCAGGAAATACCGCTGTGACGGACACTTCCGGTAACAGCAGCACTGCACAGGGCGGGCAGCCTGCTGACACTGCTGTACAGAATACACAGCCTGCCGATGCCGCAGCAGCTCAGAATCTCTCAAATGCTCAGCCCGCTCCCGGAACCAGCACACCTATCAATACAGAAACCCTTCAGTTCCAGAACAGCACAAACGCTCCCGCAGAGGCCGGCAGCTCTTCACAGATCGGCGAGGCGCAGGCTCTGCAGATTGCCCTCGACCATGCAGGTGTGCAGGCTTCTGATATTGCTTTTTCTTATGTAAAGCCTGACCTTGAAAACGGCAGATCAGTCTATGATGTAGAATTTTATGCAGGCAACATGGAGTACGACTACGAAATTGATGCCTCTACCGGCCAGATACTGAGCTTCGACTACGATATGGAAAGTCATTTCACTCCCGGCACCGACAGTACAGGATCAGCCTCCATAAGCATAGACACAGCGAAGCAGACTGCTCTGGCCAAGGTGCCCGGGGCAGCGGACAGCAACATCCGAATCCAGACAGATTACGATGACGGCAGAACCGTTTATGAGGGAAAAATCATATATAACGAGATAGAATATGACTTCGAAATCGATGCTGCTACCGGCCGGATCATCGAATGGGAAGCCGAATCCATCTATGATTAAGATTAACGGGTCAATCCACAGAGACTGCTGCAAAATAAACTGCCCTTCTATTTTGCAGCAGCCACAGCTTCAGAGACATTCTGATACCGTAAATGTATTTTTTTCAATACCTCCAAAAAACTTATCCAGAAAGTGTTTTCAGCCATCTGAAAATCTGTTACATTCATTTTAAGCTTAATTTTTTATTTACACAGGAGGTCAGAGATGAGGTATTTTTTTAATGGCAAAATCGAAAAACTGAACGATATTTATTGTATTCGCATTCCATTTAATGTTTGGGAGGTCTGCAGGCAGAGGGATGTGATCCAGGCCGAAATCTTTCTGGACAACAGGCTGATCCAATGCGAGCTTCTGCCGGAGGAAAAAGGCAATTACACCATTCACCTGCAGGACGATGACGTATCACATGTAGATATTTCCAAGGTACATAAAATCCTGCTCCATGTATCCGGAAGCCTGATCCAGATGAACCAGAACAGCCCCTACAGCGTAGATCATCCGATCCGCAGGATTGACGGAATCACCCCCATCCTCCAACCGGCGGACGGACTGTGCGGGCAGACCTGTGTGGCAATGCTGGCAAATGTTACGATTGCAGAGGTCATCAGCGCTATGGGCTGTGAGGAGTGGCAGGCCACCATGGGTATGATGATATCCGCTCTGAATTATTACGGCATTGATCATTCCGATGTCATCATGTATACGGAGGGTCAGGAGGCCACGCTCCCCAAGTGCTGTATTATGATGGAAAGAATGGGGCGCTACTGCCATTATCTGATTCATTATGACGGCAAATTCTACGATCCGAATCTGGGTGTGATGGAGTCCTATGATATGGGACAGCTGCTGGGCTATCTGGAGGTCAAGGTAGACTAAGCAGGTCGGCAGCACCCCATTCGGATACAGGCGATACTTTCAAAAAAAAAGAGACTGCAGGCGGCATCCCATGCGGTCTCTTTTTTATACTGTCATACCATTATCTGAGCACCATTCCTCCCAGTCCCAGCCAGCAGGCTATCAGATAAAGGAGCAAAATATGCGCCGGATAGAATACATAAAACAGCCACTTTATATTCCATCCTCTTTTTCCGTTATACATATGGATCGGCAGCAATATGGCAAAGGAACTGATTTCCAGCAGGTTCATGGCAGTGAGTATGGCACAGCCGGATGCTGCTGACAGAACCTTCCTTTTTCTGTTCAGGTACATAACGGCTATGGTCAATACACCCATTGCGCCGTAATCCGTTTTCAAAAGCTCAGCCGCTCCCATTCCTGCCCCCAGAATAAGTATATCCAGCACCAAACAGCCGATCCTGTTCCATTCCTTCTTTTTCTCCAGCTCCCTTTGCCCAATCATCACCAGCAGGCCGATAAACAAAGTAAAGAAAACATTCTGGTATTCCGGATATACAGGCCTGCCGATAAATCCCAGATCAAAGGGAACCTCCGAAACCAGCGCAAAAAGAAACAGCCGCCCGGCATACTTTTTGATATCTCTGGTATATTGAAATCCCTCTATGAGCAGGAAGCAGAATATAGGAAACCCTAATCTTCCTATCAGCCTCAGTACGACATAAATAGAATAGAGCTCGGAAGAGTCCAGTCCCATTCCCATCCTTTCCAATGCCGGCTGGCCGCTCCGCAGCATCCTTTCTACCACGATAGCGCCTGTGTGATCTATCAGCATTGAAATGATGGCAATCATCTTCAGCGTACTCCCGGCTATGCCTACCCGCTTTTCCATAATTACAACCATGCTCCTTCCATTTTTTATTTTCCGAAACTCACACTCTGCATCCCGGATCTTTGGCTGCACTTAATTTTCTATTTTTTGAAAACGGTCTGCTCCCTGGCTGCAAATGGGACATTTATAATCCTCCGGCAGGGTGTCTCCCTCATAAACATATCCGCAGACACTGCAGACATACTTATTTTTACCTGTATTTCCTTCCTTCGCAGCTTCCTCTGCCTCCGGCAGATAAGTAGGCGCATTTTTAGGGCTTTTCCCCTTTACTACCTTATGGTAATAAGCATAGGTCATGGCATCTCCCATCCCCTCATATACCTCTCCGTCAATGACCTCGCCCAAAAATACAGTATGGGTAGCCGTTTCCATCCTGTCAATCACCCTGCATACCACATAGCCGCAGGTGTTTTTTACCACCGGCACTCCCTGCGCCATCTCATAATCCACTGCCTCAAACTTATCCACATCTCTTCCGGAGCGGAAGCCAAAGCAGCCGATCAGTGCCGGGTCAGAATTTTCTGCCAGAATTGAGAAAGCAAATTTTCCTGTCTTCTCTATACAGCTGTTGGTATAATTATCGTGGTTGATACTGACAGCCACCGTTGCAGGACTGGATGTAATCTGCATAATGCTGTTAGCGGTACATCCGGTGGGACGCTCTCCGTCCATCGTGGAAACAATATAAACACCATAGGACATATTTCTGAAAATATCCATATTCATATCTCTCTACCTCCTCAAATGTATAATATTAAATGTATTTTATATCAATTCCTTTTGTTTTTCAATGCTCAAGGAACCTCTTTCCATATAATAATAAAAAAAAGCAAAGGATGATTGCCATGTACCAATTCACCCCCCGCCTTACCTTTGTCAACATTTTGGAAAAAAACACCCCTCAGGCTGTGGCCTGGGTCAAGGGCAGCAGCAGCCATGCCTCACTCAGCGGCCTTGTGAAATTCTACAGCACCCCCTACGGGGGCGTGCTTGTAGAAGCTGAGGTATTCGGACTTCCCAATATTTCCGAAGAAAATTCCTCAGACTTCTATGCCATGCATATCCATGCAAACGGAGAATGCCATGATGATTTCCAGAGTGCCGGCAGCCATTTCAATCCCACAAACAGCCTCCACCCCAAGCATGCCGGGGATCTGCTCCCTCTGCTGGGCAGCCAGGGCTATGCCTGGGGAGCCTTTTACGACAAGCGTTTTACCATTGATGAGATTATCGGACGTTCTGTTATCATCCATGCCGGACGGGATGATTTCACTACCCAGCCCGCGGGAGATTCCGGCAGCAGAATCGGCTGCGGAATCATTCGGGCCGAAGCCATGCATTGAGTAGGAGCCATGTACACTCTCCGTACGGATATACAGAGCTGTACCTGCTGTTTTTCAGCCATTCGAGAACCCATTTATGAAGTCATTTTTTCCTCCTGTCCATCCTGATTCCTCCACTCAGTTACAATAGTGTCAATAAACCGCTGTGGAGGACAGGGTTTGCCGAAATAGTAACCCTGGATAAGATCCGGGTTAATCTGACGTATTCTGTTTAATTCCGATGCTGTCTCAATGCCCTCTATACAAATCCTCAGTCCGATACTGTGTACCATGTCTACCATATGCCTAAGCAGCACGTACTCATGGTCATTGTTCAGTGCCTTTAATGTAAAGGAACGGTCTATCTTGATCACCTCGGGGTTCAGGCTGCAGAGATAGTGGAAATTGGAATAGCCCGTTCCGAAATCATCCAGTGCCAGTGGCATATTATACTCCTTTAATCCCTCGCAAAAATTGGCCAGATTAGCATTATCCTCCAGGAAGCCGCTCTCCGTCAGCTCTATAATAATACTCTCCGGCTTCAGCTTGTACTGCTTTTCTGCCGCCAGGATCTCCTCCAGCACATTGCTTTTTAATACCTGAATATAGGACAGATTCACTGAAACCTTAAAATCCGGTATCTCCTGCTGCACCCGGCTGCAATGCTCCATGGCCTGACGGATAATCCATTTTCCTACCGGGATGATCAGGCCGGTCTCCTCCAGAAGGGGAATCAGCTCTGCCGGAGATACCATTCCGATTTCCTCCTTATAGAAGCGCAGCAGGGTCTCAGCACTGTATAAGCAGTTTTCTCTGATGTCTACAATAGGCTGATAATAAGCCTCGAAGCCTTCAAAATCATTCAGCACTGACTGACGGACGATCTGAATCAGCTCCTTCCTGCGCAGGAAAGCCTGATAATCCTTCAGGGCATAAACATGGCATCTGTTCTTGCCATTCCCCTTCGCCTCATTGAGCGCATACTCCGATAGCATCATCAGGTTATAATAGGTCTGATGCTTAATATCGTCAAAATTCACGATTCCGCCGGAAAGAGTATAAAATACCTCATAGCAGTTCTCTTCTATAAAAAGGCTTATTTTCCAGCGGATCTTCTGGTATATCTGCAATGCCTCCTCTACGGTCCTGCCCGTGGTATCCAGAACCACAAATTCATCCGATATGATCCGGTACAGCTTTTGTCCCGGAAGAATCACCGAGGAAATACACTCTGCTGTCTTCCGCAGGATCATATCACCGTAATCCATACTGTTATTTTCGTTTATTTCCTTGAAATTATCGATTCCCACCCGAAGCAGGAAGCCCTTCATCCTCTGATGATTGTGCTGTCCGATCTCATAATGAAGGCTGGTCTCGCCCAGCAGCCCGCTGACATTGTCAGCCTTGGGCTTCTTTCCTATCTCATTGATGCATCCAATCAGAAATTCCGGCTTACCCTCTTCATTATGGAGCACGGTTCCCCGGCAGTCGATCCAGGCCGCCTTTCCGTTTTTATCCAGCCAGCGGTACTGCAGATTATGAAAGTTTTTTTCGCCCCTCGCAACCTTCTGCAAATCTTCCACCAGAAGCGGATAGTCCTCCGGAAACACGAAACTCTTCAGATTTTGCATGACATGATGGAAACGGTTAGCCGGAATCATAAAACGATCCAGCGAACTGGGCGATATGAAATAATAGTCCTCACTCACATTATAAACGTAAAGAAAATCGTCCATACAGGGACTGTACATGTTTATAATGTCCTTAAACTGAGTCATGGTTATTTTCTTCCTGCTTTCATCCATACTATCATCCTCATCTCATCGTAATCTTTGGCGGTGTCTTTAAAAATACTTATAGATAGTTTGATTGTAGCATTATTTACAGAAAGTTTCAATGGCTAACCCTCCTGTGTTTTTGTATACAGATACTGATGGATACCCCTGGCAATCCCTTCCGCTATCTTCTCCTGATACTCCCTTGTAATCAGCTTTTCCCTCTCATCTGCATTGGACAAAAAGCCCGTCTCGATCAGGCAGGCCGGCATTTTTGTCTTTCCTGTCACATGCAGGCCAGAACCATCCTTCAGCCCCCTCCTGACTGCCCCGGTCAGCCTGATCGTTTCCTCATGGATCAGCCGGGCCAGGCTTTCACTGTCTCTGTCCGTATCCTGTTCATCATACCAGATCTCGATCCCCTCCACGCCCCTATCCTTATAGGTATTCTGATGGATACTGACATAGACATCTGCCTGGATCTCGTTGGCCATTTTCACCCTGTCCTCTTTCACCCTGTAGCTGTCTCCCTCTCGTGCCAGTGCCACCTCATATCCCATATCCAGCAGTCTCTCCTCCAGAGCCAGGGCAATCGCTAGGTTCACATCCTTTTCCAATACACCGCCCCTCTCAGAGCCTCCATCCTCTCCCCCATGCCCCGGATCCACCACGATCATGGATACCTTTTGCTCTGCCTGCACTGCGGTCAGCTCTTCCTCCACAGCCTGTCCCATGTCTTCAGTCCCGGCCTCCGCCCCGGATTGTACGGCCTGCTCCCTGGTTTTTCTGACCAGGTCCGGCGGGCCAAACAAAACCAGTCCACCCATACCTGCCAAAAGTAAAACAGCGCCGGCCAGCCTCCGGATCTTTTTCCCCTTCTCTTTCTGGCTTTTTTTGTTTCCTGAAGAATATCCCTCTCTTTTGTACATACCGATACTCCCAAACCTCCTTATACTATGCATTTGATACCATCCCCTTACTGTCTGAACTGTATAGGGGACACCTCCGATGTCAGCTGCTCCATTTTGTATTCCGCCAGACCATCCAGAATCTCCTCCAGGCAATCAGCCGTCATATCTACCGTGTCATGGGCCAGCATCACTACCTTCCTTCTGCCCAGGGGCGTCTCCAGCGCATTGGCGATCAGTTTTTCCTTCTGAGGCTCCCTTACCGCATCCTCCAGGCTTGCATTCCAGTCAAAATAGACAAACCCTCTGCGGGTCATCTCCTCCGCTATTTTCTTACTCACCGACTTATTATAGGCATTGATGCTCCCTCCCGGAAAACGGAAAATCTCAGCCTCCACCCCTGTCACCTCTTTTACAGCAGCATATGCCTCCTCAAAGTCCCGGACATAGCTGTCCGTACTCTGATAAAGAGTATGGTAATCATGGCTGTTGCAGTGAATCCCTATGGTATGACCCTCTGCTGCAATCCTTCTGACCACCTCCGGGTTCCTGCGCACATTCTCTCCTACAACGAAAAAAGCTGCTTTGATATTTCTTTCCTTCAATATATCCAGAATCCTGTCGGTGCTTTCCGGATAAGGGCCATCGTCAAAGGTCAGATACATTACTTTAGCATCCACAGGCTGAGCGGCCTCTCCGGTTCTCTCCTGCGCCGGGCCGGTTTCAGCCAACGCCTTCCCGGCCAGAAACATAGAGCCGCCTATGATTCCCACTGCTGCCAGGAGCCATATCCTCCCGGCTGCTTCCTTTCGTTTTCTATGATTTTTTATTTTCCTGTTTTCTTTCCACCTCTTTCTTCCCCTTCCAAATCCGGGAGAATATACTACTCCTTCGTACATTTCTGATGCTCCTCTCAAAAAATCTTGTATAGACCTGCTTACATAATCTATAGGTTATACAAGAGCAGCATCAAAATATCATCATTTTTGCATCAAAGTTGCATCATTTTTAATCATCTGGATATTTTTAAAAACAATTCGTTGATTCCTTCATAAAAACCCACCGTAACCACGGTTTTTTCATCCCCCATACCCGGAAACACATATTTTTTAAAATAAGGTGTGGTTTCCAGCAGGGGATTCACCGATTCATAGGGCTCCGGACTGCTGAGTCCCAGATATCTGCTCCACTCTGCCGCCATCCCATCCACATCCAGCTCTTCCCAGGACAGGGCAGTCCTGACATAGAATTCATAGATTCTTCCGTCATCTGCATCAATATAAGCGTCGATGAGCCGGTTTTCCTTGTGAGCATTCCTCTGGCTATTTGACAGGCTCACCTTCCAGACTCCTACATTGTTTCTGGGCTCCAGCACATCGATGGCCGAGTAGAGCACAGCGTCATAGGATGCTGCCTCCACCGCCCTGACCCCATCGGGCAAAATCCCCAGCCCCTTTAAATCCGCCAGTCCCTGATTACATATTTCATAGATTTCCTCATCCGTGATCTCCTTGCCCGAAGGCCCTCTGTGGTTGACCACAAAAGCATAGACACCCTCCAGTTCCTGATAATCCACTCCCTCCGTTCCGCTTTTTGTCAGCGCATTCTGCTCACTTTCCGGCAGAATCTGGCTGCCCAGACAACGGGAAAGAATGTACAGCCGTTCATTGCCGTTCAGGCTATAGCGATAGCCTTCACCGGCCTCTCCGGCCTCTCGCGTATGTATCTCATTCAATATGGCCCTGTCCTTGTACCTCTCCAGCTTCTCAGGCCCCCATATGGACAGCGCGATGACCAGCACCGCAAAAAGCAAAAAAAGAAAGCGAATACTCCCTTTTTGGAAAATGAAATTCTTCCGTCTATCCTTCATGTGCCGCCTCCTCTCCCTGATCGGGCAGGAAAAATCCAAAGCAGGAGCCTGCCCCCGGTGTGCTTTCAATCTCCAGCCTGCTACCGTGAAGAGCCAGAATCTCGGTACACAGAGCCAGCCCCAGGCCGGCGCCGTTCCTGCTTCTGGCACGGGACTTATCCACCATATAGAAGGCCTTCACTATCTTCCTCTGCTCCTCCTCGGGAATTCCCACGCCATGATCCCTTACGGCAAAGCGATATCCTCCCTTCAAAGCTTCTCCCCGAAGCTCTATTCTGTCGCCCGGCTCTGAGGCCTTGCAGGCATTATCCACCAGATTCACTAGGACGGTCTTGATCAGATTCACTTCCGCCCGTACCATTCCGGCCTCATACTCATAAGAAAACTCCATCTCTCCACAGCCTCCGAACATATCCTGGAGATAGAGAAAGAAGGACTCTGCCGAAGCCTGCTGGAACTCCACCTCATTCCTTCCCGTGACGATGATCTCCAGAAGACGAAAGGACATAGCCTCCAGCCGCTTACCCTCGGTATAGATATAATTGGCCGACATAAAGCTCTTTTCCTCATCCAGCTTGTGAGAGCGCAGCATATCTGCATAGCCGATAATAGCTGTCAGGGGTGTCTTCAGCTCATGGGCAAAGGCCGCCACGAACTCCTCCCTGGCCTCCAGCTCCTCCTCCAGCCTGCTGATATTGCCCTCCAGAGCAGCCGCCATATGGTTAAAATCCGTGGTCAGCTGCCCCAGCTCATCATTGCTTATTCTTTTGGCCCGATAGGAATATTCCCCCTCTGCCATCCGCTGAGTTCCCCTGGTCAGCAGACGTATGGGCTTCGTCAGCCAGGAAGCAATAAAATGCATCACAACTGTACCCAGAACCAGCATGGCCACCGTCACCCTCCTGTACAGGGAGAATCCCAATGCCCTTTCCTTAAATACCTCCGAAACATCCCTCATGGTCTCCAGATAAAGGATTCTGTCCAGCGAATCCACTCTTATCCCGGTCTGCACATAATATTTTTCTCCCTGGGAGATGACACGGTAGCTCTTGGTATTCTCATCTATCTGTTCCAGCAGAGCCTCATCTGCCCCGAAGCCATCACTGGCATAGAGCATGCTCTTTGCCTCATCCGAAATCCTCAGCAGTCTGCCTGCACCCTGTCCGCCCTTCTCCAGGCTTGCCCCGATTTCCTCCACCGTGCTGTCCTGCAGTACATCATATTTGGCAGGCACATTAAGGGCCGCTGTTTCGAAGGCAAATCCAAGGATGCTGTTCTCATCCAGGGTCTGTCCGATCTCTCTGTCCAACGAGGTTTCAAATACATAATTTACGAAATAGAATCCGCTGAACCCAAGTGCCATAGCCAGTATAATTACTGTCCACAGCAGCAGCTTTAACGAAAATCTCATCACGGTACCTCCAGGCGGTAGCCCACCTTATACACTGCCACCAGACTCTGCTCCCAGCCCAGCTTCTTCCTCAGCCTCTGTACATGAAGGTCCAGCGTACGGCTGTCTCCGTAATACTCGCCCTCCCATACCCTTTCATACAGAGTTTCCCGGAACAAAGCCACATTCTTATTTTTGATAAACAGCACCAGCAGCCCAAACTCCTTGTTTGTCAGCACCACCGGCCTGCCGCCCTTTGTCACCCTGCGGGCCTCCACATCCACCATGACGTCTCCCGCAGTCAGCTGCTGCTCCGTCTTGCTGTACCGGCGCAGCACAGCCTCTACCCTGGCTACCAGCTCCACCACATCAAAGGGCTTCACCAGATAGTCATCCGCTCCCAGCTTCAAGCCTCTGACCCGATCCTTGACTTCATGCCTTGCAGTAATAAAGATTACAGGTATCCCCAGCGGCCGAATATACTCCATAATGTCATACCCATCGGCACCGGGAAGCATAATATCCAACAAAATCAAATCAAAGGCCTCCGACTCGATTCTGTCAATGGCCTCCAGCCCATCCTGCACATAGGTACAGTGATAGCCTGCTGCAGACAGATTCAAGTGGATCAGGTCACAGATCGGTTTTTCGTCATCTACAATCAATATCTTTATCATTTTTCGGACTTCCACCCCCAATAAGCCCGGGCCCTTTCCACCAGTTCCTCCATGGTGTCGTCTTCCCTGCACTGATAGCTTTCCTTTATCTCTCTGTCCACAGAAAAGCCCCCGGTTCTCTGATAATAAACAGCATAATCACTCTTTACGATCAACTCATGCCCGCTGCCCTCATAGCTGTATCTGGCCAGCACCACGATATCCTTCAGGCCGTCCCCATCAATGTCCCTGCAGTTGATTCCCTTTAAAGCATAAAGGTTATCGAAATCACCCATGGGCTGCAGGCTGGACACGATATAGCCCTGTTCATTTACCAGATAGACCAGAAAAATATCATAATCCGCCACCCGATAAGTGCCGGGTACCACCTTCAGCTTTCCCAGCTTCTCAAATTCCCTGGAATAGCATTGCTCTTGGATGATCTGCAGGCCATTTTCCAACAGCTCCTCCAGCGTGGCTGCAGTATATAAAAATTCTGTCGACTGCCCGCCCCTTACAAAGGCAGTAATAAATTCCACGCTTTTATTCATGCTAAACCGGTTGATTTTATCAGAGATTCGGTAATCCCTGTAAAACCCATCTCCCCTCTTGTTCTGAAAGAGCACATCCCCCACCTTATAGGCTCTGCCCGCATAGTCTCCCGCAGAATTCACGCAGGTGGTGATCAGTACGATATCCATCCGCCCGTCTCTGTCCAGATCCTGAAAGGAAACTGCAGCAATCCCCCGGTTTGGCTGCTTCAGTTCTCCCCGATTCCTGCTGTTAGCCTCCAGCTCATCGGTTTTGCAGACCACCCGACCCTCCGCCGAAACAAAAAACAGAGCCAGCCGGGCATAGTCATCATCCAAGGCGGGCATCACAGACACCTCCCCATACTGCAGCATGGTCACCGGAAACACCTGCTCCTCCACGATACGGAAACCTCCGGCCTCAATATCCTCCCTATATTCAATCCCTTCCAGACGCTGCCGGTATTCCTGATACCTGGCCATTGTGTTTTTGTCTGCCTCTGCTTCCTGCCGTGCCTGCTCGGCAGCCTTTTCCGCCCGGGCCTCCCCTGCAGCAGCAGACGAACCCATCCCGCACCCCAAAACCAGTCCTGATACTGCTGCAGCCATCCCCAGAAGCATGATGCCAACCCCTCTCCGGTATCCTGCCACCTCATCCCTCCTCTGCCTTCCTTTTATACCTCCAGAGCACAAATGTATGGCACTGGCCCTGTCAGTTCCCTTTTTCATCCTTTCCTTCGTCCGGGACGGCAAACACCTCATACTGTCTCTTGGGGCCTCCACATACTGGACACCTCTCCCGGATATCCCCCTGCGCCATCAGATAGCCGCAGACAGGACATACATATATCCTGTCTATATCAAAGCTTTCCTGATCTGCCGCCCTCTCCAGCAGCCCTGCATGGATCTTCTCTGCCGCAGCCGCCCCTGCAAAAGCCTGAGCAGCCAGAGGACTACTGTTATCCCTTGCATACTCCTCCATCATTTTATAGAGACGCTGATATTCAAACTCCTCACAAGGGATAAATGTTTCTGCCGACTCCCTGAAAGGAGCAGGCCGCTCCATGACGGAATAAAAGTTTCTCGCATGGTAATATTCCGAAGCTGCCAGAGCCTCAAAGAGACCGGCAATTTTTTCCATTCCTCTGCGTTTCGCCCGATCCGCAAACATCAGGTATTTCAGATGGGCCATCAGCTCACCCGCCACGGCTTCCTCCAGCTTTCCTCTCAGAATGTCATCCTGCGCTTCTCTGCTATAGCAATCCTCAGGCAAATCAGAAAAACAATAGCTTAATTTACCGTTTTCTTCATAAAAATGAACCATGTGATGCTCTATGCTGCAGGCTTTTATCTCCTCTGACACATCCTCAATCATGGCGCCTCCGCCTCCGGTGCAGATCAGCGCAATCCCATCCACCTCATCCTCAAAACGAGAATGGACATGGCCGCAGAGCAGGTATTTCACCTTCTCCTTATAGGAGGCATACGCCTTTTTCAGTCTGCCGAATTCCTCCTCAGATACACAATTCTGAATAAAGTGATTGGGCACCGGAATATGAAAGGCAATCACGGCCTGGGCAACCTCTTCCATAGCCAGCACCTGTTCCAGCAGCTGCAATCCCTCCTCTTCAAATACCCTCATGGCATTATCCAGTACCACCAATGCAAAATCCTCCAGCAGCAGAGCATAATTCTGCCTGCCGAAATACTCGGCATAAGCACCTGTATCATGGTTTCCCCTCAGAACATAGACAGGGTTTGATGCCACCGCCTCTGTAAAGGAACATATGTCCCTGTAGTAGGCTCTGGTTCCTTCCGGAACCAGATCTCCTACAATCAGAGTGATGTCATCCCGGGCACTCTCCTCCAGCACACCGGCATATACTTTCATATTATAGGTACCTAGGCCCTCACAGCCCGGATCTCCGATCACTCCTATGGAACGGACTCCCGGCAGGGAGATCACGGCCTCCTCCACCTTTTGTATTTTATTGATCTGCATCCTTATAACCATGCTCCTTTTGTCGCGTAATATTTTATAGCAGTATAACATGGATTTTGTAATAATTCCAGCTTGCTGTTCTTCCGAATGCATGAAGGAAAGAAAAAAAATAATAATTTTTTAAATTGTGATTTTCTTAAAAGGGTGTATAATGAGAATAAAAATCAGGAGTTTATAATTGGAGAATAGAAATGAATAATTTCCTTGTTTTATGTGTCAATACATTTGCTACATACATAGGGGTCATTCCCTTTCTGATCATGATACAACTGTTGTCCAGAAAATTTAAATTACCGAAGCGCCATCAGTTTGGGCTCTATCTGTATTCCCTTACCATCTGCTTTATTCTGATGTCCACAGATACGCCCTCCCTGTATCAGATACACTTCGATCCCAGCTTTAATCTGATTCCCTTTTACAAATTTGCAGATAATTTTGCAGAGTATGTTCAGGGCTTTATCGTCTTTATTCCCTTCGGCATGCTGCTCCCCACTCTTTGGGAGCAGTTCCGATCACTGAAAAAGACGGTTTTTTTCGGTCTGCTGTTCTCCTTTCTTGTTGAGATGTCGCAGATTTTCTGCCTCCTGACTACGGCAACCACGGACATCACCTACATTCTCGTAAATGTGCTGGGAACTGCAGCAGGCTATTTTTTATTTACCAGGATCAGCGGGCTGCCCTTTATGGGCCGTATGTGCCTGACTGCAGATGACACCGTAGGCGGACGGCTTTCCGGAAGAGAGGCCTGCATCTATTTCATGACCCCCTGGCTGGTTACCTTCCTGCTGTCTCCCTTTATCTCCAATGCGCTCTGGGACTTTATCTGGAACAATGCAGTAGGAATGTCTATATAGCCCATTTTGGCTCAGATAAAAGCTGCAGACACCCTCCTCTCCAGCTCCAGCAGGAAGTGCTTCTTATCCACACCTCCGGCATATCCCCTCAGCCCTCCATCCTCCCCTATTACCCGGTGGCAGGGAATCATAATGGCGATGGGATTGCGGTGATTGGCCATCCCCACCGCCCGACAGGCTCTCTCATTTCCCATCTGCTTTGCTATCTCCTTATATGTTCTGGTTTCTCCATAGGGTATCCTCTGCAGCTTCTCCCAAACCTGTCTCTGAAAAGCAGTTCCCTCCAGTGCCAAAGGCAGCTGAAACTCCGTTCTCCTTCCCTGAAAATATTCCTCCAGCTGCCTTTTGGCCTCCATGATCAGGCCGGTGTTTTTCTCAACACCTTCCGGTATCCTATGTACCCCAAAGAAAAGAGCGGACACCTTCCCTGCCTTTTCTGCAATGGTAATCTGATGTCCGCTAAAAAAACTGCTGCTGTAATAAATCATAATCTGCCTTCTCTCTGTCAGCCTTCCAAAATAGCATTGATATAGCTTGCCACCTTAACTGCGCCAATACTGTTTATGTTGGCATAGTCCCTGAAAAAGCAGTCATCCATATCCATGCCAAACATATCCACAAGCCGGGCGCCATACTTTTCGGAAAGCTCCTTTACACATACCAGCAGCTCCGTATAATAAGAAACGTCCATATGCCTCTTATACCATCTGGTATAGGGCGGAATCAGGAATATAGCACTGATCCCCTTTTCTGTACAAAAACGGGCATATTCCTCAAGAAGAGCACGATTCTCCTCCGATACATCCGTATGCGGACGATGATACAGCTCGCCGATCTCCCGCATATCCATATCATGGTTGGCACCCTCCTCGCGAAAGATATGCTCCCCCTCTTCATCCTGGAGCCTCCTCCTGGATTCAAAGATCTGATATAAGTCTTCTATGTATTCCTCATCAAAAAAATGCTTCACCTTCTCATCTGCAGCTTCATACAGCTCCGTCAGCCTCTGGCTTTCCTCACAGTTGTGCATGCTTCTCACGATAGGATAATAAACCAGACAGCGGCGCCATTCCACTCGGGATTTTGATGCATCATAACGCAGGGCATTTGGCACCAGGCCGATCACTGCATATTTAATATTTGGCATGGACTCACAGGCATGCCTGAACATTTTATAATCATAATAAATGTCCTGCCCATTGTTAGCCAGAGATACTGTGTTGATATGCAGCTGCTTGCTGCGGACGGCACTGACAATATTGGTATTGCCTGTAATAATACATTTTACCTTTTCCTTATCCTTCTTTTCATAGTCACTGTATGTTTTATAAAAGGACGGAAATACCGTAAATTTATATTTCAAATAATCCCAGATCCTGATAATCTCAGCCTCAGGCCTGATGTGGGAAATTCCATATTCCTTCACCGCCTCATCACAGACAATATGAAGGTCATACTCATCCATGTAGTCAGGATTCACCATCTGCCAGTTGAACACGCAATAATTATCACTGCGCATCCTTTTTCCTATCTCCCTGGAAAGCCAGTTGTTTCCATATATTACACATTTTTTTCCCTTCGGGCTGCGATTGAAGCTCAGGGCCTCCCTGAGCATTTTATAGTATCCCCCGATACACTCTTCGTTGATCGTCCCGCTCTCCAGCTCAGCCCTGAAGGCCTTCAATACAGCCCACACCAGAGCCCCCTCCTCTTTCGTCATATGCTGCAGACCCCTGGCATACTCCTCTATCTTGCCCAGCTCCTGCAGCCGAACCTTACTTTCGAAATTAACATTTAAAACTGCGTTCATCGCTGATTCCAGCAGGATAAATTTATTTTGCATAATGCTGTCTCTACTCCTTCCAAAGCCAAGGAACTTTGCGCCCTGCGCCAGGCTCCCGGCAAAATACGATTCCTTCAGCCATATATATAGTCTAGCATAGTCCATTGTCGGTTTCAATCAGCTTTTGACGAAAAACAGATGAAAAGAGCATAAAAATCTTGACAAGGCCAAAAGAAATATTGTATCATTATAATAAATGTTGCAATATTGTGTTTTGTATGATATACTACATCTATACGACAGCAGATATCGAAGCGTGGCTCAGCTTGGTAGAGCGCTGCGTTCGGGACGCAGAGGTCGCAGGTTCAAATCCTGTCGCTTCGACTTTTAACAGCCCCTGAGTTTTCAGGGGCTGTTGTTTTTTACTTGCAAATACGATGTTTTCAATTTTTATTTTACAAAAGAAAATTCAATATTATGAATTAAATTTTATAATTTCAGATTACCATGCAACACGAAATGCAACACGGGAAATGCTACAATTTGCATCTATGAATTATGAAAACCCCCAGGCCTTTGATATTCCGGCCTTGGGGGTTTTGTTATTTTTTTACTTAATTTCTAATATCTCGGTTTCCTTGTCATTGATTTTCTTCGCCCAATATTTCACCGCCCGGCTGTCCACATGGACAAAGCTGTTGTACTGAATGATTCCTTTAATACCGATGCTGGCAGCATATCTGGCCACCTCTGCCGGGGTCTTGCCCTTTACCACTGTATACTACTCCATAATAAAAGACGGATTTACCCGCCTTGACTTCTCTTTTCTTCCTGCTATAATGTTCTTAGTTGGGGAGCGGTGGCAAGCCCGCCCTCCCTGATTTATTCTCATTATTTTTATTTCGTTAATTCCAGTTCTTCTGTTGATACCCCTAGCATCTGAAGCTCTGCTTTTAAAATTCTCTCTTGATATTCAAGTTCCTCCTGTCCATATTTTTTTATTCTCTGGATGCTCGTATATTTTTCCATTGCCACCTTTTTCAATTCTTGCTCATTCATTTCCAAAACCTCCATCTTTATCCCTCCTTTATTTCAGAATCGCCTGCCCTCATCTAATAATACAATTATAATATATTTGTACGAATACGTCAATCATTTACAATATTTTCTTTTATTATTCTTCTTATGAATCCATTTATACTCTCTCCGTTTTTTTCTGTAAATTCCTTCAATGCTTCATATTCTTCTATTTTTACATCAAGAGGAATACGCTTATAAGCCTTTGCTTTGTATTTTATCGTTGCTTGCATCTGTGCTTTACTCGTAGCCATCTTGCATCCTCCTTCCTAATAATAATTTACCACTGCCAAAATATTTGTACAATTATATAAAATAAACAAAATATATTTGTACGATTGGTAAAATTGTATATTGATATATTTGTACGCATATATTATAATAACATCATAAGGTGTCACGCGTCAAATTATAATTCTCCCCTGCCGCAATCCTGCCGCAGATTAAATCCTACATTTTACTTCTTATCTCTGCCTTAGTGTGCCGTTTCTTACCGCACACTTTTTTCTTGCATTCTTCCCTTACTTTTCTTACATTAATCTATGTAACAAAAAAATAAGAGAAAGAACAGCCCCTACCACAGTTCGTCCTTTCTCTTCACACAGTGTGATCCAAATGCGGTGCCAAATCAGGATCTGTGTCCTACACAATACGGCTATCCTGCATCTGTGGATTCCTTCACACATTACTATGATAAGAAAAAACTCTCTGTTTATCAAGCTTTTTAAGATAAAAACTTCATCAAAATCTTTGTTTGAGCAGTTCATGCCCCTTGTAAGACCTGAACTTGAGACATGTCCGATCTGTAATACCTCTGGAAAACTCCAAATTCACAGCTATTACAAGCGCTGTCTCATTGACTTCCAGGGTGGAAAATGTGTCCGGCATGAGGTCACCGTTCTTCGCTGTATCTGTGACAGCTGTGGTGCTACACAT
>JALESH010000073.1 GCA_022781985.1 Lachnospiraceae bacterium | reverse complement strand
CCCTCCCGGCAGACAGCCTGAAAAAAGGCTATGGTATCTGTTTCCCACAGTACCACAGCCTAATTGATTTTATGACATAAATTTTCCCTTCTACTCCCCCGCCCCTATGGCATCATCATCCTTCAGGAGCACTGTTCCGATACCCTTGTTGGTAAATACCTCCAGAAGCAGGCAGTGGGGGATCCGTCCATCCAGAATATGCACCCGGCTCACTCCGCCCCGGATAGCCGAGGTACAGTTGGCCAGCTTGGGCAGCATACCGCCCCCAATATAGCCTTCGGCAATCAGCTTTTCTGCTTCAGAGGCCTTGATCCTGGAGATAAAGGAGGATTTGTCGCTGATATCCTTGTAAAGCCCCTCAATATCCGTCAGGAAAGCCAGCTTCTCCGCCTGTACTGCCTTGGCAATGGCGCAGGCTGCATCGTCTGCATTGATGTTATAGGTCTGGAAATTCTCATCCAGCCCGATAGGGGCTATGATAGGCAGGAAATCCTTCTCCAGAAGATCATGGAGCACCTTGGGATTGACCTCCCTGATATCCCCCACAAAGCCGATATCCCTGCCGTCAGAGTATTTCCTGTCTACGGTAAGCAGGCCTCCGTCCTTGCCGCTGATGCCTATGGCATTGACCCCCAGCTCCTGCACCATGGTCACCAGGCTTTTATTTACCTTGGATAAAACCATCTCTGCAATCTCCATGGTCTCTGCGTCAGTCACCCGGAGTCCGTTGACAAACTCCGCCTCCTTTCCTACCCTGCCTACCCAGCGGCTGATCTCCCTGCCGCCGCCGTGGACGATGATGGGCTTAAAGCCTACCAGCTTTAATAAGGTCACATCCTTGATGACATTCCTCTGCAGCTCCTCATTGCTCATGGCGCTGCCGCCATACTTGACTACAATGATCTTACGGTTAAACTGCTGTATGTAGGGAAGGGCCTCCACGAGAACCTCCGCTTTTTTCAGCACCTCATTCATATCCTTATCCATTATTATAACCATGCTCCTTTCCAAGTCTCCGGCTCTGTCAGCTCCGGTAATCCGCATTTATTTTTACATAATCATAGGTCAGGTCACAGCCCCATGCACAGGCCTCGTAATCTCCCATCTTCATATCCACCAGCACCCTTACCTCCGGCTCGGAAAGAATCTTCGTAGCCTCCTCCTCACTGTAGTCTGCAGCCCTGCCGTCCTTATATATCTGTATCCTTCCATTCCTGCCCTCAAAAAACAGCTCTATCCTCTCCGGATCAAACTCCACACCGGAATAGCCCAGAGCACAGAGGATCCTGCCCCAGTTGGCATCGTGGCCGAAGATGGCCGCCTTTGTCAGGCTGGAGCAGATCACTGCCTTGCTCAGAGCTCTGGCCTCCTCCTTGGTCGCCGCATGGATGACCCTGGTTTCAAGAAGTGCCGTGGCTCCCTCTCCATCGCCCGCCATCTTCTTTGCCAGGGTTTCATTGATATAATGCAGGGCCCTTACAAAGCTGTGATAATTTTCATCCCTGCTCACGATCTTCTCATTACCTGCCATCCCGTTGGCCAGCACCAGCAGGGTGTCATTGGTAGAGGTATCTCCATCCACGGAAACCATGTTGAAGGTATCCTGCACGTCCGTACTCAGGGCCTCCTGCAGAAGTTCCTTTGAGATGGCAATATCTGTGGTGATAAAGCCCAGCATGGTACTCATATTGGGATGAATCATCCCGGAGCCCTTGCACATACCGCCTAGGGTGACAGTTTTCTCCCCGATCCTGAACTGTACTGCCGCCTGCTTGGCTACCGTGTCCGTGGTCAAGATGGCCTCCGCCGCCATATCTCCGGCCTGCCTGCCCTCTGCTCTGGCCTCGGCCAGCTTCTTTACCCCTGCCGTGATCCTGTCCACGGGAAGCTGCATGCCGATGACTCCTGTGGATGCGATGAGGACTGTGTCCACCGGAATCCCCAGCTCCTCTGCCGCACATTCTGCCGTACGCTTACAGCAGTCATAGCCCGCTGCCCCCGTACAGGCATTGGCCACCCCTGCATTCACAACCACCGCCTGTGCATAGTCTGAATTGGCCACCACATTTTTATCCCATAAAACCGGCGCCGCCTTTACCACATTATTAGTGAAAACTCCTGCTGCCGCACAGGGCTTCCTGCTGTAAATCAGCGCCATATCCTTCCTGTCCTTATATTTTATGCCGGCCTCTGTGCCGGCTGCCTCAAATCCCTTTGGCGCGGTGATTCCGCCTTGTATGATCTCCATAAAAATTTCTCCTCCATCCTCTATCTGTTAAACGCCACGATATTATCCTCATCCAGGACAAAGTCATAGTAGTTCAGATCCTCTCTCCTGGTCCATCCGATCCTCTTCCAAAAAGCATTGCCCACATCATTTTCCGTAAATGCGATCAGGGATACCTTGCTGATATGCTCCCTCTTCAGGGCCTCCATGGCAAAGACCACCATAGCCCTGCCCATGCCCTGCATCCGGTAATCCTCATGGACACATACATGATACATGCACCCCCGCCTGCCGTCGTGGCCGCAGAGGATGGCACCCACGATCCTGCCCTCCTCCTCTGCCACCACGCTGATGCCCGGATTCCTCCTGAGGAAACGGCTCACACCCTCTCTGGAATCGTCAATGCTGCGCATGGCAAAGCCTCTGATGCTCATCCAAAGCCCATACACACCCTCATAGTCCTCTATCGTCATCGTCCGTATCATAAATATCCTTCACTTACCTTCCCTCTCTACAGATTGAGGCCCCTGTCCTCCTCACAGCCCAGCATGATATTCAGGCACTGGATCGCCGCACCGGATGCGCCCTTGCCCAGATTGTCAAACTGTGCGGTGAGAAGCAGCCGGTCCCTGCTGCCGGTTATGAATATCCTCAGTCCATCCCAGCCGGAGCAGCCGTTTCCTGCCAGCATGCCGCCTGCAGCCTCCTCCGCCCCGCGATCCATCACCCTGATGAACCTCTGTCCTGCATAGTATTCCTGAAAAAAGGCCTGCAGACTGGCCGGCTCAGCATATTTCTCCATAAGCTCTCCATACAAAGGCACCGACACCACCATACCGCTGTAATAATCCGCCACAATGGGAGAAAAAAGAGGCTCCCGGGAAAGCCCGGGGATATGCTTCATCTCCTTCAGGTGCTTGTGCTGCTGTCCCAGCCCATACTCTCTGGGTGCATCGTATTCTTCGGCTCTTTCGGTGCTTTCATACTCTCCGATCATTTTTTTGCCGCCACCGCTGTAGCCGGTCAGGGAAAAAGAAGAAAAGGGGTAATCCGGCTTTACAATCCCTGCTGCTGTCAAAGGATATACCAGGGAAATAAATCCGGTGGCATGGCAGCCGGGCACCGCCACTCTCTTTCCCTCTGCCACAGCCTGCCTGTGCCCCTGAGAAAGCTCCGGAAAGCCATAGGCCCAGCCCTCACTTGTCCTGTGGGCTGTGGAAGTATCTATGATCCTTACCCTTTCATTTTCCACCAGCCCTACCGACTCCCTTGCCGCATCGTCGGGAAGGCACAGGAAAGTAATGTCGGAAGAATTGATCAGCCGTTTTCTTTCCTCCGGATCCTTCCTCCGCTGCGCATCCACAGTAAGCAGCTCTACATCCCCCCGTCCCTTAAACCTCTCATGTATCCTCAGGCCCGTAGTCCCTTCCCTTCCATCGATAAAAATTCTGGTTTTCATTGTTGCAGCCATGCTCCTTTCCATCTCGTCCTTATGTATAAGGCAATGATACTCTTTCCGGCAAAAAATCTCAACTGTTTTATCTCATTTCAAATTGATGATATGTATAAGTATACATTTATTATGAATATTATTCAATACCTTTTTATTTTCGACTTGCATTTGCCCATAAAATGTTGTATATTGTTTCCAGAACTGTTATGCTGACAAACAGCATATGGCATTGTACGATATGAGAGAGAATGGAGGACACTATGAACGGTACATCTAATAATAAGGAAAAAGTTATTCTTGCTTACTCCGGCGGACTGGACACCACCGCTATTATCCCCTGGCTGAAGGAAAACTTTGATTATGAAGTAATCTGCGTGTGTGTGGACTGCGGACAGGAAGAGGAGCTGGACGGCCTGGAGGAAAGAGCAAAGCTCTCCGGTGCTGAGAAATTATATATCGAGGACGTAACCGATGAATTCTGTGATGAGTATGTTGTCCCTTGCGTACAGGCCCATGCCGTATATGAGAACAAATATCTTCTCGGCACTTCCATGGCCAGGCCCGTCATCGCCAAGAGGCTGGTAGAGATCGCCCGCAGGGAGGGTGCCGCTGCCATCTGCCACGGCGCTACCGGAAAGGGCAACGACCAGATCCGTTTTGAACTTGGGATCAAGGCCCTGGCTCCTGACCTGAAGATCATTGCAGCCTGGAGAAACGACAAGTGGACCATGGATTCCAGGGAATCGGAGATAGAATACTGCAGGGCCCATGGCATTGACCTGCCCTTCTCCGCCGACTCCTCCTACAGCCGTGACCGCAACCTGTGGCACATCAGCCATGAAGGCCTGGAGCTGGAGGATCCTGCCAACGAGCCCAATTTTGACCACCTGCTGGTTCTGGGAACCACCCCCGAAAAAGCGCCCGACCAGGGAGAATACGTCACTATGGCCTTTGAAAAGGGCATCCCTGTCTCTGTCAACGGCAAAAAGATGAAGGTATCCGACATCATCCGTGAGCTCAATGCCCTGGGCGGCAAACACGGCATCGGCATCGTGGATATCGTGGAAAACCGTGTGGTAGGCATGAAGTCCAGAGGGGTATACGAGACTCCCGGCGGAACCATCCTCTATGAAGCCCATCAGCAGCTGGAGGAGCTCATCCTGGACCGTGACACCTATGCATTAAAAAAGGACATGGGCAGCAAGCTGGCGCAGATCGTCTATGAGGGAAAATGGTTCACCCCTCTGCGGGAAGCAGTACAGGCTTTCATCGAATCCACCCAGCAGTATGTGACCGGTGAGGTAAAATTCAAGCTTTACAAGGGTAATATCATCAAGGCAGGTACCACCTCCCCTTACTCCCTCTATAATGAAAGCATTGCTTCCTTCACCACCGGAGATCTGTACGACCATCACGATGCAGAGGGCTTCATCAACCTCTTCGGTCTCTCCTGCAAGGTGCGCGCCATGAAAATGCAGGAAGCTGAAAAAGCACAGTAAACAGCATAATTATAAATATCAGGAGTTCCCATATGGATGTTATCCGTTTATTGATCCTATACTTTACAGCCGTCAACCTAATAGGCCTGTTCCTTATGGGACTGGACAAATACAAGGCCAGAAAGCAGCTTTGGCGGATTCCTGAGTCTACTCTGTTTATCCTTGCCATCATTGGCGGAAGCATGGGCTGCATCATCGGCATGCATGTCTTCCGCCATAAAACAAGGCATTGGTATTTTCTCTTTGGCATGCCCATGATACTTTTGATACAGATTGCCCTCTTCGCTGCAATCATGTATTCTCCCATTGAGATCCAGTTTATGTAAGAGCACAGGAGGCAGTGAAGGGATATGGAAAACACGAAAACAAAAGGTACTCTGTCCCTGCATATCGCAATTTGCGATGACAATGCAGCGGATCGCAGGCAGCTGGAACGCCTGCTGGGGAGGGAGTCTGAAAAACGTGCCCGGGACACCGGTGTCTTTTATATTGATTCCTACGGAAATACCAATGCGGCTCTGCAGTCTCCCCAGCTTTATGATGCCTTTTTTATCGATATGGTATCTGATCCCGCGGACGGAGCTTCCCTGGCTCTCCGCCTTCTGGCAGCCGGTGTGGTTGTCCCTGTTGTCCTCTGTGTCTCTTCTATTGATTACAGAAGGACTCTGCCTGAGAAAGCCCGTCTTTCCGGTCAGGAGAAAAAGCTTCAGCACATCTGCTATCTGGACAAGCCTGTAAAGGCAGCGGAACTGTCCTCCCTGCTGGATCTTTGCGTCTCCAAAAAATCCATGCGCACAGGCACTGTGGAACTGAGAGGCGAGCAGCAAACCCGGTATGTGCCGGAGGACGACATCCTCTATGCTTCTGCAGCCGGCTGTCACATCCATGTCTTTCTCAGGGATGGCAGCACCATGGAAATCCCGGGCAGGATAGAAAATTTCTATATGCAGCTTAGCTCCTTTACCCATTATGCTGCAGTCTCCTCTAGGACCTTTGTCAATATCATCCACATCAAAAGACTGACCCCTTTCAGAGTAGAGATGCAGGACGGCAGTGTCCACCGCACCAGTCCGCTCTGGGTCAGGGACATAAAAACAGCCCTCCGTCAGTGTGAAAGAGAGCTGTAGACATTTTATTTTTTACAGAGTAACGATAACACCTCCATCATTGGCATACATGCTGCTGATCCCCGCAGTGTCCATAATAAGTACATTCCTCACCTTTATTTTATCCAAAATCATTTCCCGGACGCTTTCGGCCCGATCCGGACAGTTGCAGTGGGTGATGAGCAGAGACCTCTCCTCAGGATTTTCCGCCTCCTCTGCCACCGCCTCTGCCAGCTTGGCAAGCGCCTTCTTGATGCCCATTGCCTGCCCCTTCTGCACAATCGTACCGCCATCCCCCATCATAATCGGCTTGATATTCAGTGTGGTGGCAACCAGGGCCTTCACACCGGTAAGTCTTCCGTTCTTTCTGAGGGTTTCCAGATTGTCCAGTACAAAATAGGTCTTTACCATATCCCTGAACCTTTCCAGCCTCTTCACAACCTCCTCAAAGCGAAAGCCGGCCTCCTCCAGCTCCATGGCCTTTAACGCTATCTGCGTCTCGCCGCAGCTGGCAGACTTGGAATCACAGATATGAATATTCTTCTTTCCATATTTTTCATAATACAGCTCCCTGCCCAGCATGGCACTGTTGTAGCTGCCGCTCAGCCTGGAAGACAGGGTTACTACGTAAACATTGTCAGCATCGCAGTGATATGCCTCCCGGAAGCTTTCCGGAGAGGGACAGGAGGATTTGGGACATTCCGGACATGCTGCTACCTTTGCCAGAAATTCCTTCTGGTCAAAGCTTTCATCATCCATGATATGGTAATCGCCTACCTCCAGGCCCAGCGATACAATCCCGAACCTGGCATCCTTTTTATATACCTCCGGTATTTCGCAACAACTGTCTACTACAATTTTATAACTCATCTCATTGACCATGCCTTTCCCAAAACCTTATTCTGCCTGTTGAATTTCAATATTCAAAAGCAACCAGAACCATTCTATGTAGTTTTGAATACTACTTATGATAACACATTAATCTTTCTCTTGTAAAGGAATATTATATAAAATCTGGAATATCCCTGTTTTTTCAGCTATAATGAAAAAGGCTCACAGAAGTGCCGCAGACTCCATGCTTTGAAAGGAGAATAGATAGGAATATGAAAGTCTATAAGATCTCAGACTTAAAAAATTTTATGAACAAATTGCTGCTTTCCGACTGCTTTGACTGTTTTTTGCTGGAGGAAGGCACCATTGTGACCGCCAACACCTTCCGGATCGATGGGCGCGTACAAAAGGATTTTTTTACAAAGGAGGAGCAGGAGGAGGGGCAGATCTGCCCTTATGAATTTTCCTCCTGGAAGGAAATCCGCCCGCTCTGCTTCCATCTCATGAAGGGAAAGCGCACGCCCCTGCTTGTTAAGCTGGTGCTTCTCCTCCAGCCTCAGTATATGGAGCGCATTCTTTCCGCCGACGGCTTCCAGGATAACGGCAGCCTGATCCGGGGCTTCACCCTCACTGTAAAATACGAAGGCGCATCCGCCACTCTGATGACCGGCCTGTCCACCTCTGTCTTCCTGATGGACAAGACCCCTGAACAGCTTTGGGATACCGCCTTCTGTAAATTCCTGCAAAAAAACCAGCTTGATGCAGAGGAAATCTAGCCTCCCCTATTTTTTCATCTTGGGATTGAAGATCAGGCTGGCCAGGTACCCGAATACCAGAGCCGCGCAGCTGCCCACTGCACCAGCCTTGAAGCCTCCCTGGAAGAGTCCCAGAAATCCGGTCTTGTCCACCGCTTCCTTTACTCCCTGCATCAGCACGTTTCCAAAGCCCAGAAGAGGAACTGAGGCCCCCGCTCCGGCATATTCCAAAAAAGGCCCATAGAGCCCAAGGCTGCTGATGAAGGCTCCCAGGCAGACCAGCAGCACCATGATTCTGCCCGGCATCATCTTGGTTTTCTCCATCAGAATCTGCACAAGGGCACAGATCAGGCCTCCCACCCAGAAAGCATTTAAATAATCCATTTCAACCTCCCTCTGCTGTTATCAGCTATTTTTTCATTATTATTAACATTTACTTTTTATTCATTCTAAAATACTTAAAATACTATATGTAAATTGCGAAAAATGTGGTAAAATAATAGGGTCTTAGAATGGATTATGCAAAATCTGAAAGAAGGGACGGCTATATGAAACCCAAGAATAATAACAACCAGGTAAGCCCTGCTTCGGAAAACAGCAGCTCTCTCGTATATCTTGCGAGACAGCCCATTTTCAATGCCAATCATACAGTATATGCCTATGAGCTTTTATACCGCAGTACGGAACAGAATGTATTCGTTCCGAATTCTGTCAGCAACGAGGAGGCCACCAGTACCGTTATCTCTGAATCCATCCTCAACTTCGGGATCAATGAGATTACCAACGGCAAAAAAGCCTTTATCAATTTTGCTGACGGCTTCCTGCTCACCCAGGCTGCATACCTTTTGGATCCCGGTCAATTTACTATTGAAATACTGGAAAGCGTTGTTTTTACCATCGAGGTAATCGATGCACTCCACACCCTGAAGGCAGCCGGATTTGTTATTGCTCTTGATGACTATGCAGGCAGCAGCATCTCTCCTGAGGTTCTGGATCTGATAGACATTATCAAAATAGATTTCCAGCTTACCACCCGGGAGCAGCGGGCAGCCTTTGCTCCCGGATTGATACGGGCAGGAAAAATTCTGCTGGCGGAAAAGGTAGAGACAAAGGAAAACGTAGAGGAAGCCCGGGCACTGGGCTGTCAGCTTTTCCAGGGATATTATTTCTCCAAGCCTGTGATGATGAAAAAGAACCGGATGGATATCGCATCCTCCTCCTATGTGAAGCTCTCCAGAGAGATTACACAGCCTACCATAGATCTGGATAAGGTTGCTTATATCATTAACTGGGATGCCCATCTGACCTATAAGCTGTTAAAGCGGGTAAAGACGCTGCGCTATTATCGGGGCAACGTTATCAATTCCATCAAGCAGGCACTGGTATTGATGGGTGAGGAGGAGGTACGCCGCTGGATGATGCTGGTTTTTATCCGGGGTGTACTGGACAGCAGATCCGACGAACGGATACGCACCGGCTTAATACGTGCCTTTATGTGTGAAAAGCTGGCGCAGGAAACCAGACATGCCCAGCTGGCTTCCCCGGCCTTTACTACCGGCATATTCTCTGTGCTGTTGTATGACAGTGTCTCCCCGGAGGAAACCTTTGGCGATGTGGAGATTCCGGCCATCATCAAGGCCGCCCTGGCCGGTGAGGACAATATATTAAGAAGCTTTTTAGATATTACCTTCTGCTACGAAAACGGAGATTGGGAAGGCCTGGATCAGATGCTGAAAAAGATCCGCCTTGAGCTGAAGCATGGTGAGCTGACCAATTTCTACCTTCACTCCGTTTCCGCCGCGGATGAGCTGCTGGCTAAGGACAGCCATTAATCATGGCAGCTTTCATGGTTTTCACATAATCATACACATACCGGCCTGCGCCAGCACCATATTTCTCTATGAGCCTGACTATGGCGCTGCCAACGATGACACCGTCTGCAGACCTGCCGATCCCGGCAGCCTGCTCCGGTGTATTCACGCCAAAGCCTACAGCCACCGGTACGTGGGCCGCTTCCTTTATTGCCGAGACAGCAGCACCGATATGGGCGCTGATCTCACTTCTTATCCCCGTCACTCCCATGGAGGACACTGCATAGATAAAACCGGATGCCTGCTCTGCAATCATCCTGGTTCTTTCCTCTGAGGTAGGGGCAATCAGCGAAATCATATCCACCTCATGGGCCTTGGCAAAGCCTTCCAGTTCTCCCCTCTCCTCATAGGGCATATCCGGGATGATCAAGCCGTTCACTCCGCATTCCTCACACTTTTTGCAGAACCTGTCATAACCATATCGGAAAACCGGATTGAGATAGGTCAGAAATACCAGTGGCACCTCCGTCCTCTCACGTACCTCCGCGGCCAGCCCAAAGATTTTGTCCACTGTAGCCCCTGCTGCCAGAGCCCGGATATTTGCCTCCTGAATCACCGGACCCTCTGCTATGGGATCGGAGAAAGGAATACCTATTTCAATCAGGTCACAGCCTGCCTCCACCATGTTCAGAATAATTTCCCGACTGGCCTCCAGGGACGGATCCCCTCCTGTCACAAAGCCGATGAAGGCCTTTCCATGGTCAAAGGCATCTCTTATCTTTATCTTCTTATTCATGGATGTCTACCCCCCTGTATCTTGCGATGGCTGCCACGTCCTTGTCCCCTCTTCCTGACAGACAGACAATGACTGCTTCCTCTTTACTCATGGAAGGAACGATTTTACATGCATGAGCCACTGCATGGGCGCTCTCAATAGCACAGATGATCCCCTCCGTCCTGGCCAGATATTCAAAGGCCTCCACAGCCTCGTCGTCCGTTATCGGCACATATTCAGCCCGCCCGATGTCATGCAGATGGGCATGCTCCGGCCCGATGCCCGGATAGTCCAGCCCTGCCGAGATAGAATATACCGGAGCGATCTGCCCATATTCATCCTGGCAGAAATAGGATTTCATTCCATGGAAGATGCCGGGGCTTCCCTTGGCTATGGTGGCCGCATGCTCCCGGGTATGTATTCCTCTGCCTGCCGCTTCACAGCCGATGAGCCTGACTCCATCCTCCGAAATAAAATCACAGAACATACCCATTGCATTGCTTCCCCCGCCCACACAGGCTATCACTGCTGCCGGCATCCTTCCTTCTCTTTCCAGGATCTGCTCCCTGGCCTCCCTGCTGATCACACTCTGGAAGTCTCTCACGATCATGGGAAAGGGATGGGGCCCCATCACTGACCCCAGCACATAATGGGTGTCATGAACCCTTTTGGTCCATTCTCTCATGGTCTCATTTACCGCATCCTTCAGGGTCATGGTACCCGACTCCACGGGATGGACCTTTGCCCCCAGCAGCTCCATGCGATACACATTGAGGGCCTGCCTCCGGGTATCCTCCTTTCCCATAAATATCTCACACTCCATACCCATCAGGGCTGCCGCCGTGGCAGTAGCCACACCATGCTGCCCCGCTCCCGTCTCGGCAATCACCCTGGTCTTCCCCATCTTCTTTGCCAGCAGCACCTGCCCCAGGACATTGTTGATCTTGTGGGAGCCGGTGTGGTTCAGATCCTCTCTCTTGAAATAGATTTTTGCCCCTCCCAGTTCAGCAGTCATCCTCTCTGCAAAATATAGCAGAGAGGGACGGCCCGCATACTGATGCAGCAATTCATTCAATTCCCTGTTAAACTCCGGATCCTTCTTATAATATTCATAGCCTTTCTCCAGTCTTATGATCTCGCTCATCAGCGTTTCCGGTACATACCGGCCGCCATGAACTCCATATCTGCCTTTAGACATTTCTTACCCTCCTTACAATCTCCAGGATTTTATCCCGATCCTTGACTCCTCCGGTCTCCGCCCCGCTGCTGACGTCCAGCCCCCAGGCAGGAGCTGCAGCCAGGGCCTTTCCTATATTTTTCAAATCCAGCCCTCCTGCCAGAAAATAGGAATAGGGAATCTCCGGAATCAGCCCCCAGTCAAAGGTCTGTCCCGTCCCTCCCATACCTGCGCTGCCGCCGCTGTCAAAGAGAAAGAAATCTGCCCCTGCTGCGGCATACCCATCCAGCTCCCTTCGGAGGACCGTACGGCCATCCGGATGCATGGCCTTAATAACCGTACACCCTGCCTGTGCCTTCAGGGTTCTCACATAATCCATGCTTTCCCCTCCATGGAGCTGTACCGCATCAATTATGCCGGCCCTGACAAGGACAGCCACATACTCCGGCTCCTCATCCACAAAGACACCCACCGCCCTTATCCCGGGATCCAGCCTCTTTCTCAGCCTTCCGGCCTGCTCTGCGCTGACCTGCCGCCTGCTTTTGGCGAAAACAAAACCTGCATAGTCCGGCCCGGCTTCGTTTACATAATCTATGTCACAGTCTCTGGTCAGCCCGCATATTTTTATCTTCACAGCCATCCCTCCTCTCTCCTTCCAAAGCCTAACTCTTCCCTGCCAGCCAGGCAAGCTCCTTCCTCTTGTCAGCGCTCCTCATCAAAGCCTCTCCGATCAGCACTCCATCTGTCCCTTCCTGCTTCAGCCAGGCGATATCCTCCGGTGTACGGATCCCGCTTTCCGATACAAACAGGGTCTCCTGTGGAATCAGCCGGCGCAGTCTGCCGGTAACAGCAATATCCACCTCAAAGGTCTTCAGGTTTCTGTTATTTACCCCTATGATTCCGGCTCCTGCCTCCAGGGCCATTTCCGCTTCCTCCTCCGTATGCACCTCCACCAGAGCAGACAGCCCCAGGCTGTGGGCTACTGCCAGATACTCCCGCAGCTGTCCTCCCTCCAGCAACGCACAGATCAGCAATACTGCTGCTGCTCCCAGCATCCGGGCCTCATAGATCTGATACACATCCAGGATAAAATCCTTCCTCAGCACCGGAATCCCCGCCTCTGCGGCGATCTCCTCCAGATACCTGCCGCTCCCCAGAAAGTAATAGGGCTCCGTCAGCACTGAAATGGCCGCCGCTCCCGCCTCCTCATACTCCCTGGCTATCTGAAGATAAGGAAACTCCTCCGCGATCACTCCCCG
>JALESH010000043.1 GCA_022781985.1 Lachnospiraceae bacterium | reverse complement strand
ATTTTTCTTGCTTTGGAGATCTTGCTTTACATTATCTGCTTCCCCGATCTCCCGGAATTCCCCATCAACCACTACTTTTTCCTTTGGCATCTTTTCTGCCTCCGGAAGATAATCTGGATAATCATAGATATCTATTTGTCTATGTTCATTGTCCTGCCCATCGCAGGACTCTGCCGGGAAATATTCGTTCACTCGTTTCACAAATTGTGCCCATGTGATCTCCTCTGCCTCTCCCAGCCTCACTCCCCGAAGGGAGCATTGGAATTTAATACCATCATCCCAGGCTCTGGCATGGCACTTTCCCAAATGTTCTATTAAACTTTCCTTCAGCCCTTCTCTGTCCGTATCATACTTTTTTGCCCACTGATCATAAAATTTCCGAATTTCCGACTCAGAAGGTTCCTTCTTTTTCTTTTCCTCTCTGGCGATCTGCCGTATCTCCAGCACTGTCTGCTCCGGCTTGATCTCTTCCCTGACTTCCTCTGGCAGAGAGAGCATCTCCTGTAGCTGCGACTTGCTGAATTCTACATATCTTTCATCTAGTATTGGTGTATCTCCATTCAGGGAATAGGCCTCATTCATCTGCATATATCGGGTAGCGCTGGTCTGGGACAGCCCAAATTCTGCCTTGGCACATTCCCAAATGCTTTCATAACCTCCCTGTCTATAAAGCTCCTTTCTGTCCAGGTGCTTCAAATAGTAGCCAATGGCTACAAAGGATTTTCTCACACCCAGGAAATTCTCCCGGATCAGATCCATGGAATCCTCATATCCTACATCCCGATACCATTCACCCTTCTGGTTTTTAAAAATAGGCTTGGTAAATATAGCTGCATATCCGTTTATTTCCATTGACGGAACATTCCTACCCATTCAAAACACCGCCCTCCATAAGAAACTCTTCCGTAAATGCCTCATAAGCCTTTGCTACTTTGCCGGCCTTGTCATACAAATAGATGCTTGTTCCGGATGCCGGCGCTTCCTCCGCTGTTACAGCCCGGGGAATATAGGTGTCAAAAATCCTGATATTCTGTCCATAGGCATTCTCCACAACCTTCTTGATTTCCTTAAAATTGTTGGTCTTCGGATTTGCAAGGGTCAAAAGAATTCCCTTCACTGTCAGCCTGGGATTCAATCCTTCTGTTACTACCATACTGATGGTATTTAGCAGCTGTTCCAACCCTTTTACACTGTAATACTGTGCCTGAACAGGAATGAGCACAGTGTCCCCAGCCACCAATGCATTCAGGGTGACAGTGTCCAGGCTGGGTTTACAATCGATCAATATATAGTCATACAGATTCTTGACAATCTGCATATAATTTGCCAGCAGCTTCTCTCTGCCTATATATACAGCCTGCAGCCGTATTTCCATAGTGGCCAGTTCTATATTTGCCGGAAGCAGATCTACATTTTCCCTGCTATGCAGGATGCCATATCCGCTTTCTAGGGAATAGTCCCTTTCGATCATTTTCTGTAATACATCACTCACTGTTAAATCCAATGAGTCGGGGTTGAATCCCAAAGATTGGGTTGTATTCCCCTGGGGATCAAAGTCAATTAATAATACCTTTGCCCCCTGCCTGGCCAGTCCAACACCCAGGCTGATGCAGGTGGTTGTCTTCGCACACCCCCCTTTTTGATTAGCAATCGCAATAATCTCTCCCATTTTATATTCCTCCATAATATAAAATAATCTTGTGTTCAGTAAAAATAAAAACAGCCAAACGGCTGCTCTAATTTTCTTTTATGTTGCTTTTCCTATTTCATCGCATATTCTGGATACCGGATTTGTATTGCCTGCCAAAAATATGGTCCATAGGGACAGCAGAACAATTTTTCCACCGTATACTGCCTGCACTCGTTAATCTGCTCCTCTGCGTCTGTATAATCATTCACGCTTGGTGTGGCATTGCAATATAAGTTAAATGCCATTCTAACTACTTTCACGCTTCCGCTGGTCTGCCAGCCTTCCTGTAAACATTCTGTTTTTACACAGCCTGTCTTAAAATCATAAATGCGGTTCGCATTTCTCCTGGTATCATCACTGATGCCCAGACAATAGCAAAGTGCCTTGTGGTACACATCCTGATACCGTACCTCTTTTAATTTCTGGTAGTAGAATTTCTCATGTGCTTCGCTGATAAAAATGATGTTTTCTGCGCCTAACGCTGTATTGTTCATATTCCAAACCTCCTTTTATTACAAAAAAACAGACCCTCTATGAGCCTGTAATTTTCTAAATCTTATAAAATTAATCTTTCAAACTTCTCGCTTTGGTGAAGCCCTGCGCATTGTTCAGGATAAACTGGATTCTCAGAACTTCTATGCCTTCAACCCAGAATTCGACAGATGTAAAAGCTGATTCAACTTTTCTGTCCAACATGAAAAAAAGGGCTGTGCCCTCTTCTACACAGCCCTTTTGCTTTACTTGATCGCTTCTTTTTCTCTGGAAATTGTTAGCATGGTTGCCGATAATTCATGGATCTGTTTGGTATCGTCAATGACCTGCTTAATATTATCCTTGTACAGGTTCATGGCGTCCGCAATTGCTTCCACGGATGCCTGATTCTGTTCGGAGCAGATATTCATATCCGTTATCTTGCCCTTCAGACTCTCAAAGATAGAGCCGATCTGTCCAACATTGCTGTTCTGCTCTTCAATATTGCTGTACAGAGAATCAAACTGATGGGTCAGTGCACCAAAGCCATCTTTCAGTTCTTCCAGTGCTCCCAGGGAAGCATCAATTGCCTCCGTACTTTCTCCCATCTGAAGGGTTGTTCTGCGGATCTGCTCCCTCATCACCTCCACCACATTCCCCACCTGTTCCGAGCACTTGTTGCTGTCCACGGCCAGTTCCTGTACCTTGGATGCCACCACTGCAAAACCGGCTCCTGCATTGCCCACCCTGGCAGCCTCGATAGATGCGTTCAATGCCAGCATGGTTGTACTGGAGGATATGGTATTGAGCTGCTCCAATACCGTATAGATCTCATGCATCTGCTCCTCCATTTTATGAAAGACATCATTTGCCTCCCCCACAGTCCGTCTGACAGACTCCATCTGCCGACTCATCTCCTCCATATTTTCCTGGTTGGCTGCAAGAGCAGTTTCAAAAGTCTGTACTTCTCCATTCAGAGCATCAATACGGCCTTCGGTAAGCCGGATCCTGTCCTGAACACTGTCACAGGTATACTCCACATCCCGGGCACCCTGAGTAATGCTGGCCGAGCCGCCCTTTAAATCCATTGCATTGCCTTCCATAAGGACATTGGCTTCCTTCAGATTTTCGATCCTTTGAGAGGAGCTTTCAAAATTCTGCTGCAGCGCATCTCCTATTGTAACAAAGGACTCCAAAAGCTTTTCTGCCTCCTCGGCCCTTGTCTGCCCCATCAGAATAAAGGCATGTCCCCTTTGTATGGTAAGATAGAACATGTAACTTGCAAAAATGAACATCAACAGGCAGAGTATAAACTGCCCTGTGCTTTCCACCTTATCGGGATGAATCAAAAACTGCAGTATCAGCAGAACATCCGCTGTGGCTGCCTGAACCAGTGTATATTTCGGATTCAAATAGAGTCCGGTAAGTCCCAGTATGACCAGATACAGGAGATAATCATCACTGTAATAGTCCCCGCTGAAAAGTGATATTGCAAATACCAGGAACAATAACGCAATTGACACAGCAAACTGCCGGGTTTCCGCACTTACCCTGGCCTGCCTCATTACCAGCAGAACCACGGTAAAAATTGTTAGAGTAAGGCCCACTGACATCGCTCCGCCCAGGCTTTTTTCTATTATGTTCTTCAGCAGAAAGACCAATGCTACAATATAGGTTGTATACAGCATAATCTTAAAAATCTTTTCTCTGGAAATAGGCTCTTTGTATGCCTTCCTTGCCTTGTCCATATCCATTCCTTCTTTCTTATGTAATATCTTATGTAATATGCCATATCCTTTGAAAATCCATAGCTATATCATACTTTGCAAACCATTAAGTATCAAGTGTTTTTATGGATCTTTTCCATGAACTGCATGGGACGGCCCTCGCCGTTGGTTCCCTGCTGCAGCCAATAACTTCCATTGTAATCCGTTTTTTTTTGTGCTATGCTTTGGCATGTAATAACTCTGTAACATTTACGTAATATTTACAGGATGAACTGCCAAAACATATCATAACCAACCAGGAAAGCGAGGAAAAACAATGAACGTATTACCATCTATGCTTATAACTGCTGCTATCGTATGCGGAACAGGTAACATGCCTGCAGATTTTCCGGCATTGGAAGTAAAAACCATATGCGAAGCCTCTGACATAGCATCCATCCTGCAGCAGCTGGGAGTAAACAGCGATTCCATCGGTGACTGCCTGCTCCCTTCCATTCCTGATGCAGAAAGTCCTGATTCCGCTCCTGAAATAAGTCTGCCGGGAAAAGAGGACAATGATTCAGCACAGGAGGAAAATACCAATCCGGATACCAATACCGAACAGGACAACAGTCCTGAGCAGGATAATAATTCTGAACAGAATTTAAAAAAAAGCTATGCACAGCAGGTAGTTGAGCTGGTCAATGCGGAAAGAGCCAGGGCTGGTCTCCCTGCCCTTACCATGACCGATAAGCTGAATCAGGTCGCTCTCATACGGGCAAAGGAAATTGTCACATCCTTCTCCCACACCAGGCCGGGCGGCACCTCCTTCTCAACTGTCCTGACCGAAAATGGCATCCCTTACCGGAGTTCCGGTGAAAATATCGCCTGGGGACAGAAAACACCGGAGGAAGTAGTGAATGCCTGGATGAACTCAGAGGGGCACAGAGCCAATATAATGAATAAAAATTTCACTTCTATCGGTGTAGGCTGCTACGAAAGCAATGGCACTCTGTACTGGGCACAGCTGTTTGTCCACTAAGACACTGATATAGGAAACTGCAGATACAGCCGACTGCCCTCCAGGCAGCCGGCTGTGGTATTTTCATAGCATGATTATCTAGATTCTCCTAAAAAAAAGAGTGCAATCGTTCCGGGACCTGCATGCGCACCAATGGTGGGGCCTATATGATTGATCATAAAGTTTTTAATGCCAAAACGTTTCGTTATTTCATCTCTGACAAACTCTGCATCCTCCAGCGCATCGCCGTGGCTGATAAACACAACCTTATTTTCCTCACAGAAGCGTCCCATTTTTTCCTCCATGAAATCCACCAGGGCAATCAGGGATTTCTTGCGTCCCCTCACTTTGCTGAGAACAATAAGACGTCCTTCATTATCCACATGCAGCATGGGCTTGATTCCTACCATGGATCCCACCATCGCCGCTGTCCTGCTCACTCTTCCTCCGCGATAAAGGTGGTTTAGGTCATCCACAGTAAACATATGTACCAGGTGAGACCGGTTCTCTTCCAGCCAGGCAGCGGTTTCTTCCATAGATTTTCCGGCTTTTTTTTGTTGAACTGCATGATACACAAGAAGTCCTTCTCCCATGGATGCACATTTACTGTCTACAATCATGATTCTGCTGCCGGGATGCTCCTCCATCACCAGATCTCTTGCCAGACAGGCATTGTTGTAGGTTCCGCTGAGTCCGGAGGAAAAGCAGATGTATAACAGGCAGTCTGTCTCCTTTAAATATTCTTCAAAATACTCTTTACACTCCTCCGGATTCACCTGAGAAGTGGCGGGCATATTCCCCTCCCTCATAAGCTGGTAAAATTCCTTCCAGGGCAGTTCGTGTCCCCTGCCATAAGTTTCATTCTTTATGGTATAATTGAAAACCATCAGTCCCAGATTATTTTCCTCTATATATCGCAAGGGCAGATCCGCTGTTGTATTCGTGATAATCTTAAAATTATCCATTTTACTCCTCCTCTGGCTTATTGTTAGCATTATATTACCATTTCTTATATAGAATTTCAATTTTTATCTGTTCAGGACAGGACATTTTCTGACCGGTCCTGAACAGTGCCTTTAGACTATTTTTCTGATCCGGGCAGTCTGCAGCGGATCAGCCGTTTGCCCAACTGTCTGGGCTGGAACGGAATCAAGGGATAGACATAGCTCTTTCCCGATATGGTCTTATTTGAAAGAATGGCTGCTATCAGCAGGATGACTGCTGCAATATATCCGTAGATGCCAAACAGTTGAGTTAAAATAAGATTTATGATACGCATGAATTTAATGGCATAGCTTAATTCATAGTTCTGCTGGGTATAGCCTGCAATCGCTACAAAGGCCATATACAGCATGACCTCTGAGTTGAACCATCCGCTATTGACTGAGAACTCTCCCAGCACCAGCGCTGCCATCACACTCAGCGGAGTACTCAGCATATTGGGAGTGTTCACTGCCGCCAGCCGCAGGCCGTCGATGGCCAGCTCCAGCAGCAGAAACTGCCACAGAAGAGGTATGTTGGTGGTCTCCTTCACAGCTATGAACTGAAAGCTTTCCGGTATCCACTGCGGATTCAGCATCAACAGTAAATAGGTGGGTGTGAGAAAATAAGTCATGAGCGAGATCAAAAACCTGGACAATCTCAGATAGGAGCCCGTAATAGGGGGAAAATAATAATCATCGGCCTCCTCTACAATATCAAAGATGGAGGTGGGTGTGATCATTGCGGAAGGCGAATTATCCACCAGAATCACCACATCCCCTTCCAGAATCTGTGCCGCTGCGGTATCCGGCCGCTCTGTAAACTTAAACTTGGGAAAAGGATTATACCATTTCCTGTCAAACAGGCATTCGGCCAGACTCTCCTGGTTCATGGTCAGGGCATCCACCTGTATGCTGTTTATCTTATCTTTTATATTCTGCAAAAAATCATGATCCACTCTGGAGTCCATATAGCATAGGACGATATCCGTCCTGGAACTGCTGCCTGCCTGAAACATTTCCATCCGCAGATCGCTGCTTCGTATACGTCTCCTGATCAGCGCCGTATTAAAGACGATGGTTTCTACAAAGCCATCCTTGGAACCCCGCAGCGCCTTATCCTTCTCCGGCTCCGATACACTTCTGGCCGGATAGGTTCTGGAATCAATCAGCAGACACTGGTCATATCCCTCAATGAACATGGCAAACACACCGGACATGATGGAGTAAAGGATCTGATCCCACTCCTCTTTCAGATCCACCTCCACATAGGGGATCTTTTTCTTGGACATCTCATGGGCATTGGCCGGCAGATCCTCCGGCTTCAGATCCATAAAATACTGGAGCATTTTCTGCATCAGCTCATCCTTACAAAAACCGTCAATAAAATAAATACAGGCATTTCTCCCACCCACCTGGATGACCCGATATACAATATCAAAGCTGGTATCCACGGCCAGCTCCCTGTTTAAATATGCCATATTATCAGCAAGGGAGGCCGACATTTTTCCCGGCTTCCTTTGCTCTGCCCCGCTTCGCGTACCCTTCGACTCTGTTCCCATCTAATAAAACTCCTTCCATAGCATCTGCCAGAATATAATCCTTCTGGGCCTTACATCCTATTATGCCTTGAAAAGAGTTTTTTATACAAATCTGTTCTATTTCTTTCCGGTACTGCCGATACCTCCCCGATTCTGATTTGCCAGCGTCTCTACCTCTTCAAATACAAGGGTGGGCTGGTTTTCCACAATCCTGAACTGACAGATCCTGTCATTTATCTCAATATGGGTATCCCTGAGGGCGTAAGCTGGCATAAACCACTGGTCACTGTCACCGCAGTAGGAGCTGTCTATGACTCCCTGATGGTTGGTCTGGATGATGCCATAATTTTTAAAGGTGCTGCTTCTGGGAACAACATGAGCTTCATATCCCCGGGGCAGCTCCATCCCCACTCCCAAAGGGATCAGCCTGTATTCCCCTGCCTTCATATCGATGCTTTCAGCCGCCCTTAAGTCGATCCAGTCCGATTTCCCGTCTATGTATGCCAGCTTATCTATCTGATCTGTAAAATATTTAACCTTTATTCTCTCCATCCTTTCCCACCTCCAGCTCATAATCCCCACAATGCAATACCAGTTCTTTGCGCTGTAAAGATTTTTGCACATCAATCACCCTCTGATTGCTGCTACCCTTCCATAAAAGCCTAGCATCCTTTAAGTCTGCCATAAATTCTCCATCCACCAGTACATCCACATATTTCATCAGAGGATAGTGATGGATATTTTCCCAGCTGTCTCCTGTATACAGCCATATCGTCTTGTCCGGATACCGCTCCCTGATTTCTTCCATCAGGTGGCGCACATCCAGTCGGTTGGCTGCATGCAGCGGATCTCCCCCGGAAAAGGTGATGCCGGAAATATAGGGCATCTTCAGCTGCTCAAAGATTTCTTGCTTTGCAGCCTCATCAAAAAGAAGCCCTCCGTCCGGATCCCAGGTAACTGGATTCTGGCAGTCCCTGCAGCAGTGGGAACAGCCGGCGACCCACAGTACCACCCGCAGACCGTCGCCATTCAACATATCATCCTTTGTAATATTGTGATACCTCATGCTTACATGCTCTTCCTTTCTGCTATTTCTGCCATTTTCGCATCATTCAGCCGGGTATCACCATGAACTCTGGAATAAGAGAGGTAACCGTTCATCCGGTCAATTTTAGTCAGATTTCGGCTGCCGCAGTTAGGGCATACATCCATTTCCAGCTCCTGATGCCCGCAGTCATCGCAGTAAGCCAGGGAAAGATTGACTCCCTCATAAAATCCCATATCCATGGCGCGCCTGATCAGCGTTTTGATTGCTTCCAGGTTATAGTCAACAGGATATTTGACATACTGAATCTTGCCGCCGTTGGCAAGCTCCCAGAACCGGTATTCCAGATCCTGCTTTTCAATAGGGGTCAGATCCTCCGCCACATGACAGTGAAAGCTGTTGGACACATACTCTCTGTCAGATACCCCCTCAATGATGCCGTACTTTGCCCTGAACTGCTTTACCTGGAGGCCGCAGAGATTCTCTGCCGGTGTTCCATAGATGGCATAGAGGTTGCCGTCCTTCTCCTTAAACTCATTGACCCTTTTATTGATATGCTCCAGCACCTCCAGGGCAAACTGTCCATCCTCCACCAAGGATTTACCATTGTACAGCTCCTGTAATTCGTTAAAGGCAGTGATGCCGAAGCTGGCGGTGGCAGATTTTAAAATGGGTTTGATCTTGTCACTCAGCTTCAGATTTCCTCCCAGAAAGCCTCCCTCACAGTAGGCCAGCGGATTGGTGGAGGCACGCATTTCTCCCAGGTATGCATAGGTCCTGATATGAAGCTGACGAATCAGATTCAGATAGTAGTCCAGCACCTCATAGAAATCCCGGCTTTCCTGTCTGGATTTTGCCAGAATCATGGGCAGATGCAGGGAAACGGCACCGATATTAAATCGTCCCACAAAAACAGGGGTATCCTTTTCGTCGGCAGGATGCATGCCCCCTCTTTCATACCAGGGAGAAAGGAAGGCTCTGCAGCCCATGGGGGAAATCACCTTTCCGTAGCGTTTATACATGCTACCAATATATCCTTTGCCTGTCAGGCTCAGCCAGTCCGGATACATGGTCTTGGCAGAGCACCTGACCCCGGCCTCAAAGACATCCTCCAGAGGCTTTCCCTTCCCATGCAGATTCTCATCGTACAGAAAGACAATTTTCGGAAACAGCACCGGCTTCTTACAGTCCTTTTTTCCCTGTCCCTTCCGTCTTACATTCAGCATGCAGATGGTGGCCAGCCTGGCAAAACGTCCGGTGCCTATACCTGCCGTGACAGTAATAAAGGGATAATCCCCCCTGCTGCTGGCTACCGTATTGAATTTGTATTCCCAGCCCTGAAATCCCTGTTCAAATTCTCTTACCACATCCTTATAGGCTTCTGCCTCTGCCCTTTCCTCATCGACTCCCAGATCTTTGTATTTTTCCAGACTTCTCTGATATGTCTTTTCCGCATAGGGCTCCAGAATCTTATCTACCTCCGGCACGGTGAAGCCGCCGTACTGCTGGCTGGCTGCACTCAATACGATATCACCGATCACGTCAAAGGCTACATCCAGGGTTTTAGGCTCGTTGTACCAGATATTTCCCATTTCAAAGCCGCCGGTCAGCACACTGGACACATCAAAAAGACAGCAATTCATCGTATCCCGGCGGGCAGACATGTCATGGACATAGATATAGCCGTCGCGGCAGGCCTGAATCTCCTCCGTGGTCATAAAGAATTTCTGGTACAGCTCCTTGTTGAACTGATTGAAAATCAGGCTTCTCTTGGTGGAAACCAAGGCACTGTCCGTATTGGCATTCTCCTTGTCTCCGATATACATAATGGACTGACTTTTTTTGTATACATCATCCATCATCCGAACAAAGTCCTGTTTATAATTGCGATAGTCCCGATAGCTCTTGGCAACAATAGGCTTAACCTCCTCCAAGGCGCTCTCCACGATGTTATGCATTATCGGTATGGGAATCCGATCCTGGCCCAGCTCTGTTACTTTATCCACTACAAATCGGCATATATGGCATTTTTCCTCCTCCGTGAACTGGGTCAGTGCCCGATATGCGCTCTTCCCTACTGCATCGATCACCTTCTGCACATTAAAAGCCTCCAGGCTTCCATCCTTTTTAATTACTCGGATCTCCCTTTCCGGCTGAAAGAGCCTTCCGTAATTTTCCATGCTCTCTTCTGCAACTGTCTCCATATCCTCAAACCTCCTGTCAGCCTGTGCAGCCCCTCCTTCTGCACTTATAGGGAACCAAACTAATATTCACAGGCCATTACTATATATAGTTAAAAATCTGCTTTCCCTCATCAACATTTTGTGGGTAGTATCTAGTATAAAAGAATGGACTGCCGGTGTCAACCTTGTATCTGATTAAATCCAAATGCAGCGTGGGGGACGGCCAGAGCCTGAACTGTCAGTCGGCCTGCAGCAGGATCCCGGATGCCTCCACTGCCCGCACTGCCTCCTGCAGCTGTTCCACAGGCAGGGTAAGCGCAAACCGCACATGTCCTCGGCCCAAAGAACCAAAGCTGGATCCGGGCGTACACAGCACTCCCGACTTTTCCATCAGTTCCATGACAAAGGCGGTGTCGTCGGCACCAAATTTCTCAGGTATAGCACCCCAGGCAAACATAGTCCCCTCGCTGTCGGGTATGTTCCAGCCTATGGAACGAAGCCCTCCGCAGAGGGCATCTCTTCTCTTCTGGTATTGGGCACACTGCTCCCTGATCATATCATCCGGACCCTTCAATGCTGCTATTGCACCATACTGCACAGGGAGAAAGATCCCATAGTCTATCTGGGAGCGCAGCTTTCTGAAGCTGTCCACGATCTCCTTGCTGCCTGCAAGGAAGCCCATCCTTGCGCCTGTATAATTATAGGACTTGGACAGGGAATAGAATTCCGCACAGACCTCCCGGGCCCCCTCCACAGAGAGGATGGATATTCCCTCTCTCCCATCATAGATAATATCCGAATAGGCATTGTCATGGATGATGACAATCTCCTTTTCTCTGGCCCAGTCAATCAGCCTTTCATAGAAGCTTCTTGGAGCCGTCCTGCCGATAGGATTCATAGGATAGGATACAATCATAAATTTTACCCTTTTCAAAAGAGCTTCATCCATTCCTTCCAGATCAGGCAGAAATTGGTTCTCCGGCAGCAGGTCGTAAGGGATCAGTTCAGCCCCTGCAAGGGCTGGCCCGATAGAGAAAATGGGATAGCCCGGATTGGGAACCAGCACTCTGTCTCCAGGATTGCAGAGTGTCAGCCCAATATGGGTCATCCCCTCCTGAGAGCCATACACGGACATAATCTCCTCCGGGGCCAGCTCCACCCCATATCTTTTTTTAAACCGGCCGATCACCGCCTCCGTCAATTCCGGCAGGTCAGCCAGTGCATACTTATAATTTTCCGGTCTGGAAGCCGCCTGCATGACAGCATCTATAATATGCTGCGCCGGCTGAAAGTCCGGTGTCCCTACAGAAAGGTTGTATACCTGCTTTCCCTGTGCCAGCCTTTCATTCTTCTTTTCATTTAAAGCCTGGAAGATGCCCTCTTCAAAATTCCCCATTCTATCCGAAAATCTTATTTCCATACCCATTCTCCCTTCAGCTTCTCCACACTTTAAAGCATGGTTTCTCCCACAGCATGCAAAAGAGGTGTCCATAGCTATGAACACCCCGCAAACCGCTCTTTTTTAACCGGAGCAAATCGGAATCCTTTTGTATTTTCTATTTTATTTGGTATTTCCCTGCTTCATGTCCTCTGCACCCGGCAAGTCTGTTTTTTCAGCGGCTCCGCCCTGTCTGGCGTCCGTACTTTTTCTCCACTTTGCCCCCGCCACACATGCAACAACCACCAGCACTGCGGTAAATGCAAACAATAGTAAATAAGATAAAAAAGAATTTATAAACAAAATCAGGTTTGTCATGATATCCCTCCGTCCGTACCTTACTGATCTGCCTGTGTCTATCATACCACCTCATCTGCACAATCGTCAAGCAATCCGTCTCCATCCGCTGCAGTGGTGGCCAACAGGTCACAACGCTCATTCTCCGGATGCCCATCGTGTCCCTTCACCCAGATGAATTTCACATGATGGCCATCCTTTGCCTTTAACAGTCTTTTCCACAGGTCAATATTTTTCACTGGCTTGTTGGTGCTGGTTTTCCAGTTTTTTTTCAACCATCCGTCGATCCAGTGCTGGTTAAAGGCATCCGTGACATACTTGGAATCGGATACCACCTCCACCTCACAGGGTCTGGTCAAAGCCTCCAGACCTATGATGACCGCCATCAGCTCCATCCTGTTGTTGGTGGTCTTGCGGTAGCCTGCGGAATATTCCCTCTCATGGAGGGTTCCCTTGGCATCTACAAACTGCAGTATTGTGCCGTAGCCTCCAGGTCCATCAGGATTCCCTCGGGCAGCCCCATCTGTATATATCATTACCTTCTGCATATTCGCCGTCTCCCTTCTTCTTCACTGTCCTGCCTGCTCCGGCAGTCTCCAGATCCCCTCTTTCAGAAAGTTCTCTGCCAGTGTCTCTGCCTCCTGAATCAGCTTTTCCTCATAACCCATCACTCCCAGCAGCCTGATTGCATTGCGGGTGGTGGCCCTGCCGGTCTTCAGCTGATAATTAAAGTGTACATCCCCCTCTATAATCTCCTCCTCAAAATGATAATTGTCATAATACATTTCCAGCAGATGCGTCAGTTCAATGTCATGGGTAGCTGCAAAGCAGATAACCTCTCTTCCGGCCAGGCTCTTAAGAATCTGGGTGGAGGCCGCGATTCTTTCCACCGTATTGGTTCCCCTGAGCACCTCATCCACAAAACAGAGAACAGGCTGTCCCTCCTCAGCGGTTTGATTTAAGATACGCTTCAGTGACTTGATTTCCACAATGTAATAGCTGTCTCCTCCCTCCAGATCGTCACGCAGTGCCATGGAGGACATAATGCGGTACAGAGCCCCACGGTAGCTGTCCGCCAGACAGGTGTGTATGGTCTGGGCCAGAATGGCATTGACAGCCACCGTTTTTAAAAAGGTGGATTTGCCTGATGCATTGGAGCCTGTCAGAAGCACGCCCTTTTGGGCTGAGATACTGTTCTTCACCGGTTGCTCTATCAGCGGATGATAGGCATTCTCCATCTCCAATCTTCTTTCCTTGTCAAACTGCGGGATACAGTATTCCTCCTTGGCCCTGCGATAGCAGCCGATGGCGATAACCGTTTCCATGTATCCTAGGATGCTTACCATCCTGTCCACAGCCTCTGTATTCCTCCTCACCTGGGAGAGCATTTTGTTAAACTTGATCAGATCTAGGTGGAAAGCCATCCGCAGATAGTCCAAGAGGATTTCCAGAGGATTACCTGATGTGCCCATCCCCATGGAGGACATGATGATATAGGAGCCGGCCTTAAAGCGTTTCATTTTCTTCCGGCAGGCCTTCAACTCCTCAATCTCCTCCTCCATAGCCCCCGCCGGCAGTCTCTCCATCTCTTCTGCATTTCTCAACAGTCTCAAAATATAACCGAAGCTGGTGAGATAGGGATCGATCTGCTTCCTGGTTTTAAAATAGACAAGGATATTCCGGCAGAGCGTGCCGATGACCAGCAGGATGCCCAGCTCCACCACAAAAAACATGGACAGAAAGGCCAGTACCACTGACAGGATCCCCAGATAGTGGCCCAGATTCTTTCTGTCTCCCAGCAGATCCAGATAGTGCAGATACTCATAGATGGAATGCTTCCCGGTTCTTCCTATTTTGGCAAAATGGATCTGATATCTTACCCGCTGGTCAGTATTTTCCATAAAATACCTGATATGATTTTCCAGAGTACTTGAGTTCTTCTCTTCCTGTATGGGTGTGTGGAGAAGATAATACAGATACTCCTCCCCGGCTGCTGAATATGTGAAGTTCATATTCTGGAATATCCGATCCATCCCCAGATCGTTCCAGGTAATATCATCAATCTGAAAGCAGGATCCGCTGTGGGCTCTCAGATAACGGGCTATTCTCTCCATGTCCTCCGGATGATACTCCCTCCCCTTGGGCAGGACTCCCGGATTCTGCCAAAGCCATTCAGCAAATTTTTTCTGCTTTCTCCTCTCATCCAGATATCCCTTTAGCATGATCATGGCCAGAGCAAAAAAAATGGCCAGAGTAAATACTATATATTCCATATTTTATATTCCTGTCCCGGCTGGTGTATCTCCATAATCTTGTCCGAGTAACGGCTGCCAGCCCATGTGTTTTTATATTTTTCTATATATCCATATTCGTCCCACATATGCATGGGAAAAACCCTCTCAGGCCTGGTGTGTTCCAGAAAATAGTCCATACCCCAGCAATAGGCAGATTCCAGTCTGGGATCCAGAGGGACAAAGGCGATATCAAAATGCATCCCCTCCACCGAATCAATTTCCCTTCTGTAATCCCGGGCCATATTTTCATTGAACAGGGACGTCTCACCCTCCCAATGCCACCAGTTTAAATCTCCCCCATGGTAGATGCACCGGCCCTCTGCAGACACGATAAAGGCTACTCCTTCATCTGTGGAACGGAGGGTCTGCAGCTTTATCCCATCATTTCCACCGGGTTTATCAAAAATCAACTCTTTATTTTTCCCTATGGCCGTTATTCTCTCCTTCACTGAGGCAGATATGTGATTCCTTTCCAGATATTTCTCATTCAGTCTGATATCATTGCTGAGAAAATAGTGTACATTGTTATATTGGTGATCCAGGTCAAATATTTTAAGGCTGAAGTGATCCGCATGCCTGTGGGAAGCAAAGACATAGAGTCTTTTATCCTTCTCCCACCGGGGCAGCCTTCCCTTATAATAGTCGAACAGGAGCACGCAGCCGCTCAGCTCCACGGCAAATCCACTGTGATAAATATATGTTACCTTCATAAAAAGGGACTGGCTCCTTCCATTGTGAAAAGCAGGAAGCACCCATGCCATGAATGCTTCCTTTTACGCTTTATAAGAATATATACTTCAAAACAAACAATACCGTCAGTACATACATCAGTATGCTGATCTTTTTCTCCCTGGCCTTGCCGGAAATCAGGTTGATTATGGTCCAGGAAATGACACCGATGGAAATACCCTCTGAGATACTGTAGGCCAGAGGCATGGCAACAATGCAGAGGAACGCCGGAATGGCATCCGTCATATCGCTAAAGTTAATCTTGGCAACGGAGCCCATCATATAAAAGCCTACAATGATCAGAGCCGGAGCCGTTGCAAAGGACGGGATGGTCAAAAACAGGGGAGAGAATATAACAGCCAGCAGGAACAGCAGACCTGTTACAACGGCTGTCAGGCCGGTTCTGCCGCCTTCTGTCACACCCGCAGCACTCTCCACGTAGGTTGTAGTGGTGGATGTGCCCAGTACCGCGCCTGCAGTGGTGGCAATGGCATCGGCCAGAAGGGCTCCCTTGATATGGGGCAGCCTGCCATTCTTATCCAGCATATTGGCCTTGGAGGAAACACCGATCAGAGTTCCTAATGTATCAAAGAGATCCACAAACAGGAACGAGAACATGATGGTGATAAAGTCCAAAACGTTGATAGAGCTGAAATCCGCCTTGAATACCTGTCCAAAGGTATTGCCGATAGAGGAAAAGTCAAGGCTGATGATGGCATGGGGAATTGTGGAATACCAACCCGCATCCGGATTTGGCACATATAAGCCTGTCAGCTCACAGAGGATCCCCAGCACCCAGGTCCCGAGAATACCAAACAAAATACCTCCCTTTACATTCTTGATCAGCAGAACTGCTGTAATCAGCACGCCGATCAGGGCCAGCAAAGCAGTGATCCCCACTGTAGAAAATTCTGCTGCAGCAAATTTCTGGTAGGTTACCAACGTGACATCATCGTTGATGATCAGCTTTGCATTCTGCAGACCGATGAATGCAATAAACAGGCCGATTCCTACGCTTACCGCTGCCTTCAGGGTCATGGGAATGGCATTGAAAATGGCTTCGCGGACATTGGTCAGGGACAGAACAATAAAAATAATTCCCTCCACAAATACGGTCAGCAATGCAACCTGCCAGGCATATCCCATCTGCAGTACAACGGTGTAGGCAAAATATGCATTCAGTCCCATGCCCGGTGCCAGTGCAAAGGGATAGTTTGCAAATAAGGCCATCATCAAAGTACCCAGAAAAGAAGCCAGTGCGGTGGCAATCAGCACCCCGTTGGCATCCATTCCTGCCACAGAAAGGATTGAGGGATTTACTGCCAGAATATAGGCCATGGTCATGAATGTGGTTATACCGGCCATGACCTCAATCCTGACACTCGTCCTGTTCTCCTTTAGTTTAAACAGCTTCTCTAACATATCTCCTTGTACCTCCTAAAAAGAATAAAAGTAATATTTATTTATTGAAAAGCATTTCTGCATGAGCATTCATGCTTTTGCAATCCCTTGCTTATTTCAGACGGTTTATGATTTCATTCGCCTTCTCATAGATCGCCTCCGGATCCGCCTCTGTCAGGAACCTTCCATCCCGATACAGGATCTGCCCATGAATCATCGTCATCTTCACATTCTGCTTGCTTCCGCTGTATACTACATTTTTCGCAATATGGTTCAGGGGCTGCATATTAGGCAGGTGCAGGTCTATCATGATCATATCCGCCAGCTTGCCCTCTGCCAGCACATCTGCCTCCGGCAGCCTCATGGCTGCGGCACCATTGACAGTGGCCATTTTCAGTACCTCCAAAGCATCCACCGCCGAAGCATCTCCGGTGGCCAGCTTGGCAAGCCCCGTCACCAGAAACATCTCCCGAAACATATCCAGACAGTTATTGCTGGCAGGCCCGTCTGTTCCTATTGCCACATTCAGCCCTGCCTTTAAAAATTGGCTGACAGGAGCAATCCCACTGGCCAGCTTCATATTAGAGGCCGGATTGGTAATCACACTGACCTTTTTTTCCCGGAAAATATCCATTTCTTCCCTTGTCAGCCAGACCCCGTGATAGACCCCTCCACCATATTCAAACATCCCCAGGGAGTCCAGAAATTTTCCCGGTGTCATGCCGTAGCGCTCCAGACAGCCCTTCACCTCTGCCTCTGTCTCAGACACATGCACATAGACAGGCAGCTTTTTATTCCCTGAAAAGGCCGCAATCTGCTCCAGCAGTTCCCTGGAACAGGTATATTCTGCATGAAATCCCGGCAAAAAGCTGATCAGGGGATCCCCGCCATTCAGCTCATTGCACCATTTCTCCATAAGCTCAACAGACTGGCTGAAATTGTTGACGCCTCCGGTCTGCACACAGCGCATGCCCATCTCACTGCAGGCCCTGGCTATGCTCTCCGGTGTGAGATACATATCGAAAATAGAGGTAATGCCGCTGGTCAGATATTCCAATACCGCCAGTCTGGTCAAATGATAGATATCCTCCTCCGTCATCCCGGCCTCTATGGGAAACACCCTGTCATTCAGCCAGGCTTGTAAGGGCAGATCGTCTGCATAGGATCTGAGCAGCGTCATTCCCGAGTGGGTATGGGCATTTTTGAAGCCCGGCATCAGCAGATTTCCCCTGCAGTCGATCTCCTCATCCCATCTTATTGGAACCTCGCTCTCTTTTGTTTCACCCACATAGGTGATTCTCTCCTGCTCTACCCATACCTCGCCTTCCAATACAGGACGGCCAGGCTCCATGGTCAGTATTCTGGCATGATAAAAACGTCGCTTCATACGGATACCCTATCCCTTTCCTGTGCTGAAAATTCAGAACCGCTTCACCGATTCCGTCACCAGTCTGGCAAACCGGGGCGCTGCCTTATCTGCCGCCTCCTGCACCTCCTCATGAGTAAGGGGATTGGCTGTCATTCCTGCTGCCAGGTTGCAGACACAGGAAATTCCGCAGATCCTCATTCCCGCATGGTTGGCTGCAATCGCCTCCACCACTGTGCTCATGCCCACTGCATCGGCTCCCAGGCGGCGCAGCATCCGTATCTCTGCGGGAGATTCAAAGGAAGGGCCGGAAAGCTGTGCATACACGCCCTCCTTTAAGGAAATTTTATATTCTTTGGCCGTCCGGCGAAGAATATCCTGCAGATCCTTATCATACACTGTGCTCATATCCGGAAACCGGGTTCCCAGCTCACTGAGATTGGGACCAACTAGGGGATTGGGCACAAAGCAGGAAATATGATCCGTAATCAGCATCAGGTCTCCTGCCGAAAAATCCTCATTGACACCGCCGGAGGCATTGGTCAGGAAGAGGATCTCGGCTCCCATCAGCTTCATCAGCCGTGTAGGCAGAACCACTTCCCCCATGGGATATCCTTCATAAAAATGTATCCGTCCCTTCATACATACCACAGGCACCTCTCCCACATAACCGAAAACAAACCTGCCGGCATGTCCCGGAACCGTGGATACCGGAAAGCCCTCGATCTCGCTGTAGGGCAGTTCAGCCTCTGCCTGAATCGTATCTGCAAAATCTCCCAGTCCGGAACCCAGTACAATGGCTGCCCTGGGCTGAAAACTGATGCTGGAACGGAAGCTTTCGTAGCATCTTATTAATTGACCATAATCCCCATGCATTCTCGTAAATCCACTCCTTTATACTCTGCAATTCCTGCTTTTTCTCTCGCCAATAATATAACATGAGATATGGAAAAAGGCAACTGCCGGAAATCCAAAAAGCGTAAATCCGCAATCCGAATTTACGCTTTCGCTGCTTGCTTTATTCTATCCATCCTTTTGCCATTTGTCAACAGGGCTTTAAATGATAATACAAACCATTCCCCCATTGCTGTCATTTACAATCTTCTGCATGGTCTCCTGAAGTTTCACCTGGCTTTCCTCTCCGATCATAGCTATCTTCCCGTTGATGCCGTCATTCACTAGCTGCTCTACTGTCTTGCCGAAGATGTTGGTCTCCCAGATGCCCTCCTCGCTGGTGCCGGCATCGGCTATATAGCGGATCAGATCCTCTGCCTGCTCTTGGGTTCCTACGATGGGGGATATTTCCGTCTCAATATTGGCCCGGATCATGTGTATGCTGGGGCTCTCTGCCTTGATCTTGACACCGAATTTATTGCCGTGGCGTATCACCTCCGGCCTATCCAGGATGATTTCATTTCGATCCGGCGTCACTACACCATAGCCCTTCATCCGGACCGCTTCCACCGCGTGGAGCACCTTCACATACTCCTGCTTCATCCTGGCCATTTCCCTCAGTACTGACAGCAGCTGGTATTCACTGGTAATGGTTTCTCCGATGAGATCGCTGAGCATTTCAAAATAATAGGCATCATCCACATCCAGAGAGACGGCAACGCATCCTGTAGCCATATCCACGCTGTCTATCTTGCATTTTCTTATGTATTCACTTTCTAAATGAATGCCTCCCCCGGCCACATCCTTTACCTGTCCCAGCTGTCCCATCAGATCCCTTATCCTGGATATGATGTCAGCTTTCATCCGATGGGTGCCCGGCAGCATTTCCACCCATTTGGGCATGTAGAACTCGATCATGGTGAGAGGGAATTCGTAAAGCACCTTCTCTATGATCATATGGATGTCTTCTTTTTTGAGCTGCTCACAATTTACCGGTATGGCACTGACCTGATGCTTCCGGCTGATCTCCTCTGCTGTCCGAAGTGCCTCCTCGGAATAAGGCTTCGCTGTATTGAGCAATACCAAAAAAGGCTTCTGCAGCTTTTTCAGCTCTTGTATCGTCCTTTCCTCTGCACTGACATAATTTTCTCTGGGTATCTCACCAAAGCTGCCGTCACAGGTAATGACGATGCCGATGGTGGAATGGTCGGCAATAACCTTTCTGGTTCCGATTTCCGCAGCCTGGGTAAAGGGAATCTCCTCCGCCGACCAAGGGGTCTTTACCAATCGCTCCACATCGTCCTCCATATGGCCGCTGGCTCCGTCCACCATATAGCCCACACAGTCGATCAGCCTCACCCTTACGTCGATATCGTCACCGATGCTGATTCCGGCTGCCTCCTTGGGGATGAATTTAGGCTCTGTGGTAGTTATGGTCTTTCCCCCTGAGCTTTGCGGAAGCTCATCCCGGGCTCTCATCCTCTCATGCTCCTCCTGCATATTGGGCAGCACCATAATGTCCATAAAACGCTTGATAAAGGTGGATTTTCCCGTCCGCACCGGCCCCACCACTCCTATGTAGATTTCTCCTCCCGTCCGGGACTGTATATCTTTATACAGGTTATGTGTATGCAAAGCATCCATTCAAAAAGCTCCCCTTCCATCTATGCTGTTACAATATATGAAGGGGAGCCTTTCTATATGTCTATTTCTATTTCCTCACTATAAACTAAACCAGCAGGAGCTTTCTGAAATTCTTCTTGCCCCGCTTCAATACCAATCCCTCCTTCAGGCGGCTGCTCTCAAACACAGTCCTGATGTCTGTGATCTTCTCACCGTCTACGGAGACACCGCCCTGCTCCACGGCCCTTCGTGCCTCAGAGCGTGAGGCAGAAAGACCGGAAGCCGTCAGCATGGCCAGGATGTCTATGGTTCCATCGGTCAGGTCTTCCTCTGTGATCCGGGCTGTAGGCATATCTGCCGCATTGCCGCTGGAAAACAAGGCTCTGGCACTCTCCATGGCTCTGTTGGCCTCCTCCTCTCCGTGAATCAGCTTGGTCAGTTCAAAGGCCAGGATTTCCTTGGCCTGGTTCAGCTCGCTGCCCTCCCACCGATCCATCTCGTCTATCTGCTCTAAGGGCAGGAAGGTCAGCATCCGGATGCATTTCAGCACGTCCGCATCCGCCACGTTTCTCCAGTACTGGAAAAATTCAAAAGGAGAGGTTTTCACGGGATCCAGCCATACGGCCCCCTTCTGGGTCTTTCCCATCTTCTTTCCTTCTGAGTTGAGCAGCAGGGTAATGGTCATGGCATAGGCATCCTTACCCAGCTTTCTCCTGATCAGCTCCGTACCGCCCAGCATATTGCTCCACTGATCATCACCGCCAAACTGCATATTGCAGCCATATTTCCGGTACAGTACATAAAAGTCATAGCTCTGCATGATCATATAGTTGAATTCCAGAAAGCTCAGTCCCTTTTCCATCCTTTGCTTGTAGCATTCTGCCGCAAGCATACGGTTTACGCTGAAATGTGCTCCCACCTCTCTCAGAACCTCAATATAATTCAAATCCATCAGCCAGTCCGCATTGTTGACCATCATGGCCTTTCCATCGGAAAAGTCGATAAACCTGCTCATCTGCTCCCTGAAACAGTCACAGTTGTGCTGAATCACCTCCGGAGTCATCATCGACCGCATATCACTCCTGCCGGAGGGATCCCCGATCATCGCTGTTCCTCCTCCCAGCAATGCGATGGGCTTGTTCCCGGCCATCTGCAGCCTCTTCATCAGGCACAGTGCCATAAAATGTCCCACATGCAGGCTGTCCGCAGTAGGATCAAAACCAATATAAAAGGTGGCCTTTCCGTTATTGATCAATTCCTTAATTTCTTCCTCATCTGTCAGCTGAGCCAGAAGCCCTCTTGCTTTCAATTCATCAAAAACTGTCATTCTTTACTCCTGTTTATATTCTTTTTAATCTGTGTATTTTTGGCAAAACGCATCAGCATAGCTGAACACTCTGCTCTGGTGGCCTCCCCCCTTCGGATCCAGGCGATAGGTCTTCCCATCCTCATTGGGCTTACCGGTAATCATCTCAACTGCTGCAGCCCACTGCAGATATTCAATGGCCCAGCCACTCACCTCAGCCGCATCTGTGAAAGTGCTTAAATTCTTCTTTGCACTGATATCATACTTGCATACCTTTGCATATTCCTTCAGCATCTTGGCTATCTGTTCACGGGTAATGTTGTCATTGACACCGTAGCTTCCGTTCGTATACCCGGATACGATCTTCTGTTCATTTGCCCAGATTTATCAGATCGCCGTCAAAGGCCTTGTCTGCCGTATTGTTTTCACTGTAAGGTGCCTCAGCGGAAATCTTCTCACGGGAAATTTCTGGAAGAATCTCCGGCGCCGGGGTCTGGGAGCTATCTGTCGTCGCCAGACTAAAATCAGGGTCGATCAGATCTGCCAGCCTCAGGTCAATCACTGCCGGATTTGTTAAAATTCACATAAACTACATTGTGGTTCGTCCCATCCGCAGCGGCGGATGCAACGCTTTCTAGCTCTCCCCGAAAATCCGTATTGGTCTGGGCAAGGCTGCAGGCGGAAATGAAAACCGAGATGCCCACTGCCATAGACATAACCCCAGCGAACTTCATATACCTCTGCTCCATTACAGTTCTCATCATAAGACTCTTTTCCCTCTAAAATCTACTACTTATTCACCATCAGCTTCACCATAGCCTGATTCAGCCCCTCCACCGTCAGCTTGTACATAGGCAGCAGGTTCTTGATAGCAGTCTCCGCCTCTCTCCAGGGAGCGTGGCCGGGAGCCATCTTTGGATTCATCCAAACGATCTTCTTATAATGGCGTTTCATCAGCAGCAGCCAGTCCATGCCGGACAGACCCCCATTGGGTCCCCTGTAGTTTCCGGTGGGGGAATACAGCTCCTCCGGGGCCATGGCCGCATCTCCTACAATAATTACCTTATAATCACTGTCCAGATTACGGAACATCCACTCTGTATCAATCCAGTCTCCGTTTTCACATTCCGGCGTCTTGTAAAGCTTGCTGTAGATACAGTTGTGGAAATAATAAGTCTTTACATCCTTGTAGTGGTTGGACTTGTTCACTGCCTGAAACAGCTCATTGAGGAGGGTGGTATAGGGGATCATGGTACCGCCGGAATCCATCAGGAGCAGCAGCTTCACTGCATTCTTCCTGGGTTTCTCCATGACAATCTGCAGGCAGCCTCCGTTGCTGCAGGTTCTGTCCACTGTTCCGTCTATATCAAGCTCCGTTCTTGGAATATCCAGTCTGGTGGAAAACTGGCGCAGCTTCCTCAGTGCCACCTGAAACTGCCTGTTATCGATAATCTTATCATTTCTGAAATCCCGGTACTTTCTGGCGCCTATCACCTGGAAGGCAGACTGGTAGCCGGTGGTGCCGCCTACGCGGACACCGCCCACATTGCCGCCCATATTGCCGAAGGAGGATTTTCCCATGGTGCCGATCCAGAAGCTGCCGCCGTTGTGCTCGCTGTCCTGATCCCTCAGGCGCTGCTTAAACCGTGTCTCCACATCCTCTTTGTCGATCTGGATCTCTTCCATCTGATTCAGGTGCTTCCTGGCTTCCTCGTGAGCCAGCTCCACCATATCGGATTTGTCCAGCCACCGGAGCATACTGGCAGTAATCTCATCCTCAGAAGCCACTCCTTTGAAATGCTCCTCAAAAGCCAGGTCGAACTTGTCGTATTCCGTCTCACTCTTGACCAGAATCATCCTGGCCACATAATAAAACTGTGTCAGGCTGCTTCCGCACAGTCCCCGGTCAAGTGCCTCCTGCAGGGTCAGCCACTCAGTGAGCGTGACCTTCAGACCCTTGGCCTTTAAAACCTCAAAGAATTTACCAAACATACCGTTCTCCTATCAGCAGATGCCTTCTCACCTATCGCCTATATTCTTCCCCTGACAGTCTCCAGATCCTCATCTTTTTTGATAATGACTCCTGCAAAGGGCAGCTCCTTCCGAATTTTCTCCAGGGGAATACCGCCCAGCTGCAGGGCATTGACCCAATCGATCAATTCAGAAGTGCTGGGTTTCTTGCGCACATCCTTCACAGAACGTATCCAATAGAATACCTCCATGGCATTTTTCAAAAGATTTTCTTCTATATCAGGATAGTGTGTCTTTACGATCTCCTCCATCAGGGTCTCATCCGGGAAATCAATGAAGTGGAAAATACACCTTCTCAAAAAGGCATCCGGAAGCTCCTTCTCCGCATTGGAGGTGATGATTACGATGGGCCTCTGCTTCGCCCTCACCGTCCTTCTGGTTTCATGTATGTAAAATTCCATCTGATCCAGCTCCCACAGCAAATCGTTGGGGAACTCCAGATCCGCCTTGTCTATCTCGTCAATCAGAAGAACCACCTGCTCATCGCTTTCAAAGGCCTCACCCAGTTTACCCAGCTTGATATATCTGGAGATATCATCCACCCCCTCCTCTCCGAACTGGCCGTCATAGAGTCTCTGGATGGTATCATATACATACAGTCCCTCCTGTGCCTTGGTGGTGGATTTGATATTCCATATAATCAGCTTCTTACCCAGGGATTTTGCCACGGCTTCTGCCAGCATGGTCTTGCCTGTTCCCGGCTCTCCCTTGATTAAAAGCGGTTTCTGCAATGCAATGGCTACATTTACACTGGACATCAGCTGTTGGGAGGCCACATATTCGGAGGTGCTGGAAAATCCTTGCTTCAGTTCACTCATCTTTTCTGTCCCTAATCCTTTCTAATTCTGATCCCTTCTATCTGAAGTTTATCCGTTGCCTTTTTTCTTTTTTTACATCGTTTTACTTATCTTACGATATCGGTGATGGAAAAGCAAGAGCCTGCCGCCATTTATTCCCAGCTTATCTCCTGGTTCTCCAGCTTTTTATCCCTGATCATCAGCTCTTTCACCGCACCGGCTGCGGGCTTGCCCTGAAAAAGAACGGCATTGACCTGCTCGATGATAGGCAGCTGGACATCATATTTCTTTGCCAGAGCCATGGCAGCCTTGGCGGAGTATACCCCCTCCACCACCATTTTCACCTCTTTCATGGCCTCCTCCATGGAATATCCTTTTCCGATCAGGATACCTGCACGGCGGTTTCTGGAATGCATGGAGGCACAGGTTACGATAAGGTCACCGATTCCCGTCAGTCCGTAAAAGGTCTCAGATCGTCCTCCCATGACCATGCCTAGGCGGGCGATCTCTGCAATCCCCCTGGTGATCAGAGCCGCCTTGGTATTGTCTCCGTAGCCCAGTCCATCGGCAATGCCTGCCGCCAGGGCAACCACATTTTTCAGGGCCGCTCCCAGCTCCATCCCCAGTATATCCGGACTGATATACACACGAAATACTTCGTTCATGAAAAGCGTCTGGAGATATTCTGCCGTCCTTTTGCTCTCAGCTCCCACCACGATGGTGGTGGGGATCCCCCTCCCTACCTCCTCCGCATGGGAAGGGCCGGACAAAACCGCCACCTGAGCCTTGGGAATCTCTTCTTTTATAATCTGTGACAAAGTATAAAGAGTTTCTTCCTCTATCCCTTTGGCAACGTCCACGATGATCTGTCCCTCCGCCACATACTCCCTCATCCTATGGGCTGTGCTCCTGGTATAAGGGGAAGGTACCGCCAGAATCAGCACATCCCTGCCTTCTACCGCAGCTTTCAGATCCGTTGTAAAAATCATATCCCCGGGCAGCCTTACACCGGGCAGCTTTTCTTTGTTTTCATGCTCTCTTTCCAGCATGCGGATTTCTTCTTCCAGAGCCGACCACATGGTCACGCTGTGTCCATTTCCATGGAGCAGCAAAGCCAAAGCAGTTCCCCAGCTTCCGGCCCCGATTACACTCACCTGTTGTGTCATCCTGTCACCATTCTCCTTTCAGAACTCTCTAATCTGCCTTCTTTTTCAGATAGGTTTTTCGCTCTTCTCCCTTCAGGAGACGAACTATGTTTTCTCGGTGCCTGTAGTAGGCCATTACCGTCAAAAAGCCGGTCAGCACATACATTTCCAGCAGGGTTCGGGAGGACATGCTTCCAAACAGCCCCATCTGTCCTGATACAATCATCTGGGTCAGAAGCGCGGCATAGACCAGCAGGGAGCCAAGGGAGACGTAATGGGTGGTCAGAAATGCAATCAGGAATACCACGATCCCTACCAGAAGAAAGCTGGGATGAAAGGAAACAAGCAGCCCTGCCGTGGCTGCGATCCCCTTGCCCCCCTTAAAATGAAGGTAAAACGGAAAATTATGACCTAAAATAGCGCCTGCAGCTGCATACAGCTTCAAAAGATAGATGGTGTCGGAGTGGGAGCTGCCAAAAAGCAGGACACTGATCCCCACTGCTGCCGCACACTTCAACACATCTCCCAGAAATACCACAAGCCCAGCCTTGCGGCCCAGCACTCTCAGCGCATTGGTGGTTCCTGCGTTGCCGCTTCCATGCTGCCTGATGTCGATTCCATGAAGTCTCCCGTAGAAATAGGCGGTCTGGAATAATCCCAACAAATACCCGATTGCCAAACATGCTATCCGTTCCACTTTACTGTTTTTCCTTTCTTTCTCTTATGATGAATTTCAAAGGTGTCCCCTGAAAGCCGAATGCCTCCCTTATCTTATTTTCGATATATCTGGTGTAGGAGAAGTGCATTAGCTCCTTATCATTGACGAAAATAACAAAGGTAGGAGGCTTCACCGACACCTGTGTAATATAATAGAGCCGCAACCGCTTACCCTTGTCGGAAGGAGGCTGCTGCAGCGCCACTGCCTCGGCCATGATTTCATTCAGGACTCCTGTTGCCACTCTCATGGAATGATTCTCACTGACAATATCAATGATCTCATACAGCCTGGGCAGACGCTGTCCTGTCACTGCAGACAGGAAGATAAGCTCTGCGTAAGGCATGAAGGAGAGGATCTCTCTCACCTTATTTGTAAATTGACTGACCGTTTTATTATCCTTTTTAATGGCATCCCATTTATTGACCGCGATCACCGCAGCCTTTCCTCTTTCATGGGCGATACCGGCGATCTTGGCATCCTGCTCTGTAACCCCTTCTGTGGCATCAATGACAAGAACTGCAACGTCGGCCCTTTCCACTGCGCTGACCGTTCTCACGATCATGTACTTTTCCAGTTCTTCCCTGATCTTGTTCTTCCGCCTCAGCCCTGCTGTATCGATAAAAACGTAGTCTCTGCCGTGGTATCTTATATCCGTATCGATGGCATCCCTGGTGGTGCCTGCAATATCCGATACAATGACCCGGTTTTCTCCCAGAAGACGATTGATGATGGAGGATTTTCCCACATTGGGCTTCCCTACGATGGCAACCCTGATTCTGTTGTCGTCCTCTTCCTCTGCTGCCTCCATTTGGAAATGGGAAATCACTTCATCCAGCATATCACCGATACCCAGCCGGTTGGAGGCTGATATAGGATGAGGATCGCCGATGCCCAGATTATAGAATTCATAGACATCCATCATATATTTGTCAAAATTATCTACCTTATTTACAACCAGAACCACCGGCTTGCCGGAACGCCTGAGCATATCCGCCACCTTGGCATCCGCATCCACCAGTCCCTGCTTTACATCGGTCATAAAAAGTATCACGTCGGCAGTGTCTATGGCAATCTGAGCCTGCTCCCTCATCTGGGACAGGATAATGTCCTTGCTCTCCGGTTCGATTCCTCCCGTATCGATCAGGGTAAATCCGATATCCAGCCAATCCACATCCGCATATATTCTGTCTCTTGTAATGCCGGGCGTATCCTTAACGATGGAGATCCTCTCCCCTGCAAGAGCATTGAACAGAGTAGATTTCCCCACATTAGGTCTTCCTACGACTGCAACGACAGGCTTTTTTTTCTTTGCCATTTTCATCACCGTGCCTTTCGTCTAATATGGTATTTACAAAGTCATATCCGCTTGATTTTACAATATCTACTCTGACTTGTAAAGCCTTTTCCAGCTCCTCCAGCCTCATATCATCCAGAAAAACCCGCTCTCCGCTCCGCAGTACGTTCTGGGGCAGCAGAAGCCTGTCTCCCAGTGCCTTTCCCTTCAGCTGCTTTTCTATATCCTGCCCGGTCAGAAGCCCTGATACCGTTATTCTTTCTCCAAAAAATTCATTGATGATACAGTAGACACGGAGCTGCAGAAAAGGAAAGGCCTGCTCCATCCTCCCTGCCATCTCCTTAATATAGGGATAGGCCAGGACTCCGGTAGCCAATGACAGCTCCCTGATGGGGCGGGACTGCCTGCCCTGCACTCCTGCCTTCTTTTTATCAGCCAGCGCCTCTTCAAACTCGGCCAGCAGAAGCCGAAGCATCCCCACCCCATTTTCCAGCTGGAGATAGCCGTCATAGCTTTCCTCCCGGGGCAGCTCCTCCTCTGCCAGGATATACCACTCATCGCTGGCATGGATAAAATGCAGTCCGTATTCCCTATACACTCTTTCCTGCCATCCATGGATGATGCGCAGCACCTCCCTTGCATCCTCCCGGGCGAATGGCTCCAGGGGATAAAGTCCCTCCCGGTACCTGGACAGTCCTACCGGCACTACGGACACACTCTCCAGTACCGGCAGATATCCGGCCAGATCAGAGATACTCCTTTCCAGCTCCGCCCCGTCATTGATGCCCCTGCACAATACAATCTGCCCATTCATGGTAATCCCCGCCTCATACAGCCTGTCCACCTTTTTGAGAGCCTCTCCCGCAAAGCGGTTGTGCAGCATCCTGCATCTCAATTCCGGATTGGTGGTCTGGAAGGATATGTTGATAGGAGAAAGACGGTATTTGATGATACGGTCTATATCCCGGTCAGACATATTCGTCAGCGTCACATAGTTCCCCTGCAGAAAGGAAAGTCTGGAATCGTCATCCTTAAAATACAGGGTCTCCCTCATCCCCGGCGGCATCTGGTCAATAAAGCAGAAGATACATTTGTTGCAGCAGGAACGGTACTCGTCCATCAGTCCGTTCTCAAACTCAATTCCCAGATCTTCCTCATACTCCTTGTCAATTTCCAGAAGCCATTCCCCGCCGTCCTGCCTGGCCACCAAAACCTCTATATATTCCTCCTGGATCATGTATTGGTAATCAAAAATATCGGTGATTTCCTCCCCATTGATCTGAAGCAGTCTGTCTCCCGGCTCAATTCCCATTTCCTGGGCAATCCCTCCGGCTAATACCCGCTTGACTATATGCCCTTTCGATTTCATCATAGTTGCTCCTTTCAGAATGGCCTTCCGTGTACCGCCCGGTTTGCGGCAGGCAGCCTATTGCTATTCTACTAGAATTTTCTTGACGTGTCACTATGGGAGTGATATAAATTAAATGTTGGCGGCTGGCTGATTTTGGAAATATTATCAGAAAGAAGCTTCACCGCCATTTGTATTTAACACATATTGGAGGTCATCATGCCTAACTTACGTGAACTGGAAGCATCCATCCCTGTTGCTCCCCTCAAAATCGTTGCTACCGAATCAGCTGCCGGACTGGCTGACAGCGTGAACCGGTATATGGTGGAATTTCGAAGGACCGTGAACCACCGGGCAAAAAACGATCCTGCCTTTCAGGGCTATGCAGAGGAAAATTATCTGGCAGATATTGCCTGCCCCCGTTTTGGGAGCGGCGAAGGAAAGGCTCTCTTTCGTGAATCCATCCGTGGAAAGGATCTGTTCTTTCTGGTGGATGTGTGCAACCACAGCATCACCTATAAAATGAATGGTTATATTAACCATAAGTCTCCGGACGACCACTATCAGGATTTGAAAAGGCTGATTGCCGCTGCCAACGGCAAGGCCCATAGAATCAATGTGATTATGCCCTTTTTATATGAGGGCAGGCAGCATAAAAGAAACGGCAGGGAGTCGCTGGACTGCGCCTATGCGATCAAAGAGCTGTCCCAGATGGGCGTTTCCAACTTCGTTACCTTTGACGCCCATGATCCCCGGGTGCAGAATGCCGCGCCCCTTTCCGGCTTCGACAACTTCATCCCTCCCTATCAGTTTATTCAGGCCCTCCTTCGTACCGAGGAGAATCTGATCATCGACAAGTATCATACCATTGTCATCAGCCCTGATGAAGGTGCCCTTGACAGGGCCGTATATTTTGCCAATGTACTGGGTGTAGATACGGGGATGTTTTACAAGCGCAGGGATTATTCCACCATCATAAATGGCAAGAATCCCATTGTGGCTCATGAATTTCTCGGTGACAACATAGAAGGCAAGGATGTCATCATCATAGATGATATGATTTCTTCCGGCGGAAGTATGCTGGACACGGCCAGACAGCTCAAGGAAATGAAAGCCGGAAGGGTATTCATCTGCTGTACCTTCGGCCTGTTTACCGACGGTCTGGATGCCTTTGACAAAGCTTTTGAAAAGGGACATTTTGATAAGGTAGTGACTACCAATCTAACCTACCAGCTGCCTGAACTGAGGGAGCGTTCCTACTATGTGGAAGCCGATATGAGCAAATTTCTGGCCTCTATCATTGACTTTATGAACCACGATTCTTCTTTGGCAAACGTGTCCACCCCCACGGATAAGATACATGAAATCCTGCGAAAGTATAACAGCCGGGAGGAATATCAGCTGTAATATCCGCAAAGATCAGCGGAGCCGAACGATAAGTATCCGGCTCCGCTTTTGTGTAGTCTTTTTTATTCCCCTTTATTCTGCATACTCTGTTCCTCCAATATGGGAAAGGTCAGGATGACCTTAAACAGATCTCCATCCAGCCGGATCTCAAACCGGCCCTTCTGGGCCTCTGTCAGATTTTTAGCGATAGACAGGCCCAGGCCGCTTCCTTCTGTACTGCGCGCCAGATCTCCTCTGATAAACCGCTCTGTCAGCTCCTCCGCATCTATGTTTAAGGGCTGTGCAGAGATATTTTTAATGGAAAGCTGAACGGATTCTCCGTCCTCCCGGCCGGAAACCCTCTTCATATCCAGATATACCCTGGTTCCCTCCAGCGCATATTTGAAGATGTTGTTGAAGAGATTTTCCGCCACACGCCATATCCTTCTGCTGTCAGCCTCAATATACATTCTGTCATCCGCTGCGTTGAAAATCGGCTTCAGAGATTTCTGTCCAAATTTTTCTGAAAATTCCCCCAGCGTCTGATTTATCAGCTCCACCAGATTGATCCTTTCCCACTGCAGGGAGATGTTTCCGGAGGAAATCTTGGAGGCCTCCACCAGGTCGTCGGTAAGCTGCTTGAGCCGCTGGGACTTGGCATCCAGCACCTCCACATAGCCTCTCACCTTTTCATTCTCTATATTTTCCCTCTTTACCAGATCCACATAGTTTATAATGGAGGTCAGCGGAGTCTTAATGTCATGGGATACATTGGTGATCAGATCCGTCTTCAGCCGCTCGTCCTTCATGCTGGTTTCCACAGCAATCCGTATGCCTTCTCCGATACTGTTCACTGCCCGGGCCAGCACAATATTGTCACCGTGGAGGTTGGTTTCATCCACCTTGTACTGCAAATCCCCCTCCCTGATCTTTTCTATCCCTTTTACGATCCGCTGTCTGTCCCTGGCATTACGGTAAATCAGCATCCCCACCGCCAGATCCATGGCTGCTGCCGGAATGCCTCCGGGGAATACCCCCCTCCAGTGCAGCAGGATCAAAATCAGGTTGAGAGCCATAAAGCCTCCATAAGGTATCCAGGTCTTTATGAGGAGATCCCCATTGTCATACACCCTCCAGGCTGCATTTCGTCCCATCTCTATGGCCCGGCAGGTCAGGCTGTCCCTCCAGAGGCTGTTCCCCTTCAGCCTTCGGACAAGACTATAGTACATACCCGTGAACAGCAGCTCACAGATCAGCACCACTGCTCCTCCGGCCACCTTAAACCATAGCCTGTAGTAATACTCATAGGACATGGAACTGAATACATAGACCAGGGCAACGATGCTTCCCCCCACCAAAAGGATGGCTCCCAGCACGGTAATCTCTGTGGGAATATGGTCTATCGGCTTCAGCCTGATCACAGGCTTCCCCTCTTCATCTGTCTCACGGCCTTCCTGGATAGTCAGATACACAAAAAGAATCAGATACAGCCCTATGCATATCCCTGCCAGCCCCACCAGCTGCCGGTAGCAGGGCACATATCCTGAGTACCCTTCATATCCCTGCACATATACGTCCTCTGCCGGAAAAGTGGTATCTACGCCTATCCATACGCTCATGGTCTCCGGGTAGGCATATTCAAAGGCATTGAACACGTGGCGCACAGTTTGCTCCTGGATCAGGGTATCCGTATCGTACGTCATGTCTCCGGGATTAAAGTACAGATATCTGCCATAGCCCTCAAACACCTCCCTTATTCCGTTCTCCCGCCAGCTGCCAGACCTCAGGTTGGTATATACCTCCTGCCTCCCTCCCACCCTTTTTTCAATATAATATCTGAGGTTGGAGCTATTGATATCATAATATTCCTTATATCTCAGATACTCCTCATAGTTGGAGGCAAGATCCCTGGCCGTATCCATCACATACCGGCATAAATCTGTGTAGTCCTCCCAGACGGCTGTATACTCCTCGATATTCTTTCCTTCCACAGTCTGATATCGGTTAGCCAGCACGGATATCCTAGCATCCCCTCTGTAACGGCCGTTCTGCTCCAGCTCATTTGCTGACACACTGTATTCTCTGGCATATTCCTCCATCTGGGAATTAAAGGGTGTGACGATTCCACCCTTTAGCTCTCCTGTGCTGTTATCGATCCAGGTATAGATACTGGAACCGCCCAGAAACTCCTCCGCCTCCTCCATGGTGAAATGATATTCCTTATATTCAAACCCATATTGGCCCCATTTGATCAGATCCTCCAGCCGGTATTTTGCCGTTACATATTGGTCAGGCAGTCCCTCATACCGATAAAAATAGGCAGCCACATCAATTTCCTTGCTCCCATCGAAGTGTCCGTCTGTCTCCATCTGGGATCTGACCGCCGTCATGCGGGCCACATCGGAAATCCCCCGGCCGAAGATATAGTTGAACAGCAGGGAATCCTCATATTCCCTCCCCTTCTCACCTGCATCCATGCGGTAGCTGTAGTTGCCGTCCACACCTTTCAGCATCACACTGGAGCCCGTAAACACGATCAGCACGGCCACTGCGGCCACCACGATCAGTATGTGCTGCAGCAGATGCAGCCACCGGTTTGTTATTTTTTTCAGCGGTTTCCTCTTCATTTTCTTCCTCCCGGCACAGGTGTATCCACACATGCTCAGCCCTTCTGCTTCTCTATTTTGTAGCCAACTCCCCATACCACCTTCAGATAACGGGGATCCTTGGGATTGATTTCAATTTTTTCCCTGATATGCCTGATATGGACAGCTACCGTGTTGTCTGCACCGATGGCCTCCTCATTCCATATGCTTTCATAGATCTGGCTGATGGAAAATACCCTGCCCTGATTCTTTACCAGCAAAAGCAGAATATTGTATTCTATGGGTGTAAGCCTGACGCCTTCCCCATCCACCGTCACTTCCTTGGTTTCATCATTGATGCTGAGCCCCCCTGCTGAAAAGATGGAATGATTCTCCCCGTTCAGATTTCCCAGGGTGGTGTATCTTCTGAGGTTGGATTTGACTCTTGCCACCAGCTCCAGAGGGTTAAAGGGCTTTGTGACATAGTCATCCGCTCCGATATTTAACCCCAGTATCTTATCCGTATCCTCCGATTTAGCCGATAGGATGATGATAGGGATGCTGCTGTACTCCCTGATCCTCAGCGTGGCATGGATGCCGTCCAGCCTGGGCATCATCACATCTATGATCAGCAGATGGATCTCTTTCTCCTTCAGCATCCGCAGAGCCTGCTCCCCGTCATACGCCTTCAGAACCTGATATCCCTCCTGAACCAGATAGATTTCAATTGCATCCACAATCTCCCTGTCGTCGTCACATACCAATATAGCCGCCATAATCCATTCCTCTCTTTGTAACAACTATAATTCTATATTTTTAAGTATGGTATAGGAAAATCTTTAAGATTTCCTTAAATACAGAAAGGCGCCCAGATTGCCCCTCTTACCCCCACTGGCTCTGTGTGAAAAGAGATACTCAGGATTACAGCAGGTACAGATGTCGGTGACACTGATCCGGCTCACTGACACTCCGGCCTCTCTCAGCACATGGCAGTTGGCCCTCCACAGATCCAGCTGATATCTGCCTCCTCCCTTTCCAAGCAGGATATCATCCAGGGCCTCTTCTGAAAACTCAGTCCGGAAAGCCTCTGCCACATCCTCTCCCACCTCATAGCAGTCCCCGCAGATGGAGGGGCCGATGGCCGCCGTTACATCCTCTGCCCTGGTACCGTAGGCTTCCTCCATGGCTTCCAGGGTACGGGCCCCCATACGTCCCACAGTCCCCCGCCATCCGGAATGGGCCAGTCCGATAGCCCTGTTCTTTGTATCTATCAGGAAAACTGGAACACAGTCTGCATAGAAGGTGGACAGCACAAGCCCCGGCTCATTGGTGATCAATCCGTCCACCTCCCTGTAATCCTTGGGACGAACGATCCCCTTTCCCCTATCCTCTGCTGTCACCTGCCTCACATGAGTGGTGTGCGTCTGGTCAGAACATACAAAATCCGATACCTCTCTCCCCAAGGCATCGGCTATTCTCCTAAAATTCTCCTCTACTGCTTCTGCAGCGTCTCCTCTGGTGCAGCTTAGATTCATGGAGGAAAATATCCCTCTGCTGACTCCTCCGATACGGGTGGAAAAAAGATGACCCACAATCCCGGTGGCCTCCAATGCCGGAAAGCTGAGGTACTCCACCTCCCCATGCCTTTTTTTCTCCAATACCACCTCTGTACCCTTTCTCAATACCTCCATTTCAAACATCCCCTTTCTGTCTCATGCATTTATCTCGGATAAATGTGGGGAAAGGCATTCTGATACCATGTCAGGCATTCTCCTCCTTTCCCCTGTATTGCAATCACATCATAACGCACCGGACAATCCTCTCCCATCCCATGACGATAACGATAGTAATCTGCCGTCCGGCAGATCCTCCTCTGCTTGGAGACAGTCACAGCCTCCTCTGCCCTGCCCTGGTTAGGGGTGGCACGGTATTTGACCTCCACAAATACCAGATAGCCCCCATGATAGCCGATAATGTCCACCTCTCCCTGCCTGCACCTGAAATTTTGCTCCGCAATCTGAAATCCACGCTCCTTCAGGTAGCTGCAGGCAGCATGCTCATAACGACTTCCCTCTGCTCTTTTGTTCAATGCCTTTCCCCTCTATTTTTTATTTTTTTTGTCCAATTTCGATTTTAGCTTATCCATGGCATCAACGAATACCAGGATTTCGGCTACCACCTCGTACAGCTCAGGAGGAATCATATCCCCGATTTCCAGTCTGGATAGGGTATCCGCCAGCTTGTCATCTCTGTGAACCGGCACCTCCGCCTCCTTTGCCCTTTCGATGATCCGCTCCGCCAGCTCCCCTCTTCCGCTGGCAATGACCCTGGGGGCCTCCTCATCCGGATCATAGGAGAGGGCTATGGCCTGCCGGGGCTTTTCCTTTTCCTTCTCCATCTTCCTTTTTGTCTTCCGATCATTCTCCATGGGAATTCTCCGCCTTTCCGCCTCATGCCCTTACATCAAAGGAATACTGGGCCAGCAGTGTGGCCTTTTTCTCCCGGGCCGTAATCGTCTCCATCACATTGCCGTGCTCCTGGCCGCTGGCTGCAGGAAGCATCTCAGCCTGAAGGGCATACCCTCTCTTGGCCAGCCGTTCATTCAGTATATGGATATTCTCTCCGATAAAATCGATAATGCCCTCATTGGCCAGATAGAATTTTGTATTCACGTTCTTATCCTTCATCAGCACATGGATGTCCATGGTTCCCAGATGCTCCATATCAAGATGCAGCAGGGCACTCACACTGCCGTCCTCCTTTGCTGTAGCCCGTCGATTGGTATAGACATACAAATCTCCATGGGCATCCCCTCCGCTCATCTTCAGCGGAAGCTGGATGTATTGAAACAGCTGATTCACCTGGTTCATAAAATCCAAATTGTTCTGCATCATTGTCAGACTCTTTGCCAGAGGCGTCTCCCTGGCTGTCTGTCCAAGAGCCTCCGTCAGCCGGGCCGCCTGTTCCCTGAGCCTGCCATAAAACTCTTCCACCTTCTGCCTGGATCCCACATCCCGGGGCTGCAGGGTCCATTGATTCCATATTTCCCTCTGCAGGATCTGATGGTACGCCTTACTTCCGAACAACTGCTGCAGAGCGGCTCTGTCCGCCCCATTTGCCTGGGTCTGCAGGAGCTGCTGCAGCTCCTGCAGAAACTGCTTTGGACTCATGCTGCCATCCTGTATCTGTGCCAGCTGTCCTTCGGAAAATCCCAGCCTGCCCAGAAGATTCACAAGCTGGTTTCTTTCTCCGGGTTCCAGCATCCCCAGCAGATTGTCCTTCGCAAGGGCAGGCTGTGCAGACTCTGCTTCCTGAATAATGGCAGAATCCAAAAGATTGTGCAGCTCCGCTGCCATCTTAGTCTCAGTCTGGGCCAACGCCTCCTGAGGATGGCCTGCTCCGGCGGGAAGAGCCGTCTCTCCATTAGCCGTGCTGCTGTCATGAATATCCGCGAACACAGACGGGCCGCCGGCCAGAGATTCTCCTTGGGCGGCAGGCAGCCCTTCCTCTGTAAAAAGCTGCAGCATCTGGGTGTAAAAATCTACGGCACCCTTACCGTTTCCGCTGTCCAGCAGGAACTGATATGCCTTGGGAAGCTCTGCCAGTATATCCTTTACACTGCCTAAGAGTTGATGCTCATAGCGCTGATAATTTTCAAACTGCATGATATTTTCAGGGGTAATCGGAAGCCGGAAGTTCTTCATCTGAACCACTGTCTCCGGCCTGGCTCCCCCATTGGCAGACAACAGTCTGCTCATGTCCAGCAGAGAATTTCTGTCAATGGACATACCCTGCCTCATCATCTCGGACACCATCCGCATCAGATCCTCGGTAGCCGGAAGCCTAGCTGCCTCCAGGGCTTTCAAAACATTGGCATCCTGAGCCATATTCTCAAAGAGAGGACGCAGTGCGATCTGGGTTCCCCCGTGATTCTTCACCTCAAAGGTCATGCTCTGCCCCATTGGGACATGGATATTTCCATCCAGCCTGGCAGTGATCATCACCTCATTGTCTACCAGGATCTGGACCTCGCTGCCATTTCTGCCCATTACTTCTCCCTGAAGCGTCTGCCCCGGTGTCAGGCCGCTGGCCGACTGGCCGACACTGTTTCCCTGAGATACCGTCCCGCTCCCCGGCGCTCCCGCCTGGTTAGCTGTATTTGTATGATTCGTACCGTATTGAAACAGACCACTCAGATTCAATTTTCCACCTCCAAAACTCCTTTAGTCCACGATCCTATTCTTAAGAAAGGAATGTCTGTGTATGGGCGACGGCCCATATTTTTCCAGTGCCTCCAAATGCACCGGAGTACCATATCCTTTATTGGATGCAAAGCCGTATTCCGGGAAAACCTCATCATACTCCACCATCAGCCTGTCCCTGGCCACCTTTGCAATGATGCTGGCTGCCGCAATGGAAATACTTTTGGTATCTCCCTTGATAATAGGCACCTGTCTGATGGTTATCTGTGGAATAGTCACAGCATCATTCAGCAGCAGGTCCGGCACCTTGCCAAGACTGTCTATGGCCTGCCGCATGGCCTCATAGGTAGCCTGCAGAATATTGATTTCGTCGATTCTCTCCGGAGAAACAAAGCCCAGACCTGTTGCTTCAGCCTGTTCCATAATCTGCCCATACAGCTCTTCTCTCTGTTTTTCGGACAGCTGCTTGGAATCATTTAGATATAAAATGTCACAATCTTTTGGAAGAATAACTGCTCCTGCCACCACAGGCCCGGCCAGCGGTCCCCTTCCTACCTCGTCAATGCCGCAAATCCAAGCATATTCCTGAAAGGCTCTTTCATACTCCCTCATCCGTTCTGTACGTTCCTGCTCTTTTTTCAGGACTTCCAGCTTTCTGCCGGCACTCCTGACCATGGCCCGGACACCGCTTCTGTTGTCTCCGGAATATATTCGTATGAATTCCGGCAGCCCACATACCGGCGTGCCCTGAAAAATTGTTTTTATCTCAGCTATCTTCTGCGTCACACTGCTCTCCTCTACTGATGCTTTAAAATTCCCAGCTTGTTCAGGGGCCAGATCCTGATCCAGGCCCTTCCGATAATTCTGCTTCTGGAAATACAGCCTACCTTGGGAACCCTGCTGTCCTCACTGTTGTTGCGGTTATCCCCCAGCACAAAATACTCTCCCTCCCCCAGAGTGACCGGCTCCCCTGCAATGCCCGGGTCTCTTATCACTTCTCTGCCATAATCCTCCTCCAGCACATCTCCATTGATATAGATGATACCCTCCTCATCTATCTGTATGATTTCTCCCGGCAGGCCGATGATTCTTTTGATATAATAGGTATCCTCCCCTTTTTTCTTCTTTCCGGCAGCCTCTTCCGTGTCAACAGGAAAGACCACGATATCGAAACGCTCCGGCTCCCTGAACCGATAGCTGAGCTTATCCACGATCAGATTGTCACCATTGCTGAGAGTACCTTCCATAGAACTTCCCAGCACCTGCGTCCGCTGCCCTACATAATGAATGATCAGATAAGTAATGCAAAGCACCACTAACAGATACAGGCTGGTGCTCAATATTTCTTTTAGAATATTTTTCATTTTTATATTCATACTTTTTATCCATGCTCCTCAATCCCTGATATTTTCCGGAAATTCCAGGGTGATCCTGCCCAATTTCCCGCTTCTGAAATCATCCACCACCATGGAGGCAGCCCTATACAGATCCGGTTCCTCTCCCTTTTTATAGCAGTGTCTGCTCTCACATATTCTCTTCAGCAGCTCCGGGGCATGGCCTTCTGCCCTTTCCAGGCCATAACGCTTCTCCAATGTCCCCGGATAGTGCTCCTGTAAAAAATCAATCAGCTCCAGTACCAGCTCATCCACAAGAAGGATATCGTCATTTATGGAGCCGATAAAAGCCAGCCTCATTCCTATCTGCTGATCCTCAAACCTAGGCCAAAGGATTCCCGGTGTATCCAGCAGCTCCAGTTCCCTGTTCAGCCGGATCCACTGCTTGCCCTTCGTCACTCCCGGCTTATTGCCGGTTCTGGTACAGGCTTTTCCGGCAAAGGAATTGATGAAGGTAGACTTTCCCACATTGGGGATCCCTACCACCATGGCCCTGACGGGACGGTTGAGAATGCCCCTACGCCGATTCCTCTCCAGTTTTTCCCTGCAGGCCTCCTGTACTATGCCCTGAATCGCCTTCATCCCCGCTCCGCTTCTGGCATTGATCTCCAGCACATGGAAGTCCTTTTTCTTAAAATACTCTGTCCATTCCCTGTTGTACTCGGGATCTGCCAGATCTGCCTTATTGAGCAGGATGACCCTGGATTTGTTTTTGGAGAGCTCATCCATATCCGGATTGCGGCTGCTCAGAGGCGCCCTTCCATCCACCAGCTCTATGACAAGATCTATCAGCTTTATATTTTCCTGCATCATCCGCTTTGCCTTTGTCATATGTCCGGGGTACCATTGATAATTCATTGCTCCTGACCACACCTTTCTGTTTCAAAATCTAAAATTTGCTCACTGTATAAGGCCCGGTCCTGTCTCAGTACTGCTCAGATGAAACCAAGCCTTTCCATATATGTTTTCCCGACTCACGGGACCGATGCTGGCGGAGCGGCTGTCCTCACTGCTGTTACGGTTATCCCCCAGCACAAAATACTCATTGCTGCCAAGGAGTATCTCATGTTCGGCAATGCCAGCCTCCTCCATCTTATCATAGCTTCCATCCTCCTCGGGGATGCCGTCCACATAGAGCCTGCCCTCTAGGATCTGCACCCTTTCTCCCGGCACCGCCACCACTCTCTTTACATAATAATGGGAATTCTGGTTTCCCCCGGGCTTAAAGACGATGATGTCCCCCCTTTCAGGAGGGGAAAGCGTATAGAGGAATCTGTTGATTAATATCTTCTGTCCACTGTAAAGAGTGGGTTCCATGGAAACTCCTACTACATTTGTCCTCATACCTACACTAAAGACCAGAACCACTGCCAATAATACTGCCGCAAAGCCGGCAAATACCATGCCCAGAATCTCTTTCAGCATGTGAGAGCTCCATTTCTTCTTTTTTTCATAAAAGCTCAGCCCTTTTTTTCTTCTGCCCATATCCCTTCCATCTATCCTGCCAGACGACAGTTCTGTTTATCCTGTAATATCATCGGTGAAACAGTTACAGTATACTACAAATAACAAGAAAGAGCAATTACACAAGTAATTGCTCTCAGCGGTTCTTTCCTACACCCTACTTCACCAACTCTTTTACCTTGGCCTTCTTTCCTACACGGCCTCTCAAATAGTTCAGCTTTGCCCTTCTTACCTTACCTCTTCTCACTACTTCCACCTTTTCTACGTTGGGAGAGTGCAAAGGCCAAGTCTTCTCCACACCGATTCCGTTGGATGTCTTTCTTACGGTAAAAGTCTCTCTATTGCTTCCGCCCTGCTTCTTTAAAACAGTTCCTTCAAAAATCTGAATTCTTTCACGATTTCCTTCCTTGATCTTACCATATACCTTTACGGTATCACCTACGCTGAACTCCGGTACGGATTCCTTCAGCTGTCCTGCTTCAATTTCCCTGATCAGTTCGTTCATATGTGCCTCCTTGTTATTCAGATGTTCTTAATACACAATATGGTAACAGAGGACCATCCAGTTTTCTGCAACATTAATACTCTAGCATAAGACCAAATAAAATGCAAGATATTTTTTAAAGAACTCTGCCTTTGTCGGGCACAGAGGAAACAGCAGCCTTAAAATTCCTGCCGACGGCTTCCCCGTACCCAGTACAGCGTTTCTTTTGATATTTTCAGCCCCAGTTTCCGGTTCAATGACTGAGAGGCACTGTTCCCTATTGCCACATGGCCATAGGGAACAAGGCCCTCAGACATATGCAGGCCGATCAGATAGGATACAAGGGCTAAGCCTATCCCCTGCCTTCTGTATCCTTCATATACATACAGCATCCCAAGGCTGCCCTCCTGATGCTCTCCTCCAAAACCGGCCAGACTGCCCTCAGCAAAGGCCCCGAAGAGTCTGCCTTTCACAAGCCGTTCCCGGATATATTCCGCAGAGGTGGTATGATAAAAATTCACAATTTGCCCTAAAAAAGAAGGATCCAGCCTTCGGATTTCCACCTTCTTTGACAGAGCCGGGGCAATCCGATGATGATAGACAGCATGGCGGCAGGGAATATTGCTTTCTATCAGGCAGTGTTCCTCCAGGGGAGCCAGCAGACACTCCTGATGCAGGACAAACTGTCTAAACTCCGGCTCTGCTGGCACCAGAGACACCAGCCCTCCTGCGGCTTGATCAGAGAATGCGGCCAGCATACAGACACCGGCCTGTCTGTCTGCAACAATGACCCCCTCTTCTCCTTCATAGAACACCTCTCCTCTGCCCCGACGCAGAGATTCCGCCATATCAATATACAGCGCCCTGTTTCTTTTTAAGAGATCCCGGATCAGGGACTGTTTTTTTCGGTATTTTTCAAACAGATCGGGACGAAGTTTCCTTGTCCTCTCCTGTGACTGCTCCAGCCTCCAGGCTTCCACCTTCCTGTGATCCCCCGATAGCAAAACCTCCGGCACCCTCTTTCCCTGCCATTCCTCCGGCCTGGAATACTGAGGATATTCCAGCAGGTCATTATGGAAGGTCTCAAAGCAGGCAGAAGCCTCATTATGGAGCACACCCGGAACCAGCCTGGCCACAGCATCCATGATGACCAGGGAGGGCAGCTCACCGCCGGTAAGCACATAGTCTCCGATGGAAATATAATCCGTTACAATTTCCTCCAAGACTCTCTCGTCAATTCCCTCATAATGACCGCAGAGGAATACCAGCTCCTCTTCCTCTGCCAGCTCCATAGCCATTTCCTGGCTGAAAGTCCGCCCCTGAGGCGTGAGGCAGATCACTCTCATCCCATCGGCAGCAGCCTCCCCCTGCCGGGCAGCCACTCCGGCCCTTACTGCCTGAAAGCAGTCATAAACAGGCTGTGCCTGCATCAGCATGCCGGCCCCGCCTCCATAGGGATAATCATCCACCTTCTTATGCTTATCCTTGGTATAGTCCCTGATATTAACCGCATTGACCCGAATACAGCCGTTTTTTATTGCCCTGCCCAATATACTGGTCTGCAGTGCCTGGTCTATCATCTCGGGAAACAGAGTCATCACATGAAAATTCATTCTTCCAAAAGTCCCTCCAGCAGATGCACCTCCATCACCCCGGACTCTACATCCACCCTCAATATACATTGGCTGATGGCCGGAATCAGCAGTTCCTTTTTATTTTCCATAGTGACCACATAGACATCATTGGCCCCTGTCTCTATCACATCCCTGAGCACTCCCAGCCTCCGTCCTGTATCCTGTGTCACTTCCATCCCCAGCAAATCTGCGATATAATATTCATTCCTCCCAAGCCGCTGGGCATTCTCCCTGGCCACATACAGTTCCTTCCCCTTATATCTCTCTATCTCATTGATATTGTCGATCCCCCTGAACTTGAGGATGGCAAACTTCTTAAAAAACTTTACCCCCTCCACCTCCAGGGACAATTCTTCCTCCCCGGTATCCAAGATGACCTGCCTGAGCTTTTTGAAACGGGCAGCACTGTCCGTGGTAGGAAACACCTTGACCTCTCCCCTGATCCCATGGGTGGAGGCAATGACTCCCACCCGCAGCCTGTCTTCCATATCTATGTCCTTCCTGATGTTAAAATAAGGATGGGGAAACCCATCCTTATCTATTCATATCCTACAGCTACACGATTTCCACATCCACCTTAATATGATCCTTAGAGGATGCCGCTTTGACAACAGAACGGATAGCTTTCGCAATCCTTCCCTGCTTGCCGATCACCTTACCCATATCTGACTGGGCAACATGAAGTTCCACAGTAATATTTTTCCCTTCGGCCTTCTCTGTTACCACAACCTCTTCCGGGCTGTCAACCAGTGCTTTTGCAATTACCTCAACTAATTCTTTCATAGTTCACCTCCAAAAGCGAACAGGCTGCCTTATTTTGAAATTCCTGCTAATTTGAAAATCTTGTTAACAACTTCTGTAGGCTGTGCGCCATTTGCCAGCCACTTCCTGGCCAGATCCTCGTTTACCTTGAAAGTACTTGGATCCGTATTAGGGTCATAGGTTCCGATTTCCTCGATGAATCTTCCATCTCTGGGGGACCTGGAATCTGCTACGATGATTCTATAAAAAGGAGCTTTCTTCTGACCCATTCTTCTTAATCTGATTTTAACTGCCATCTTTTTCACCTCCGCGTGATGTTTATTATTTTTTATATAGAATAGAAATATAAGGATATATTTCTACATCCAACACTGTATACCCTGAAAATATGGAATAGCTCCCACAGGGGGAAAGGATCAAAATGGAAGCTTCATGCCTCCGAACATGCCCCACCCCTTCCTTCCGCCCATCATACCGGGCAGCTGCTTCATCATTTTCTGGGACTGCTCAAACTGCTTTACAAACCGGTTTACTACCGATATATCCAGACCTGCACCTCTTGCAATACGGCTTTTCCTGCTCAGGTTTAAGAGCTTGGGATTGGACCGTTCCTCAGGCGTCATACTCAGAACGATGGCCTCCATTCTGGCCAGCTGCTTCTCGTCCACCATGGACTCAATGTCAGCCATTTGCCTGCCCATACCCGGCAGCATCCCAAGGATGCTGGACAGTCCGCCCATCTTTTTCATCTGTTTCATGCTTTCCAGATAATCATTGAAATCAAACTTTCCCTTTTTCAATCGGGAAGCCATCTCTTTTTCGGTATCCTCATCCATATCAATGCTGGCCTGAACCTTGTCGATCAGGGTAAGTACGTCACCCATGCCCAGGATGCGGCTGGCCATCCGGTCAGGATAAAACTGTTCCAGGTCGGTGAGTTTCTCGCCCATGCCCACATAGAGAATAGGGATGCCTGTCACCGCCTTAATGGAAAGTGCCGCACCGCCTCTGGTGTCACCATCCATCTTTGACAAAACCACTCCATCTACGTTGATCCTGGCATCGAATTCCTTCGCCACATTGACCGCATCCTGACCGGTCATGGCATCCACTACCAGAAGAGTCTGGTGAACCTCCACATTCCTTTTGATCTCCTCCAGCTCCGCCATCATTTCCTCATCAATATGAAGGCGGCCAGCTGTATCTAGAATCACCATATTATGTCCGTTTTTCCGGGCATGCTCCAGGGCTGCCCTGGCAATATCCACAGGACTGTGGCTGTCACCCATGGAAAATACGTCCACACCCTGCTTTTCTCCATTTATCTGAAGCTGTTTGATAGCCGCAGGACGATAAACGTCACAGGCCACAAGCAGCGGCTTCTTTCCTTTTAAAACATATTTTCCTGCGATCTTGGCAGTGGTGGTGGTCTTACCGGAACCCTGCAGGCCGCTCATCATGATGACAGTGATGGCCTTACCGGGCTGCAGCTGAAGCTCGGTGGTTTCCGAACCCATCAGCGAAACCATCTCTTCGTTAACAATCTTGATCACCATCTGCCCGGGATTAAGGCCGTTCATAACATCGGCTCCGATTGCACGCTCTTCCACAGCTTTCATGAACAGCTTTACCACTTTGAAATTCACGTCCGCTTCCAGCAATGCCATCTTAACTTCCTTTAAGGCTGCTTTTACATCCTCCTCGGTCAGACGGCCTTTGCTCTTTAAATTTTTAAATACATTCTGCAGTTTATCCGTCAAGCTTTCAAATGCCATACATCAACCTCTCATCCTATATCGCCGCCCGGGCCTACAGTGCCTCCAGAATCTCCTTCGACAGACGCCTGATCTCCTCCCTGAGCCGCTCCGGTTCCATGTCCCTGTTTTCGGTCAGTTGGTTGATACCCTGCACCTTCTGCCTGATTTCATAAAACCTTTGAACCAAATGAAGTCTGTCTTCATAGCCCTTCAGCGTATGGCTGCATCTTCTGAGCAAATCATGAACCCCCTGCCTGCTTATGCCTGTCTCCTCGGCAATCTCCGCCAAGGACAGGTCATTGTAGACTGCATCCTCATAAATCCTCCGCTGATGCTCCGTCAGAAGCTCTCCATAAAAATCATATAATAAGCCCTGTTCTACGATTTTTTCCATCAGACAGCCTCCACACAGTTATCTCTTGCGCACCTTAGCTATCATACTATAAGGCAACAGGGGTGTCAAGTATTTTTTCTTGACAGGAAGAAAATGCAGAAACATTCAATCATTCCATTCATCCCCAGTCCTTCATACTTACATTCAGATCCACATCTCCCTTGATCCCATCTACCCTGCCTGTAGAGGTATACTGCCAGATGCTGAATTCATAGGGAAAATACAGGGGCGTCCGATAGTAGGCAAACCACTTCTCATAGCCCTCCAGCTGCTCCATGTCCAGCATCAGGAAAAAAGTCTTCAGATTGCCATAGATCATAGGCGTATAGCCGGCTTCCTTTATCCTCTCGCAGAAGGCGATACACACCTCAGTCCAAGCCTGCTTATCCATATCCGCAGTGCGAGCACTGTCCTCCGCAACTTCCTCCACATCCAGCACCACAGGATAGGAAATATCATAGTTTTTCACATGCTCCAGCACAAACTCTGCTTCCTCCACAGCCTCTTCTCTATTTTTTGCCTGGGTAAAAAAATAGACCCCCACATCCAGCCCGCTGTCCAGAGCTTCCTCAGCATTTCTTTCATAAGCATCATCCAGGATCAGCTTCCCCTCTCCATAGCCTCTGATCCCAAGCCGGATAAAGGCATATTCCACACCGTCAGCCGCCACCTTCTCCCAGTCGATCTCCCCCTGGTACTTTGACACATCGATCCCTTTTCTGGAAACAACCTGCCCGGCTTCCCAATATTCCAGCTCATCCTCCTCATTTAAGACAAACTGCTCCTTCACATAAGAGTGATGCCTGAGCCGCTCCGTTATGGGAAAAAAATGGTACCTTCCCTCAGAAGCCACCACGATCTCATCAGGGTACAGTTCCCTCAGCATGGCTGAAGTACCTTCCCCTTCCTCCATCCACCTCCGGATCTCCCCCAGTATTTCCTCTTCCTTATCCAGGGCCGCCTGCCGGGCCGCCTCCTCTGCCGCCTGCTCCACCATCGCCTCTACTTCTTCCTGACGATAGGCGGTTTCCATGAAAGCAGCAGCCTCCGCCGCTTCCAGCCCCAGCCTCCTGTTCTGCAGCCAAAGCACCAGACAGGCCGTAAGAGCACCCAAAGCAAACAGACATAACAAGGCCGACATGACGCCGGACTTTCCTTTTCTCCTTTTTTTCCTGCGGGTTTCTCCCATGTCCTTTTTTCCTCTGCCGTTCCCGGCTTCCTTACCTGTATCTTCAAAATTTTCCATTCCTGTAACCACGCTTCCTAACAATGCCTGAGGGGCTTTATGCATTTCACAAGCCCCTCACAGTCTCTCTCCAAAATAGCTCTTATATCCCTGTCCAAAGATTTCCGTGGCCCTGGTGACAATCATAAAAGCCCCAGCATCCTCATCCTTCACAATCTCCTCTATCTTTGGCGCCAGGGGCTTACGCACCACACACATAATAATTTCCTTTTCTTTTTTGCTGTAAGCGCCTTCTCCCCGCAGATGGGTGACACCGATCTTCAGCTCCGCCAGAAGCCTATCCGTTATCCTGTCCGGAGAGTCACTGATAATATAAATCAGCTTTGCCTCGTCCCTGCCATAGAGCACCAGATCCAGCACGGTGGATGTGACGACCACTGCAATTCCCCCATAAAGTGCAAGATCGACCTCTCGAAAAACAAAGGCAGACAGAGTCACGATACAAACATCCACTACCAGATAAAAAAATCCCGTCTTCATATAAGGAAATTTTAAGCGGAGGCATTTAATAATAATGTCCATCCCCCCTGTCGTAGCCCCTCTTTTAAATATGATTCCCATGGAAAAGGCAATCAGCACACTTCCCATCAGGGCACCCAAGAGGATGTCCTTTGTAGCCGGCCGAAAACAGGAAAAAAAATTAGTAAAAAAGGAGGTCAGTACTGTGGCATAAAAGGTGGACACCATAAAACGGATTCCAAATTTCCATATACCCAGACACAAAATGGGAATATTGATCAGCATGATCAGCGTTCCTGTCTCTGCCGGCAGCACCCGGCTTAAAATAATGGCTACTCCTGTTACTCCCCCGGGGGCCAGGCTGCAGGGATCAACAAACAGGCTGACACCGGCTCCGAATACTGCAGAGGCCAGTGTAATGATGACATAGTCCAGGACCTTCTGACCGAAGGACTTCCTTTCCTCTCTTTTTCGCTCATACTCCTGCTCTATTTCTCCCATATTTGCGGCATTTTTTCCACTCCTGCCCCATACAGCTCCCATAGCATGACCCCTTTCTTCCCTTGCCTGCAAAGAGGTCTGCAAAGCCACGGCTCAACCCGTTGCGATTCACAGTCCTCTGTTTGTCATAGAGTTTCCAGCCCTGCCATTTCTATGCATTACATGACTGCTATATATGGCTTTTTGCACTGATATCATATATTGGTTCTTACCACCTTGGGTTTATAGCCGTTCTTATGGAGGGCATCAATAATCTCCTGCTTATGTGCCGTACCGAAGGCCTCCAGGGTAATACGCAGCTCCACTGCCGCATTTCTGTTGATGGAGACAAACTGATTGTGCTCCAGCTTGATTACATTTCCGTTCTGTTTTGCAATGATATCTGCCACATGGCTCAGCTCTCCGGGCTTGTCAGGCAGAAGGACGGATACGGTAAAAATCCTGTCTCTCAGAATCAGTCCCTGCTGTACCACCGAGGACATGGTGATCACATCCATATTGCCTCCGCTTAAAATAGATACCACCCTTTTATCCCTGATCTGCAGGTGCTTCAGTGCCGCAACGGTGAGCAGTCCGGAGTTTTCCACCACCATTTTATGATTTTCCACCATATCCAGAAAGGCCACTACCAGCTCCTCATCCTCTACTGTAATGATGTTGTCCAGATTCTTGGACAGATAGGGGAAAATTTTGCTTCCGGGGGTCTTGACTGCCGTACCGTCCGCTATGGTGTTCACATGATCCAGGGTCACTACCTTTCCCTGCTTTAAGGACTCCTGCATACAGTTGGCCCCTGCCGGTTCCACACCGATCACCTTGATCTTGGGATTCAGCAGCTTGGCCAGGGTGGAGACTCCTGTTGCCAGACCACCGCCTCCCACAGGCACCAGTATATAATCCACCAGGGGAAGCTCCTTGAATATTTCCATGGCGATGGTTCCCTGCCCAGTGGCTACCGCCGGATCGTCAAAGGGATGGATAAAGGTGTATCCGTTTTTCTCTGCCAGCTCATAGGCATAAGCACAGGACTCATCATAGACATCGCCGTAGAGAACCACCTCTGCCCCATAGCCCTTGGTTCTGTTTACCTTGATCAGGGGGGTAGTGGTGGGCATAACGATCACAGCTTTTACTCCATAGCTCTTAGCTGCATAGGCCACACCCTGGGCATGGTTTCCAGCAGAAGCAGTGATCAGCCCCTTCTGTCTGTCTTCCTCCGTCAGTGTACTCAGCTTATAGTAAGCCCCTCTCACCTTATATGCCCCGGTAAACTGCATATTTTCCGGCTTCAGATATACCTTGTTGCCTGTCTGCCTGCTCAGATGATCACTGAATACCAGCTTGGTTTCCAGTGTCACCTGCTTCACCACCTCGGAGGCTTCCTCAAATCTGTCCAGTGTCAGCATCTTGTCGTCCACACATATCACCCTGCCTTTCTCAGTCTTCTGCCTTTCTGTCAAACAGAGCGTTTACAAACTGCTCCGAATCAAACTTCTGCAGATCCTCTATAGTCTCTCCAACTCCGATATATTTAACCGGAATATTCAGCTCCGATTGGATCGCTACCGCAATTCCTCCCTTTGCCGTTCCGTCCATCTTGGTCAGAATGATTCCGGTCAGGTCAGCTACTTCCCCAAAGTCCCTGGCCTGCTGCAGGGCATTCTGCCCGGTAGTGCCATCCAGCACCACAAGGTTCTCCCTGTGGGCATCAGGAAACTCTTTATCTATAATACGGTTGATTTTCTTCAGCTCTTCCATCAGGTTCTTTTTATTGTGCAGCCTGCCTGCCGTATCACAGAGCAGCACATCCACGTTTCTTGCCCTGGCCGCATTCACCGCATCAAAGATGACACTGGCAGGATCAGAGCCTTCCGCCCCTCCGATAATATCCACACCGGCCCTGTCGGCCCATTCGGTAAGCTGCTCTCCTGCTGCAGCCCGGAAGGTGTCTGCTGCAGCTAAAAGGACTTTTCTTCCCTGACTCTTTAAAATTCCTGCCAGCTTCCCTACAGAGGTAGTCTTTCCCACTCCATTCACACCGATCACCAGGATGACGGACTGCCTGCTTTCAAATTCATAGGCCGTTTCCTCTACCCTCATCTGATCCTTTATGCTCTGGATCAGCAGTTCCTTGCATTCAGCAGGCTCCTTGATATGGCTTTCCTTCACCTGTTTCCTCAGCTTTTCTATAATGGAGTTGGTCGCATTCACACCGATATCCCCCATGATCAGTATCTCCTCCAGTTCCTCATAAAAGTCCTCATCAATGGCGGAAAAACCGCTGAAAACTGAATCGATGCTGTTGACGATATTATTTCTGGTCTTGGTCAGGCCCTCCTTCAATCTTCCGAAAAAGCCTTTCTTTCCTTCACTCATATATCCTCCATTTTCTTTTCATATCCATTAATCATCCAGTTCATTGTCGATCAGATTGACACTCACCAGGGTTGATACACCCTTTTCCTGCATGGTGATGCCATACAGCCTGTCAGCCGTTTCCATGGTGCCCCGTCTGTGTGTGATTACGATGAACTGGGTATATTTCGTCAGCTTGTGCAGGTATTTGGCAAACCTGGCCACGTTGCTTTCATCCAGTGCCGCCTCGATCTCGTCCAGCAGGCAGAAGGGGGAGGGCTTCAGGTTCTGGATGGCAAACAGAAGTGCAATGGCCGTCAGTGCCTTCTCTCCGCCCGAAAGCTGCATCATATTCTGCAGTTTCTTCCCCGGCGGCTGGGCGATAATGCGGATGCCGGCCTCCAAAATGTCTTCCTCCTCCATCAGCTCCAGAGTTCCTTTCCCCCCGCCGAACAGTTCCCGGAACACCTTATCAAACTCACAGGCGATCTCTCCGAACTTCTCCTTAAACTGCTTCCGCATGGCCGTATCCAGTTCTTCTATAATATGAAGCAGGGTCTTTTCCGCCTCCACCAGATCATCGTGCTGGGCTTTCAGGAAGGTATACCTTTCCATCAGGTTTCTATAGTCCTCAATGGCATTGACATTCACATCCCCCAGCTTTCTGATCTGTTCCTTCAGGGCCGTCACTTCCTTCTTCAGGGCCGCAAGATCCTGCAGCTTATCATTTCTCATGGCTGCGGCATCAGATAAGGTGATCTCATACTCATCCCACATATAATTAATCCGGGCTTCCAAAGCCTCCTCCAGCTTTTCTCCCTGCACCCTCAGTCGGTATACCTCCTTGTCCAGACCGCCCATCCGCTCTGCCAGCTCCTCCCTTTCAGAGAAGAACCGCTTCTGCTTTGCAGACAGCTCCTCCTTTCTTGCCACTTCCTCCTTCAGCCTGCTCTCTGCATCGGTCTGGGTGACACTGGAGGCAGCCATGGTTTTTTCAATCTCTGCAACAGCCGCCTCCTTTTGCTCTATTTCAGTGCCATTGCTCACCAGTCCATCCTTGATTTCCTCCAATTCTGCCCTGAACCGCGCCAATTCTCCATCAATACGACTTATATTTTGGCTGTGGAATTCCTGCCGCTGGAGCATCTTCTCTACCTCCAGCTCCTGCATCGACACCTCACCGGACTGTCTAGATTCCTGCTTCCTCATCTCCTCCAGTTCTTTTTGGAAGCTGCCTATCTGCTCCTCCAGTCGTTTCTCAAGCTGCTGGGACTCCTCCAGTTCCTTCTGGATAGCAGCCTTCTCCCCACTGATTTGACGAATACGGCCCTCGATTTCCTGTTCTTCCCTTTTCAGTTCCCCAAAGCCTGCTTCAGCCTCCTGCTTTCTCTCCTCCGCCTTAATCACATTCATACGGGCAGTGTTTTGCTCAATAAATTTATCCTGCAGCCTGGACTTGGTGTCCTCCAGCTCCCTCCTGAGTCTGTTCCGTTCTGCCTTGGCAGCTTCAATCGCTTCCAGTATTTCATCAATCTGAACCAGATATTCCCGGATCCTTCCCTTCAGTTCCTCCATTTCCCGCCTTCGCCCCAGCAGGTTGCTGCTGTTTTTAAAGGCACCTCCGCTGATGGCCCCGCCCGGCACCAGCTGTTCACCTTCCAGCGTCACCATACGGATACTGTAATGAAACTTTCGGGCAATCTGCACCGCATGATCCACACTGTCCACTACCAGGACTCTTCCCAGCATGGATTTTGCTACGTTCCTGTATTTATCCTCTACCTGCACCAGCCGGTCTGCCGTTCCAATGACTCCGGTCTCTCTCAGGGCATCGGCATTTTTAAATTCCTGGGGTCGGGTGATACTGGTCAGGGGCAGGAAGGTAGCCCGTCCTGCCTTATTCCTTTTCAGAAAAGCGATCATCCGCTTAGCCGTATCCTCATCCTCTGTGACGATATTCTGAATATTTCCGCCCAGGGCAGTTTCTATGGCGGTCTCATATTTCTTTTCCACCTTAATAATGTCTGCCACCACACCGATGATGCCCTTTTCTGCCTCCCGGCATTCCATCACACGCTTGACGCTGCCGCCATAGCCCTCATATCTCTCCGTCAGATTGGAAAGGGCATCCAGTCTGGATTTCACCTGATGATATACCACCTGAGTGTCACGGAGTCCGGTATCCTTTTCAGAAAGCTCGTCATGAATCAGCCCCAGCCTCTCTTCTATGCCAGTCTGGGTATCATTGAGAGAACGTATCTCCTCCTGGATCCTTTGGAATTCCTCCTGCAGCTGATGCATCGTCTCTTCCTGCTTTGCCTCGTCGGATTTTGCCCGAAGCAGCCTGGACGTAAGCTCTGCCCTGCGGATATTGATCTGCTCCATCATGGTGTCAAAGCTGCTGATTCTGGATTTTATCCCGGCCCTGTGATTTAAGGCCTCGATAATGGTATTTTTTCCTGACTCAATATGTCTGTTCAGCTCTTCGATTTTTTCCTGAATCTGCTGCAGCCGGCTCCTTGACTCATCTCTCTCCCCTTCCATTCCTGATAACTGCTCATCGATCTGTTTTTTTTCTGCTAAAATGGCTTCTTTATCTATGCGCCTGGTCTCAGCCTCATTCTGAAGGGTATTCAGTCTGGACCTTAAATGGGCTTCATTTCCCCTGGCAGAGTTGATCTGTTCCCTTAAGACATTGATCTCTCCTTCCAGCCTGCCCTTCAGCAGTCCGGTATCGGTGAGCTGGGTCCTGGCGGCTTCTATGTTTTGATCCAGCTGTTCGATCTGTTCCTGAACCTGTTCATATTCGGCCTTAATCCCCTCGTATTTCCGTGAAGTCTCCTGCAGGTCGGCATCTGCTATGCCCTGCTTTTCAGCCACTGACTCCAGCTGCTCCTTCAGCCTGTTATTCTCAAGGAGGAACATATTCACATCCAGAACCTTCAGCTCTTCCTTTTTCTTCAGATAGATCCTGGCTGTTTCCGACTGCTTCTCCAGCGGGCCGATCTGCTTTTCCAGCTCGGAAAGAATGTCATTGACCCGCAGGAGGTTCTGCTTTTCATCCTCCAGCTTTTTCTGGGCCGCATTTTTACGCCGCTTGAACTTGACGATACCGGCGGCCTCATCAAAAAGCTCCCTCCGCTCCTCCGGCTTACCGCTCAGAATCTTGTCGATCTGTCCCTGTCCGATGATGGAATAGCCCTCTTTACCGATACCCGTATCATAGAACAGCTCGCTGACGTCCTTCAGGCGGCAGGGCGTACCGTTGATCAAGTATTCACTCTCTCCCGATCGATAGATTCTTCTTGCCACTGTCACCTCATCATAATCAATGGCCAGCTGGTGATCCGCATTGTCCAGCGTGATCGAAACATAGGCATAGCCCAGAGGCTTGCGCAGCTCCGTACCCGAGAAAATCACATCCTGCATGGAAGCACCCCTCAGCTGCTTGATCCTCTGCTCTCCCAGCACCCAGCGCACTGCATCGGCCACGTTGCTCTTTCCGCTCCCGTTGGGCCCTACAATACCGGTGATGCCGTTATGGAACTGAAAATTTATTTTATTGGCAAATGACTTAAATCCATGAACCTCAATACTCTTTAAATACATAACCTCTCCCGAGTTCTTTCCCTCTGGATGCCAGAAGGGCTTCGTAGGCAGCCTGCTGCTCTGCCGCCTTCTTGGTCTTTCCCACTCCGCGCCCCAGTACCTGTCCGTTTATCATGGCTTCGATCACAAACTCCTTGGCATGGTCCGGACCGGTTTCTTCCACCACTACATAGTGCAGAGTGGTTCTGCTGTCCTTCTGGACATATTCCTGCAGCAGAGTCTTGCTGTCATAAAACAGCTGCTTATGTTCCAGGTCAGAAAGCACAAAGCGGTGTATGAACCGGGACGCAGGCTCATAGCCCCCATCCAGATAGATCGCACCGATCACCGCCTCCATCACGTCGGAAATGATGGATTCCCTTCCCCTGCCGCCGGTAGCCTCCTCCCCCTTTCCCAGCAGGATATATCTGTCCAGCTCTATATCCCTGGCACAGAATGCCAAAGAAGCCCCGCATACCATGGTAGATCTCTTTTTGGTCAGATCGCCTTCTGACAGCTTCGGATATTCGGCATAGAGAAATTCGCTGGAAGCCAGCTCCAGCACCGCATCTCCCAAAAATTCCAGACGCTCATAGTCCTTCATCCTATTGATTCTCTGCTCATTGGCAAAGGAGCTGTGGGTGAGTGCCTGCTTCAGCAGTGCCCTGTCCTTAAAACAGTACCCTATCTTTTGTTCTAACTCATTTAAAGAGCTTTCCCTCAACATAGCTTTTCCTCTTAAACATCGAAAAAGCCCTTAAAAAAGGGCTTTCGACAGCTTTACCTCCTGATTGCTAATTCACGGCATTTTTAATCAATTCCACTGCCTCTTCCACCGTATTGATCTTTTCAGCCTCTTCCGCAGGGATCTCAATATCAAACACCTCTTCGATTCCCATAATAATCTGGAATACATCCAGAGAGTCTGCCCCCAGATCATCAGTAAAGGTAGTCTCTAATGAGATTTCCTCCGGATCCACATTCAGTACCTCGGCAATTACTTTTTTCAACTTTTCAAATTCCATTTTTACAGCCCTTTCTTATTCTCCAAGAGTAATTTTTTCTTTTATTTTATCATTAATCTTCTGCTCCTTAAATGTGATGCATTGCAGGACAGAATTTTTAATCTCCGTAGCTTTGGAGCTTCCATGAGTTTTGACTACCAGCCCCTTCAATCCCAACAGGGGCGCTCCTCCATGTTCCTCCAGCATAAAGGCCTTCAGGGTCTCCTTTAAGGCAGGCTTCACCAGCAGGGCACCCACCTTACTCCTGAGGCCGGACATCATCCCTTCCTTTACCATGCGGATCAGGGTACCTCCCACCCCTTCATAGAGCTTCAGAATGATGTTTCCCACAAAGGCTTCACAGACAATCACATCAGCATAACCGGCAGGAATATCCCTGGCCTCTATACTGCCTATAAAATTGATATCCCGGCAGTTCTTCAGCAGGGGAAAGGTCTCCTTCACAAGGGCATTTCCCTTCTCTTCTTCGGCGCCGATATTGACGATTGCCACTCTGGGATTCTTTACTCCCATGACACTTTCCATGTATACACTTCCCATCTTGGCAAACTGCACCAGATGGGACGGCCTGGCATCCACATTAGCCCCGCAGTCCACCAGCAGCGATACCCCTTTTTCCGTAGGCAGAAGGGGTGCCAGAGGCGGCCTCTCCACCCCTTTGAGCCTGCCTACAATCACCTGGCCCCCTACCAAGGTGGCTCCTGTGCTTCCTGCGGATACATAGGCATCACACTCTCCATCCTTCACCAGCTGCAAGGCTTTTACAATGGAGGAATCCTTTTTTTTTCGGATCGCTGCAACGGGGGGCTCTGCAGTCCCAATGACCTCCGAAGCATTGATGACCTCCACCTGCTGTGCATTATATGTATACTTGCCCAGCTCTGCCTTTATGACAGCCTCTTCCCCCACCAGGAACACCTTGACTTTTTTACTCTCGTTGACTGCCTCCACCGCTCCCTTTACGATTTCCAGAGGGGCGTTGTCCCCACCCATGGCATCAACGGCTACCTTTACCATATCCCACATGTAAATCCTCCTAACATCTTTCTATAATATACTAGACCCCCATACAAAAATCAAGATGTTTAGTCAGCTCAATTTAAATTTTCAAACATGCTCCTGCAGCAGCTCAGTCATCACTTATTTTATATTCATACGCAGTGTCGTAGGTCAGCACATAGAGTGCATCGCCCATCGGAATAAAATAGTCGGGTGCAGTCCTTAACTTCCGTTTCTCCAGCACTGCGCCGCTATGTCGGCTCAAAATATACAAATAATCATCCTCCTCCGTGAAGCCGTAGCCGCAGATGATCGTGTCCTCCCCCACAACAAAGTTCCTGCTGTTAGCCAGCAGCATCTCACTCCTCCACAGGAGCTTTCCGGTTTCAATCTCCACGGCTGTCAGGAAGCCGGTGCAGGGCTGATCCGCCGAATAGGTCCGGTGTGCTATCTCAGCATAAAGTATGCCATCATAGATCCTGGCATACGGAATTTCCAGTGTGGTATATTCGTTTCCCGGCATCGGCGTATTCAGGTATTGGGAGAAATCGTAAGTTCCCACGGCATCATAGGAGCCCATCTCACAGATCTCCACTGCAAGCCGCCCCTCTTCCGCCGAATTGTCCGCCATATAATAGTACAAATCATCTGAATACCCTGTCCCATACAAATCCCCCGGCAGCGTGATTCCGGTGTTTGCAGACCAGTCCTCTGCAAACAGCCAGTCTGATGACTTCCTGGAAACTTCTGTAAGATTAACCGGTGAGGCTGTCAGTGTATCGAAGATGCCATCCGCCACATATGGAACTTCCCAATCAGGACATTCTATAACATAAATTCCCGCATCATCCCCCGCGCCCTCCGGCTCTGTATTATTGAGATATCCCACCAGTGCCTCCTCTGTCCAGCTCACGGTTTCACCCCGCTCATAAGAAATACGCTCTCTGAGCGGTGTTTTCGTAGCTTTCGGCAGGTATTCCTCCCGAATCAGGTCTGGATAATCCTCAAAAGACAGATCTGCAAAGATGGGTCCGAACGCATAATACTGCAGCGCATATGCATCGAAATAAACATGAAAGCCCTCCTGGTCCAGCGTCCATGCCAAGGAATCATCCCTAACCATTGCTTCAATTTTAGACAGCATTTGCTCATTTTCTTCCTGGGAAAAAATATAATCTTCATCTAAGGGCTCCAGATTTTCCAGGATGGAACCGGGCAATCCGTCTGTATCATTTACCACATCCTCAGCCGAAAGCCTCTCACCGGTCACCGTATCAATCATGCAGGTTTCATAATATCTGTTGGGATGCGGTCCATTGTAATATTGCTCAATCTGCAGGAGCCAGCCGACCGCGCAGGCATCTGCCCGAAAAACCTCCAGTTCCCAGGTTTCCTGGTTCGAGGTGACAAGCCAAGCATCCTCCCCTTCCTGTGCCAGTTCCGCAGCCTCAGCAAGCGTACCGACAGCATGTTCATAGAACGCACCACTGACATCCTCCAAGCACTCCCCCAGCACCGGACATGCCTTCCTCACTTCGTCCGGTATCACAAATGTGGGATAGCCCACATAGGCATATGGAAAGCTTTCCCCTTCCTCCGGCACCACATACTGTTCGGTCTCAATGATGTTTTGCACCACGGTAAAGCGGATCTCCTCTGATCCTGTAAGCGTTTCCTCTGTGTCAGATCCATTCTCCGCCCCTGCCGCCTTATCTTTGCCTTCTTCTCCTACATTCTGTTCTCTGCCCTCTGCTTCCTGTACTGTCTGCACATCAGCCTCCGCCGGAACCTTTAAGCTGCTGCACCCTACAGGGGTCAGCCCTACTATCATCGCAAGCAGGAGCGTCAGTCCTTTCTTTTTCATACGTTTGTCCTTTCATTCTAATTTTATTCTTTTCCGTTCAGTTTATGGCCCCCCAAAAAATGGGTGGTTCTCAACCAGGAAAAATTTATGATTTCGGTGCAAAAAGGTTAAAAAAACGACTCCATAATGGGGGGGGGGGCTCTTTAAGAAAACTCGATTGTATACGAGAATTTCTGAATATACGGTTCAGCTACGATGAAATACGGTTGCTATGACAACGTTTTCTCCCATACAGCAAAAGGATGCCCCTAAAATCCCCTATGCAAAAGCGCAGTTTCCCCTGTGATTGTTCAGGAACTTCTGATGCTTTTGCCCATTGTATGCAAGACAGATAGCAAAGAGCTTGGAGCGTACCCGTTGTGTCATCAATGTTCGTATGTTATTGAGTC
>JALESH010000037.1 GCA_022781985.1 Lachnospiraceae bacterium | reverse complement strand
AGACTCATAAATTTCCATACTCATAATAACCATATCACCATAACCATTTTTGGTAATGTAGATAGGCTCTTCTGCTTTGTGACACATATCAGAAATCTCTGATGTGTTTTTTAAATCTTTAATTGGAATAATTTGTGGCATGAATAGCACCTCCTAACCACGGATTAATTTTCTCAATTTTCTCGTAATTTCGTGCTTCCTCGACTATAGGTATCCACGTATTTCTCTCTTTTCCCTTACGAGCAAACAACAAGGGAAAACCTATAGCTTTTTCTTTGCAATATTTTTATAAATATTTTTCTTGAAATCATGCTTTGAGTGAAAGAATTCACTTTCTGACTTTGTTAATACATTCTTTTGTGCTATCGCTTCTACGGTACAAATCAAATCTGCTGCCTGTGATAGTTTATACTGATTCGTTTCTATCTTTCTAAATTCCACATTCGAAAACATGGTATTAAACACAGACACAAGAATCTGCGCCAACTCAACCTGCCCATAGTCATAGTAAACAATAATTTTATCAAAGGCTGAAAAATATGTATCCTTTGCGCGAAGCTGATTTGCAATCTCTTTTGTCAATTTGTCCGTGTAAGCCAGCTTAGATTTCTCTGCACAATCTCCCTGATTAATTACGGGACAGAGGTATTGAATATCCAGCAAACGAGTAAAATGATACAATGCATTAAACAACGCTTTTCTTTGTTCTCTCAAATCATTTTTATATACACTTTCACGCCTGATCAACGGACCTGTGTGAATCGTATGTTCCGGATAACCCCAATTACTTACCTGTCTTTCCAATGCTTCAATATTCTTTGAAATATCTATTTCCTGATTATGTAAAACCATTGCAACATAGTAATTGGGTGAGGTTGGATTGTATTGTCCAAAATCGCCCGATTCATCTATAAAAATACTAAGTACTTTTTCTTTCATGTAACCTCCCCTTTATGTAGAAAAATGGCGGGGTAAATCCCCGCCAGCCGGTGGACCAGGACCTTTCGGTCAGCCCAAATATTAATGCACTTCGTGCAACAGATTCATATCTGTGTATATATTATATGTTGTTTACCTTAAAATATCAACTGGTTTTTATAATATTTTCAGCCTCGCAGAGCGAAATATACCCTTCGCACAAATCGAAGATTTGTACGATGAGTCTTTCACGATTGCATCGAACCTAAGTCACGCCGGCGTGACCATGTATTGATACGGCATTAAGCACTGTTTTCTGTAAAATTAGCAACTTATGTTTTCATATTGGCAACTTACGTCAAGTGCTATTGTAGTCATCATGTTTCTCTTATAATCTATGTCTCAGGGAGGCGAAAAAACATGAATAATATTATCCAATTAAAAAACATTTATCACAGTTACAATGAAAAGGAAGTCCTGAAAGGAATGTCTCTTGCAGTAAAAAAAGGAGAAATCATTGGATTACTCGGTCCAAGCGGAGCAGGTAAAACCACTTTGGTAAATATCCTTACCGGCCAGCTATCGCAAACTGCAGGAATAGGATGTGTATTGGGCGACGACACAAAACATATCTCAGATAAAACCAAGACACAAATAGGTATTATGATGGACAGCTTTGGTTTGTATCAAAGGCTTACCGTTTATGACAATATGCAGCTTTTTGCCGGAATCTATAAAGTGGACAAAAAGAAGATAGAAGAAACACTAAAGAAAGTCGGTCTCTATAATGCAAGTAAAACTACTGTATCCAATCTTTCCAAAGGAATGAGAAATCGGGCGTGTTTCATATTTAGTTGACAAAACTAAAGACAACCTCCGTTTTGTAGGATAAAATATAATTAACAATTAAAAATCTTAATCTGACCTTCAAAGGTCTCAGCCAATACAAAACCCATATTTGTGCAAGAAAAACAGCAGAAATACGGGCTATTTTAAGGATTTTTTCTCTTCACACAAGTGGTTAGGTTTAAAAACTTCTGGAAGTCTACAAGGAAAGCAGATTGCGGATAGAGGGCTTTTTCTCCTGCGTCAGCTTCTTTGAGGAAAACTCCTTAAAGGCTGCGGTCAGCTTTCCGGTCTTGATGTAAATGGCTATGGTCTTTTCGTTGATTTCATCTTGCAATCGGTGTCCTCCTTTCGCGTGATGATAGGGGCAGGGCGCAAAAAATGCAGCCGTTAAGCAGCCCTGTGCGCTGTCCTTGTTTAAATCCGTACCCGCAGCCCGTTTAAATCCTCGGCGCGGATCCCCACAAGATACCAGTTGTCGCCCATTTCAGTAGATAAGACACAGAAGAACACTTAACAGATAAAAAGTGTATTGTAAACAGACGAAAGCCTATTGTTCAAAAATAGATGCCTTCATCTGAAAAAAGGTGTATTATAGAATAGGTGATGAGTGTTTCTGACTGTCTTTTCGTTCCGATAGCAGAAACTAATTGGAAGTTTGAACCGATGCTGGCGGGCAAAAGTTCTTCCGGGTCTGATCGGTTCTATATTCTGTGCGGTCAGATCCTCCACCGCCGTCGTTACTGTTCGGTCATGGATTCGCAGGAAGTCTCTGCACGTTTTGAAGGCTTCCGCAAAATTCACCTGGTATTCATATTTTGTTTCGCGGTTACCGATATTCACCTCGGAAATAATGGCAGAGCTGAAGTTGTGAAGAATAGTACGTGCCCATATTTCCTGTACGATGTACTCGTATTTTTTGGAGTGGAATGTTTTAAGGCATAATGGATATTTCAGATCCCTGAAGGAATTCTCCTCGTTCCACCTCAGATGGTATAGTTCCTCCTCAAAGTCGAATTCAAGATCCGGAAGGTTTGTGATCTCGGTACAGGCGGTTGACTAGACCTTACCTGATAGGATTTTCCTACTGTACTGTTATCAGCTTACCAAAGCTTGCAGAATATCTTCCACTCGCTAGGGGAAATCAGCTACGCTGATTTCGCAGCTCGCATCTCATATTTTATAATACCAGTTCAGTTGAAACAAGCCTCCTCTGTGCTAATTTATGCTACATGAACACGGATAGCACGAACGGACAGATGCCCAAAAGAGAAGTCTACAAGCAAGCTTGTATCCTCTCTTTTTATCATCTGTCACGTTCGTGCTATTCGTTCATCTTCGCCAACTTCGCAGCCTGGTCCGCCGCGATACAGGCATCCACGATCTCCTGAATATCCCCATTCATGATCTTATCCAGCTTATATAGGGTCAGATTGATCCTGTGATCCGTCACCCTGCCCTGGGGGAAGTTATAGGTTCTGATCTTCTCAGAGCGGTCTCCCGTACCGATCTGGCTGCGGCGCAGCTCTGCCTCTGCATCATGCCTCTGCTGCTGCTCCATATCATAAAGCTTCGCCTTCAGCAGGGCAAAGGCCTTTGCCTTATTTTGAAGCTGGGACTTCTCTGTCTGGCTGTATACCACGATTCCCGTAGGATAATGTGTGAGGCGCACTGCCGAATCCGTGGTATTGACACACTGTCCTCCGTTACCGGAAGCACGCATTACGTCAATACGGATATCCTTATCCTCAATGACGATGTCAATATCCTCATCCGCCTCCGGCATAACTGCCACACTGATGGTGGATGTATGGATACGGCCCCCGGACTCTGTCTCAGGCACACGCTGGACACGGTGCACGCCGCTTTCGTATTTTAATTTGGAGTAAGCACCCTGTCCTGTGATCATAAAGCTGACTTCCTTCATGCCGCCTATGCCTATTTCATCCGCACTCAGGGTCTCTACCTTCCAGTGCTGCCCTTCCGCATAATGCACATAGAGACGGTATACCTCCGCTGCAAACAGAGCCGCCTCGTCACCGCCTGCCCCTGCACGGATTTCTACGATCACATTCTTATCATCGTTGGGATCCTTGGGCAGCAGCAAAAGCTTCAGCTCCTGCTCCAGCTCCTCAATACGCTTTTTGGAGGTGCTCAGTTCCTCCTTCAGCATATCACGCATATCCTCATCGGACTCCTCATTCAGCATCGCCAGGCTGTCCTCCGCGTCCTGCTTACACTTCTTATATTCCTTATATGCCTCCACTATGGGCGCCAGATCGCTCTGCTCTTTCATCAGCATACGGAAACGCTCCTGATTGCCGGTTACGTTAGGTTCACCCAGCTCTCCCATGATCTCCTCATACCGGATGAGTAAGTCTTCTAACCTGTCAAACATTTTACAGCCATACTCCTTTCAAAGCCTTGCTCCTTTTATTTCCATCCAAATACGACCCTGTCCAGTCCTGCCAGATCCCTGACAACAGTCACATCATGGCAGCCTTCCTTTTCCATAATCGCCTTTACCGCTTCCGCCTGATCATATCCTGTCTCAAAGAAGAGCCAGCCTCCTCCCTTGAGAAATCTTCCGGCTCGGGAAGTGATCTCTCTGTAAAAGAAAAGCCCATCCCCCCTGCCGTCCAGGGCCGCATGGGGCTCGTAATCCCTCACCTCCTCCATCAGGGAGGGAATCACCCCTGACGGGATATAGGGAGGATTGGAAACGATGATATCATAGCGGCCCTCCACCGCTTCAAACAAATCGCTCTGTATAAAGCGGCAGCCCTGAATTCCAAGCCTCTCTCCATTCCGCCTGGCCACAGCCAACGCTTCTCCTGAAATATCCGCACCGCTGCCGCTGCAGCCGTTAGAATAACGGAGCAGACTGAGCAGGATACAGCCGGAGCCGGTACACAGATCCAGGATCTCCATTCCATCATGCAGATGCCTCATCACCTCTTCCACCAGCACCTCTGTATCCTGCCGGGGAATGAGCACATGCTCATTTACCTCAAAGACCATGCCCATAAATTCCTGATGGCCGGTAATATACTGCAGGGGCTTACGGCTCTCCCGCTGCCTGATATATTCCATATAGCTTTGCTGATGAGCATCAGCCACTTCCCTGTCCCCATGAACCAGCAGATCGTTTCTGTTGGTATGGCAGACATATTCCAGCAGCAGCCGGGCATCCAGAGCAGCCTCCTCTATACCGGCTCCTGCCAGGATACCCACGCCCCGGTCATATAATTCCCTGTATTTCATGAGGACTCCGCCTCTCCTTCCTCATCCTCTGCCGGTTCATCCACCAGCCAGGAATCGTCTATCTCGTAGCCAAAGGTCTCCAGCAGATAAGCCTTCCAGTCGAAGACAGCCTCCACCGCCGCCATGGCCACCTGAACCATCTCTTCGTCCGGCTCCCTGGTGGTCAGCCTCTGCAGCCACATACCCGGAGCGGAGAGAATCCGCACAAACAGATTATTGCTCCTGCCCGCCAGCCTGATGATTTCGTAGGAAATCCCTGCGATCACCGGAATCAAGGCGATCCTGAGGACGATCCTGAGAGCCGGCTGTTCTGCCCTGATAAAGAAAAATACAATAATGCTCACAAAGACCACAAAAAACATAAAGCTGGTTCCGCACCGTTTATGCTGCCTGGAGCTTCTCATCACATTGTGCACTGTGAGCGGCCGTCCTTTTTCTATACAGTCGATACATTTGTGCTCTGCACCATGATACTGATACAGGCGCTTAATATCCTTCATCATGGCTATAGCCACGATATAGCTCACAAAAATCAGGATACGAACCAGTCCCTCCGCCACAGCCAGCACCGAGCTGTTGCGGATATACTCTTCAAAAAAAGAGGTAATAAAATAAGGCAGAATCATAAAAACAGCAATTGCCAGAGCAATGGAGCATACCGTCACAATACCCAGCATCACATTCTCTGCTTTTTCCTTGAATATTTTATGAAAGACCTTATCAGCTGCCGTTTCCTCAGCATCCTTATCCTCATAAAAGGCAACGGAATGATTCAGTGTTCTCATGCCCAGCATCATGGAATCCAGAAAATTAAAGATTCCCCGAACAAACGGCAGCTCCTTCAGCTTGCTTCCCTGCATGATTCCACTGTATACCCCTACCTCCACATCAATCTCGCCATCCGGCTTACGCACAGCGACAGCATATTGATCCTTATTTTTCATCATGACGCCCTCCAGTACTGCCTGCCCGCCAATACCGGAATAACGGCTGCCTTTATTTTTTCTCATATATATCCTGTCCTCATAGCATATTCCACTGCGCAGATACACTTAAATAAGGCTGAGATATACACCTCAACCTTTTTAAATGCAGACCTATTTGCAGCGAATAGCTTGTAACCCCTTATTTGTTTCCAACACCATATTTCTTGTTGAACTTATCAATACGTCCATCAGCTCTTACAGTCTTCTGCTGACCAGTGTAGAATGAATGGCATTTGGAGCAAACCTCAACGTGAATCTCTGATTTAGTAGAGCCTGTTACAAATGTATTGCCGCAGTTGCATGTTACAGTTGCCTGATAATATTCAGGATGCATTCCTTCTTTCATCTTTTCACCTCTCTATATTGCAAATAAAGTTCTTGTTTTCATCGTCTGGCTTTGCAGACATACAAACTCCGTTTTACCCAAACAGCTTTTTTAGTGTACCATAGTTTATTATGCCATGCAAGTATTTTCTTCATGATAATTAAAAGAATTTGATTTTCTTTACCATCTGCACAAACTCCACATTGTTTTTGGTCTTGGAAAATATATCCAGGATCTTGTCCACCGCCTCATCAGGCTTCAGGCCATTTAATGCCTTCCGCATCATGCTGATGGCCTCCTGTTCCTCCGGGGACAGCAGGAGATCCTCTCTTCTGGTACCCGATTTGGGGATATCTATGGCCGGAAATACTCTTCTTTCCGAAAGCTTACGATCCAGCACCATCTCCATATTTCCTGTTCCCTTGAACTCCTCATAGACCACATCATCCATCTTGCTTCCGGTCTCTACCAGGGCTGTGGCAAGAATGGTCAGGCTGCCCCCTCCTCTCATATTCCTGGCCGCACCAAAAAAGCGTTTGGGCATATGCAGGGCTGCCGGATCCAGACCACCTGACAATGTCCTCCCGCTGGGCGGAACTGTCAGGTTGTATGCCCTGGTCAGACGGGTAATGCTGTCCAGCAGGATCATGACATCCTGTTTATGCTCCACCAGCCGCTTTGCCCTCTCAATGACCATCTCGGACACCCTCTTATGATGCTCCGGCAGCTCATCAAAGGTAGAGTAGATCACCTCTACGTTGGGACCCTCGATTGCCTCCTTGATATCTGTCACCTCCTCGGGTCTCTCATCAATCAGCAGGATAATAAGATGTACCTCCGGCGAGTTCTGCTTAATGGATTTTGCCACCTCCTTTAACAAAGTAGTCTTTCCTGCCTTAGGAGGCGACACAATCATACCTCTCTGTCCTTTTCCTACCGGACTCATCAGATCCATGATACGCATTGCAACAGAGGAACCATGAGTCTCCAGGGAAAGCCTCTCGTCGGGAAAAACGGGAGTCATATCCTCAAAATTAACTCTCCGCACCGCCACCTCCGGCGCATAGCCATTGATGGATTTTACATATAATAAAGCACTGAATTTTTCGCTCTGTGTCTTGATCCTGGTATTCCCCTCTAGGATGTCCCCTGTCTTTAGCCCGAAGCGTCTGATCTGGCTGGGAGCCACATACACATCATTTTCTCCAGGCAGGTAATTCTCGCAGCGGATAAATCCATAACCGTCAGGCATCACTTCCAAAATCCCATGGGCGGTAATGCCGCTGTCCAGGTCAGCAGGATATCTTTCCTCCTGACGATTCTCGCCCTGCCCCCGGTTCTCACTCTGCTCCCGCTCATATTGACCGCCCTGTCCGCGGCCCTCGCTCTGGACACGCTCGTACCGGCTGCTCCTGCCGCTGCCTGCTTCTGCCCCCTCACTGTCTCCTCTGTATCTGCTCTCCGTACCTCTGCGTACTTCGCCCTGGCTTCTGCCAGCAGTACTTCTGGCCTCACTCTGCCTCCGGGTGCCTTCCCTCTGAAAATTTGTCCTCTGGGCATCTGCTCTCTGAGCATCTGTTCTCTGGCCATCTGCTCCGGGGGAATCTGCTCCTTTCCCCGACTCATTCTCTGCTGCTTTTTTTTCCTTTTCATCCTCCAGCAGCATAACCTCTATGAGCTGTGCCTTTTTCATGGTAGATGTTCCTTTGAGGCCTCTTGCCTTTGCTATCTCTTTCAAATCCACAAGGGCCAGAGATTCATATTTTTCTTTCATCTGTTCCTCCCTGTTTTTACAGCACTGTATCAGAACAGACCCGCTCTGTCATACATAGTCAGGCCTGCCATAATGAACACCAGCGCTGCATCACTGTTATAATATATTTTAAATATGGATTATTCCAAATCCAAGTCATGCTTTTGTTGTCTGGGAATTTATATCTGATATGCCAAGTGAATTGTAAATAAACACTATCTGCTGCCAACATTATACAACAGCCTTTCCAAAATAGAAAGTATTTTCTTGCAGACCCGGCATAAATATTATATGATTAGGTTGCTGAAGGATATTTCAACACATTTTATAATAGAAGAAATGAGGGCAAATCATGACTACAAACGAAAAGGCTTTAGAGCTCCACAGACAATGGAACGGAAAACTGGAAACCGTGTCCAAATCCCCTGTGAAATCCAGGGAAGACCTTGCTTATGCTTACACTCCCGGAGTGGCTGAACCCTGCAGGGTGATCGCCGAAGACAGGACTGCAGCCTATGCCTATACCATGAAGGCCAATACGGTAGCCGTTGTTTCTGACGGCAGCGCGGTACTGGGACTGGGCAACATCGGTCCCTATGCGGCGATGCCTGTTATGGAGGGCAAGGCTGTTCTGTTCAAGGAATTCGGTGGTGTCAATGCTGTCCCTATCTGTCTGGATACCCAGGATACGGAGGAAATCATCCGGGCTGTCACCTGGATGGCTCCGGGATTTGGAGGCATCAACCTGGAGGACATCAGTGCCCCCCGCTGCTTCGAAATCGAAGAGCGCCTGAAGGAGAAGCTGGACATCCCTGTATTCCATGATGATCAGCACGGCACAGCCATTGTGGTGCTTGCCGGAATCATTAATGCCCTGAAGGTAACGGGACGGAAAAAGGAGGACTGCAGGGTAGTTGTCAATGGCGCCGGCAGTGCCGGAGTAGCCATCACAAAGCTGCTGCTCACCTATGGCTTCCCCTGCATCATTATGTGTGACAAGGCGGGTATGATCTCCAGGCAGACACCGGATTTGAACTGGATGCAGGAAAAGATGGCCCAGGTCACTAACCCGCAGAACGAAACAGGCTCTCTGGCTGATGCCATGAAGGGCGCGGATATATTCATCGGTGTATCAGCCCCCGGTATTGTCTCCCGGGAGATGGTGGCTTCCATGAATAAGGACGCCATCCTCTTTGCTCTGGCCAATCCAGTTCCTGAGATCATGCCCGATCTGGCCAGAGAAGCGGGAGCCAGGGTGGTAGGTACGGGACGCAGCGATTTTCCCAATCAGGTAAACAACGTAGTGGCCTTTCCCGGCATTTTCAAGGGAGCATTGGAGGGACGGGCTGCACAGATCACGGAGGAGATGAAACTAGCCGCTGCCGACGCCATCGCCGGACTGGTAAGGGATGAGGACTTAAGCGAGGACAACATCATGCCCCAAGCCTTTGATCCCCGGGTGGCTGAAGTGGTTGCCAATGCCGTCAAATCCCACATCAGGAAATAAGGGGCCTGGAAACCATGTCCGTGATTCCGGAAAATACAGACATAAGAACTGAAATAAAGAAAAAAATCTCCGGTGAATGGCACAGCAAACGCTATTATTCCCTGGATGCCTTTCTGAAAAACAGCTACGGCTGCAGAATCAAAAAGATTGCCATTGATGCCGGATTTACATGCCCCAACAGGGACGGTGCTCTGGATACCAGAGGCTGTATCTTCTGCAGCGCGGGAGGAAGCGGCGATTTTGCCGTCCCTCCCGCTTCCGTCACCAGTCGGGAGCCTTATATTGCCTATTTTCAGGCCTATACCTGTACCTATGGGCCAATAGGATACCTGGAGGATCTCTACCGCAATGCTTTGGACGACCCTCTGGTTTTGGGCATCTCCATCGCCACCCGCCCGGACTGTCTGCCGGAGGAGGTGCTTTCCCTTCTGGAACGCCTGCATGCTGCCTATCCGGAAAAATTCATATGGATAGAGCTGGGCCTGCAGACCATCCATGAGCAGACTGCCCTCTATATTAGAAGGGGCTATTCCCTGGATTGCTTCCGGCAGGCCGTACACTCTCTCCATTCTGTCCGCATCCCTGTGGTAGTCCATACGATTCTGGGTCTCCCCGGAGAAGACGGTGCCATGATGGCTGCCACCATAGACTATATCAACCATCTGCCGGTGTGGGGAATCAAGCTGCAGCTCCTCCATGTATTAAAAGGAACCGATCTGGCCCTGGATTACCAAAACGGATATTTTAAAGAGATGACCCTGGAAGGATATCTGGCTGTCCTGACAGAATGTATCGAACGGCTTTCCCCCGATACTGTCATCCACCGGGTCACCGGGGACGGCCCCAGGGAGCTGCTCCTAGCTCCTCTCTGGAGCGCGGACAAAAAAAGGGTTCTGAATACGCTCCATCACAGGATGAAGATACAGGACTCTTATCAGGGAAAATTGTGGAAAGCCTGAAGGGCAAAGCAAACACACTCTAAGATTTCAGAAAGGAAGTGACGGAATGACTCAGGAACCCCTCACACTCTACAAATTAATCATCCTTCATATGCTGAGCAGGGTGGATTTCCCTCTCACAAGCGCACAGGTCAGCAGCTTCATCCTGGAAAAGGAATACACCAACTTCCTGACCCTGCAGCAGGCCATTTCTGAACTCACCCAGTCAGGACTGATCACTGCCCGCTCCGTAGGCAACAGAACCCATCTGCTCATTACCCCGGAGGGAAGGGGAACTCTGTCCTTTTTTGAAAACCGCATCAGCGACCCCATCAAGGAGGAGGTCGGTGCCTTCCTCAGGGAAAACGGAATGGAGCTGCTCAACGAAGTCTCTGTGGTGGGAGACTACTATAAGTCTACCACCGGTGAATACAACGCCCATCTGGCCGCCAGAGAAAAGAATGTGACACTTATTGAAATCACCCTGTCCGTCCCCACCGCTGAATGCGCCAAAGTCATCTGCGACAACTGGCAGCTCAGGAACCAGGAGATCTATCAGTACCTGACGGAGCAGCTTTTTTAGCCTGCCATTCCAGCCCTCAATGTGCCCGAAGGCTTTTCACCTATTCCGCCTCTTTTTTGAGTCTCGCCATATGCTCCCTGATCTTCACCTCATAGCCATTGCCAGAGGGCTTATAGAACTCCCTTCCACTTAATTCATAGGGCAGATACTGCTGCTTCACATAGTGATTGGGATAGTCATGGGCATATTTATAACCTGTGCCGTGTCCCAGGCTGGCCGCCCCCGGATAGTGAGCATCCTGCAAATGAGACGGTATGGGCAGATTGCCTGTCTCCTCTACCGCCCTGGCCGCATCCATAATGGCCATCACTGCCGCATTGCTCTTGGGTGCACTGGCCACATAGGACGCTGCCTGGGCCAGGATAATCTGGGCCTCCGGCATCCCTATCCTCTCCACTGCCTGTGCAGCACTGACTGCCACCTGCAGGGCATTGGGATCCGCATTACCCACGTCCTCTGAGGCGCAGATCATGATCCTTCTTGCGATAAAAGAAACACTTTCCCCTGCGTACAGCATCCTGGCCAGATAGTAAACTGCCGCATCCGGGTCAGAGCCCCGCATGCTTTTGATGAAGGCAGATATGGTGTCATAATGGCTGTCTCCCGACTTATCATAACGGATGGCCCGTTTCTGGATACATTCCTGCGCCACCTCCAGAGTAATATGAATCCTGCCGTCCCCGCTGCGCTCCGTAGTCATGATCCCAAGCTCCACTGCATTCAGTGCATATCTTGCATCCCCGCCGGACAGGTCTGCCAGAAATTCCAGCGCCTCCTCCTGGATGTCTGCCTCATAGGCACCCATACCTCTTTCTCTGTCACAGACCGCTCTTTGAATCAATTCCCTGATATCCTCCCTGGACAGGGGCTTCAGTTCAAATATGATGGAGCGGGAAAGCAAAGCGCTGTTCACCTCAAAGTAAGGGTTTTCGGTAGTCGCTCCTATCAGAATGATCGTACCATCCTCCACGAAGGGAAGCAGGTAATCCTGCTGCCCCTTGTTAAATCTGTGGATCTCGTCAATAAAGAGTATGGTTCTCTTTCCATACATTCCCTGCATGTCCTTTGCCCCGGCCACTACCTCCTGCATATCCTTTTTGCCTGCTACAGTGGCATTGATCTGGGTAAACTCCGCGCTGGTGGTATTGGCTATCACCCTGGCCAGGGTGGTCTTGCCTGTGCCCGGAGGCCCATGGAAGATGATGGAGCTGAGTTTGTCTGCCTTAATGGCACGGTAAAGCAGTTTGTCCTTTCCAATGATATGCTGCTGCCCCACTACCTCCTCCAGGTTCCTGGGACGGAGCCTGGCTGCCAGGGGAGACTCCTTTTCCATATTTGTATTTCTCATATATTCAAACAGATCCATTACCCTTCCTCATCCTCACCTTCCATCAATTTCAAATAGTCTCCCTTGTCGATATGCATCATGGAGATCTGATTCCTGTGACGCCTGAAGCCATAGACACAGTCCACATTTCTGATCAGCGACTGGAGCCTCTCATCGGGTACACAGACGATGAGCTGCAGCTCCAGCTTTCTGGCATATTTCAGGCAGACCGCACTGCGCTCCTGATCCATCTTGGAGAAAGCTTCGTCCAGAAGCACCAGCCTGATCCTGGAGTCCCGGCTGCTCTGCTGCATGTAGAGCATGGCAAAGCCTGCGAGCAGGGCTACATACTTGGGATTCTGTCCCTCCCCGCCGGAATCACGGCCGGCCATCTCATCCACAAAGTTCTCCCGGATCACCCTGCCGTTTTCATCCGTCACCTGCTCATACATGCTGAAGGAGAGATAGTTCCGGTAATCTGCGTACTGCTCCATCTCCCGCTGTCTCTGCTCTCTCCGTTTTTCCTCTCCACTCCTTACCGGCATAAACTTGTCTGTCAGCAGCCTGATCTGCTGCTCGTATTTTTGGTAGAACTCATCCTCTCCCAGGCTGATCTGACCGTCAAAGCCGTGGCTGCTGATATTTTTACTGTCCAGCTCCGGTGCAGTCAGCATCTCATAGAACTGGCCGTTTTCATTTTTTGCAGGCTCGATCTTGATCTGGTAGGTACTGTCGGCAAAATTGGTTTTCCGAAGCAGGCGGTTGATTTCCTGGGTGTGGCGTCTTGCCGCGTTGATATCCCCATGGATAGTGGCAATGACATTTTCCCTGAGGCTCCTGTATATTGTATTGCACTGCTTTTCAAACTCAGCCTCGTATCTGGGCTCATAGTCACTCTGATAATCCCTTAACAGCTTCTCATAGCCTTCATTGGATTTTTCCATACCATTAAAGCCCAGGGATGGGTATTCTCTGATAAATCGGTTCCGGGCTGTCTGCAGATTTTCTGTCTCCTCCTGCTCTTGGCCCTCCAGGGCTGCGATCCGATTCCTCTGCCGGCTCCTTACAGCCTGTCCGGAGCTGCTCTTCAGCAGTTCCTGCACCTCTGCCTCCAGCTGCTCATTGACCGCATAGCCCGCCAGCCTCTCCTCCAGCTCCTCCCTTCTGGTTCTGATCTCGCCCTCCAGTCCGCTTCTTCTCTTCAGGCATTCTGTAGCCCTTTGCCGGTTATGATGGATTTCCTCCTGTCTCTTTTTCCTGACGTCGCCAAGCTCCTCCTTTTTCTGCTCTAATTCCCTGTACCTGCCCTCTCTCAGCCGCTCCAGATCCCTATGCAGCTCTTCTATACTGTGCAGCACCTCCTCCAGATCCTCTCCTGACTCCGAGAGACGGACAAAATAAGCATCCTCATTGTGTAGACATTCAAAGTCCCGGGCCGCCTTCAGCCCGGTGATGATACGGTTCTGTTCTGCCAGCTCCCCTTCCAGTCTTTCCTGGGCATGCAGATATTCCTCCAGCTTCACCTTTGATACCCTGCTTCCGATACAGGCATACTTTTCATAATCATTTTTTTTCAGATGCCGGAACACAAAGCCGCTGTAGGAATAGCAGTCCGGCATCACACCGTCCCTGGCCTTTGCCAGCTCCTCCACTGAGCGGCACTTTCTGATTCTTCCGAGATAGCGCTTGAGACAGGCATCCACATAGGGCAGTTCGGTCTCCACCGCTTCATAGAGAGAGCCTTCCTCTTCCCTGGCTCCGCTTTTTTCCACAGCCGCTGTGTCGATCAGATCCACCTCCTCATACCCTTTCATCCGGCGGAACATAACGGCAGCATCATGGGCATATTTCGGCTCTGTTACAAGGGCGAGCTTCAGCCTGCCCATTCTTCCTTCTATGGCATTTTTCCATTCCTTGTCCCTTACATCAAACAGGTCTGCAAGGATCCGAACCCTCACACTGCGTCCATAGAGGCTGCTCAGCCTTTCCTCCAGGGCTTTTCTTGCCTCCCTCAGCCGGGCAGGATAGGGCTTTCTGTCATTCTGCATATCCTCCGCCAACCGGCGCAGCTCCTTCAGTTCCTTTTCTGTCTTTCGTTTCTCTTCGCTGTAATCCTCCAGCTCCTCCTCCAAATTCTGCCTTGCCTCCAGGATACTTTCACGCAGCTGTCTGCACTCCTCCTCTGTCACCCTTCCCCTGCAAAATGCTTCTATTTTATGAAGCATGGGATTGCTGACATAGTCGGTGACAATCTGGTCCTCCTCCCATCTGTGCAGCCCGTCTGTTACCTTCCTCCACTGCAGGCTGTCATTCTCAAGCAGTCTGCGGCGTTTTTCCAGTTCCTCCAGCTGTCTCTCCTTGGCTCCCAGATCGCTGGCTTTCAGGTCTGCCGTCACCTGAATCCATTCATTCTCCGTTGCCTCCCGCTCCAGCTCCAGCTTCTGCCGGTCTGCCTCCAGCCCCGAAAGCTCTTCAGCAACCTGTTCCATCTCCTCCTCAGCAGCAGCGATTTTTCCCCTCAGCTCCTCCACCTCTATGCATCTGACCATGGCATGGGCCTTTATGAGCTCTGTGCTGATAAGGCTTTTTCTCCGCCCCGCCTCCTGAACCTCTGACAAAAGCTCGATCCGCCGCTTCATATCCTGGATTTTTTCCTGAATATCCCTGTAGGCTCCCAACTGGTCGCTGATCTTTTCTATCACATCTCCGGTGCTCCTTGGAAACATATAATCCCGGATAAACTGTCCGGTGCCATTGGTCATCTTCAGCGCAATAGAGCTTTTCTCCATAATGCAGAAACGCTTTCCGTCAATATATCCCAGAATCACATCATAGAGTGCATGGAGATAGGCCTCCCTGGAAGCATAGATCCGGTTCACCTCATTTCTCCCCCGGCTCCGGGAGGAACAGAGCCGCTGCTCTACCAGCTCCCGGATATCCCTGTTGGTATAAAAGGAACCTGTCTCCGTCAAATACTCCGGCTCAGGCATCTCTCCGGAGTGGCTGAAAAAGAGATATTTTTTCAGCTCAGAATCCTTCTTTCCCACTTCAAATCCGATCCCCACGCAGGTTTTAGCACCAGTTCCGGTATCCTTGATCTCAAGCACAAGGGCAGAGCAGAAATCCTTTCCCTCCCGGTTGGCTGTACCGTCCTTCTGCTCCCCTCTCAGATAGCTTAGCACACTTCTTCTGTTTTTTGCATCGTCGGCTGCCTTATTCAAAAAACCGGAAGAAAAGCTGCCGTATAAAACAACCTGGATGGCATCCATAACCGTGGACTTGCCGGAGCCGCTTTTCCCGCTGAACAGGTTGACATATTCATGAAACTCCAGTACCTTATGAGTCACACCGCCCCAGTTATTGAGACACATCCTGGTAAAGATCTTCTTCGCCTGCTTCACTCTCCTGCTCCCTTTCTTCTGTTTTTTCTGTCTGCTCCGCTCCTTCTCCGTACCTCTTCACCAGTTCATTGATATCTGCCGAAGAACAGAAAATATGGATGGAGCTGTAAATATAAATAGGGGTATTATCCTCCAGATTTCCCACTGCTCCGGGCAGCTCGATGATCTGATGGGTTTTTAACAGAACCAATGCCTCCTGCCATTCCTGATTTGTCAGCTTTCCTCTCAGAAGGCCGGTATTGCGTCCGTACTCCCGGATTTCCCTGAGACAGGTAACGGTAGCATTCAGTCCTTCCCCCATGATCTTTTCCCGATAGATCACTTTTAGAAGCAGAAGGATTCTTGTGGTAGTCAGGCTCATCTTTTCTGCCGGAATACCGTTTCCTTCCACACGAAAAATATGCTCCTGAGGATCATGGATCAGCCGACAGTCCAGCACCTCCAGATAATCCTCTATGAATTCCCGATTTTTTGCACAGATCCTGTATCTTGGGTTATCCCTCCGGACCAGAGTTGCCGGGTCACACTTCACCTGCAGGATGCAGGTTTGACGAAAAAGATCCTGTATTGTCCTTTTTATATTGGCTGCCTCAGTCTGCGAAAGCTCTTCCAGATATTTAAACATCCCTTGTCCCCCATTTCCATTTTCTCATGTCAATAGTCAGCTCGGAAAAAGTAAAGCCCTCCCCACCTTTCAGCTCTTTTCCCAGAGCAACTACATTCTCCCTCTCCTGATCCCCTGTCATTTCCTGCCAGAGAAACAGCAGCTTTTCCAGGTCTTCCACGGAACGGACAGTATCCTCCGTAGCAGTAAAGCTGCCGTTTTTCATACCTCCGGCACAAAATTCCCGGAGCTGCCTCCGGGTATAGAGAGGTTTTGGGACAAATTCTGCAATATCCCTCTCCTCTGTCTCTCCCTGGGCTTCTATGGTCAGCGGCTCAAATCTATTTTCGGCGCCCTCCCTCCGGCTATACAGACTGCTGTCATCAAACCTCCGAAACTGGGTGGTGAGCCTGGTTTTATCCCTCAGCTCCCTCAGAATATCTTCATTCTCCGGATCCCTGCCGATCAGTGCCAGCAGCTTCAGCACGCTGTCCTCATCCTTGGTTCCCTCCTGAAAAATATAGTGGATCCTGGCCAGGGCCCGCCTTGCAAAAACCGCCTTCTGCTCCACCAGCCTGTTATATTTACGCTCGATCAGATCAAACTCCCTCCCGATCTGATGAACCAGAGCCGCCGCTTCCTCACAGTATCTGACTGCCGATACCCACCTGGAACCGGAGCCGGAAATCTCATCCCCCTCCCGCTGTTTTTTTTTCAGCTCCAGGGCCTTCCTTTCATTCTCATCCAGAATCAGGCTCATCAGCTCCCTGACTCCCTCCTTGTATCGATAAAAGCTGTCTGTGGTGGTGAGGATGGCATATTTTTCACTGTCACTGTTATTGATCTCTTCTACCAGCACCTGCTGTATGCCAATAAAATCCTTCCTTCCGGACAATTCATCAAAATATGTACGCATCCCATCCTGCATATTGGACAGCAGCTGCCCCAGACTCCTGGATATCCTCAAAGCATTTTTCAAAATATCATTATTCTTTTCCCCATCAGAATAGTAGGTATAAAGAGCACTGTAAATAGACAGAAGACTCTCCCTCTCCCTGCTGTCTTCCTCATTTTGAAGTCTTCGGAAAAGCTCCACATAGAGCCGGCTGTATTCGGAAAAAGAAAGGATGTAGGTGTTCAGTCTCTCATCAAAATCACTTTTCAGCCATCCCCAGCAGACCAGCCTGCCGAGAATGGCAGAGGGGGCAGAGGAAATTCTCATCTCCCCCTCTGTCTCTTCCCCGTCCTCCTGCCATTCAATCCTGGCCCTGGCTATGGTTTCCCGGATAATCGCCTGCCCCTCCTCCACAGTCAGTCCCAGAGCAGTGCAGGCATCGCTGCTTTCTTCATAAATCGCCACAAGGAGCAGCATATAGGCCTCCATGTTGGAGCTGCGGAACAATTTATAAAACTCTTTTGGAATTCTCTTCTTCAATATCATCGCTTTTATCCAATCCTGTCTCTTTTATCCGTCGAATTCAATATAAGTACACATCAGTCAAACAATATCTCCTCCACGGTCACGAACTCATAGCCCTGCTTCTCCAGCTCATCCACAACCTCCAGGGCAGCGGTAATCGTAGAGGGATAATAGTCATGCATAAGGATGATCCCATTCTCCTTTGCCTTGCTGACCACCTTCTCCCGGATGCCTGCCACATTCGTAGAACACCAGTCAAGGGGATCTATGGTCCAGAGCACAGGAAACATATTCAGCTCCTTCTCAAATTTTTTATCCCAGGTTCCATAGGGAGGGCGGACATACTGTACCTCCTCCCCGGTAATATTTTTGATGATCTCATTGGTTTTGATGAGCTGATTTTTAAATTCCTCCTTGTTATTCTCACTGAGCTGGATATGACTGTAGGTGTGGTTGCCGATCAGATGGCCCTCCTCATGCATCCGTCGGATTACCTCAGGATGCAGCTCTGCATGCTCCCCGGTGACAAAAAAAGTAGCCGGCACCCCTCTCTCCTTCAGGCCGTCCAGCAGCTGTGCCGTATAGTGGGGATGGGGGCCATCATCAAAGGTTAAGGCTATCTTCTTTTCATCGGCTCTTGTTTTTCCTGCTGCAAATGCCTCCCTCCCGGGCAATTCCCCGGTATACCTATCCACCAGCAGATGCAGCAGGGCTGTTGCTGCCAGCAGCCCAAGAGCCATACAGGTCTTATAACGGATTCCTTTTTTCAACTCTATCCCTCTGATAAATTATTTCTTGATCTAATATATGAGCCGGCGAAAAAACGGAACACAAAATTCTATTCCTGCCCTCCCCTGTACAGCTTCAGGTACACGAAGCCCTCTGCCGTCCTTATCTCAGCCTTATCGATCATCATACCGATCAGCAGAAGCTGACTGGTTTCCCCCGGATCTCCCGAACCGGCCAATTCCCAATACACATCCTCGATCCCGTCATTTTTCGGACAGTTCAGATACTCCTCCAGATAGTACAGGTTGGACTCATACTCCGGATTATAGTTGGCCTGGAACAGGATAACCGTATTGCATCCGTCCCTGTTGATGTCTGACCGGATCTGATTGGCGCCAAGGGCAAAGAAATACACCGTCAGCTCCTCTATGATTTTAACAATCTTTTTCTCATCGTGCCTCATCTATTCCTCCCTCTTCCTCTCTTTAAATTGCTTCATAAAGCTTTCTGTCACCGGTACCATAACGATAGCCACCCAGCCTGCACCAAAACCGTTATTGTACAGGTTGAGGCCTCCGTACAGATCCTTGGTGCACACTACAACCACAGCATTCAGAAAACCAGCTACCATACCCGGAACTATGCCGAACTGTCCCGCTATGGGTGCCAGGCCGGCTGAGAAAACTGCCGCCAGCTGAATCCCCGGACTCTGAGGGGTATACACTGTCAGAAAAGTGGAGAGGTATACCCCCACCAGCACCGGCAGATAGTTCCTGGCATGAACTCCGAAAGCGGAAAAACCGAATACAGCCAGAATGGAACCCACTACCGGGCCGGACAGATCCCCTCCTACAAGCAGAATATAGGTTTCGCAGATGATTCCTATGATTCCCATATTCATAAGTGTAGGGCCGGCCCCATCCATCAGTGCAAAATCCGCCACTGCCCGGCCCGGATGCCTCATGATCTTCCTCAGCTTCCTGAGCTCACCTCCGCTGACAAGGCATCCAAACAAAAAGGTCAGCAGGAAATAGACATACAGCCCTATGGCCATGCCCTTGTCCGAACCGTATTTCCATAGCATAACCGTATCACTCTCCATACCAAAGGAACGCAGCACGCACACAATGGCAAATGCCAGAATCCCTCCCGAAAATCCCACATTGAACAGGTTATACCCCATATGCATGGAGGCCGTATGCATGGAGAGAGGAGGCAGTACAAAACCGATAAAGATCCCCACTGCCACTGCAGCCGCCATATTCATCATCTGCCCAAAGGGAAGCAGAAACACCAGCTCCGTGATCAGCGGCGCCAGGCAGGTACCGAACAGTGCCGTATAGATGTAGCGGCTCATCTTGGATCTATGTACCCTGGCGTACAGCATGGTACCCAATAGCATAGGCAGGATATTGATGGGATTCTTTCCCCATAAGGCAAATCCCACATTCATAAACAGGGCGGCCATAGTAAGTCCTGTAAACGGAATCCGGTAGAGGATGACCAGAAGAATGCCTATGCCGCAGACCAGCGCAGCATTCAGAAAAGCCGGGCCATACCCTGCCAGCTCGAAATAGTCGGTAATCAGGGCATCCCTGGAAACCACGATCCGTCTCATCCCCTCCGCCAGGCCTGCCGGAGGCTCCCACGCAAGAGCGGCCACCGCCAGCAGCAGCATGGAAAACAGGCTGAAAAGCTTCAGTTCCCTTCCCTCTATCCGCTTTTTCCATTTCACCATTAATTATTCTCCTCCATTTTTCACTCCATACATAGCTGTCCATCCAAACGCAAAAATACCCGGCCCTGCCCGGTTAAAAATTCATATAGCTGATATAGCTTTCCTCAAATCCGGGACTTTCTGCCAGGTTAAATACCTCCACCCGGGCAGCATAGTCCTCCAGCGCCTTCAGCACACCGGCTTCCTGTCTGCCTGAGGATTTTCCCTCCTTCAAAAGCTCCCTTCCCAGCAGCGCTGCTCCGGCCAGGGAGGTATTGCCCACCGTCTCCAGCCTTGACTCCAGCCGGGCAGGTATCAGCCCTATCCTCACCGCAGCACCTTTATCCAGATAAAAGCCCAGTCCTCCGGCCACATATACCCGGCGGATCTGCTCATAGCTGCCGCCGGTAAGGGCCCTTGCCATAAAGTCAATGCCCGTTCGGACGGCTCCCTTTGCCATCTGGATATCCCTGATATCCTCCTGTGTGATCCGTACCTTTTTTCCCGCCCCTTTTTTATCTCCATCCGGGGGCAGCTCCACCTCCGCTCCGTTCCGGAAATACGGCTCCTGCAGCAGCCCCGTCTCATCTATGATTCCCTGCTCCAGCAAAGCGGCTATGGCTGCGATACGTTCCGCTCCCAGGGCGCCTCCCCGGCCTCTTCCTTCAAAAGCCGGCCCTGCTGCTGCTGCCGTACCTGCCAGCCGGCCTTCCACACCCATGACCATCTCCGCATTGGTTCCCAGGTCGATAAAGAGCCAGCCTCCTTTGCCAGCCTCTTCCTTCTCTTTCCCGCACAGGCCGCAGGCATAGAGTCCCGACAGGATGTCTCCTCCTACAAAGGCTGAGATTCCAGGCACCAGACAGGTCTGCAGCCCTTCCCATTCCATTTTTACCGACCCGATATTCACCGGCCGGAAGGGACTCTGTCCCAGGCTCTCCAGGGGATAGCCCATAAAAATATGGCCCATGGTAGTATTGCAGGAAATCACCATAAGCTCCGGCTGACAGAGCTTCTCCTTTTCCGCCAGCTCCCTGAACTGCTTCAATCCTGTCCTTAACACTCCCTGTACCAGCTTCTGCAGCTTCTCCCCCTGTCCCTCCATACCCGCCCGTATCCTGGCGATCACATCGGTTCCGTAAGCACTCTGGGGATTGACACAGGTATAGGTGTCAAGCACCCTCCCGGACTTTCCTCCCCTCAACTCCATGGCGATGGTGGTGGTTCCGATATCCACAGCAACAGCTGTCTCCTTCTCGTCCCCTATCTCTCCTGCCGGTTCTGCTCTGCCTATATGGCTTGCCGTCACCGTCTGTATCCTCTGCCCGGTATCAAAGGCCGTCTCTATCACACAGTCCTTCACAGGACGGCATGTACAGGCCAGACGATACCCCTCCCTTAGCTGTACCGGTGTCAGTGCAGCCCGATCCGCCTGTGTGGGCAAAGGCGCCGCGCCCTGAAAGCGTATCATACATCTGCCGCATCTTCCCATTCCATCACAAAGGGAAGGCAGTGCAATCCCGCCTTCCCGCATTGTCTGGAGAGCTGTCCTGCCAGGTTGGTGGGACAGCTCTGCTTCTCTGTTTTCCTGCTGTATTATTACTTTTAATATCATATCTTCAGACAAACTGATTCCTTTCTTCATCATAGCGGTAGTCTATGGCCGCCAGCTTTTTTTCTATCTCATCTGGGTTCACATCCATATCCTCACACATGGCTTCCAGGCTGCTGTAATAATCCCTTAATTTTAAATTCACAAAGCTCAGCAGCATGACCGGATCCCTGGGTATCATCCCATCTCCTCCTTTACAATATGACTTCCTTCAGAACCTTATTCCAGTTTAAGTCCAAACCATTTCAATGTCAAATGCTTTTATCTCCGTTTGGCTGACAATTCACCATTTTCCACCGTGATCTCAATGACATCCTTGGCCTCCACCTGATCTCCCAGTATCAGTCTGGCCGCAAGAGTCTCCACATGCTTCTGAATATACCGCTTCAGGGGCCTTGCTCCATAGACCGGATCATAGGCCTGCTCTGCTATCAGCCGCTCAGCCTCCGGTGCCAGCTCAATGGTAAGCTCCCTGTCTGCCAGCCGCCTGTTAAGATCCTTCATGATCAGCCCTATGATACCGCCGATATTGTCCTTTGTGAGAGGCTTGAAAAGAATGGTTTCATCCAGCCTGTTGAGAAATTCCGGCCTGAAATGGCCTCTCAGCTCTTCCAGCACCGCTCTCTCAGCCTCCCGGCTGATGCTTCCGTCCTCTCTGATACCCTCCAGCAGATGGACGGCACCGATATTCGAGGTCATGATAAGGATGGTATTTTTGAAATCCACAGTACGTCCCTGAGAGTCGGTAACACGTCCGTCATCCAGTACCTGCAGCAGCACATTAAAGACATCCGGATGAGCCTTTTCTATCTCATCGAAGAGAACCACCGAATAGGGCTTCCTCCTTACTGCCTCTGTGAGCTGCCCGCCCTCCTCATAGCCTACATATCCGGGAGGCGCTCCGATCAATCTGGAGACAGAGTATTTCTCCATATATTCACTCATATCGATACGCACCATATTGCTCTCATCATCAAACAGGGATGCTGCCAGAGCCTTGGCCAGCTCCGTCTTTCCCACTCCGGTGGGTCCCAGGAACAGGAAGGAGCCGATGGGCTTGGTGGGATCCTTGATGCCTGCCTTGGAGCGGATGATGGCTTCTGTAACCTTGGTCACCCCTTCCTCCTGGCCGATGACCCGCCTATGCAGCTCCTCATCCAAATGCAACGTCTTATTCCTCTCGCTTTCTGTCAGCTTTGCTATAGGGATTCCCGTCCACCTGGAGACAATTCTGGCAATTTCCTCGTCGCTCACACTCTCATGAACCAGGGATAAATCCTGGTTCTTCAACTTCTCCTCTTCTATTTCCAGCTGCTTTTTTAAGGAGGGAAGCCTGCCGTAGCTCAGCTCGGCCATTTTCTCCAGATTGCCCTCCGTCTGTGCGATCTGTATCTCACTGTTGACAGCATCTATCTGCTCTCTCAGCCTGGAGAGTCTGTCTACGGAAGCCTTTTCATTATCCCACTGAGCCTTTCTGTTATTAAATTCTTCCTTCAGCTCTGCCAGCTCCTTCTGAAGGGCTGCCAGCCTTTCCAGGCTCAGCCTGTCATCCTCCTTCTTTAAGGCTGTCTCCTCGATCTCCATCTGTATCACCCTGCGCTGAAGCTCATCCAGCTCTGTAGGCATAGAATCCAGCTCCGTCTTGATCAGAGCACAGGCCTCATCCACCAGGTCGATGGCCTTATCCGGCAGGAAGCGGTCTGAAATATATCGGTTGGACAGGACAGCCGCACTGACCAGCGCGGTATCCATAATCTTAACTCCGTGATATACCTCATATCTTTCCTTCAAGCCTCTCAGGATGGAAATCGTATCCTCCACTGTAGGCTCCGCCACCATAACCGGCTGGAACCTCCTCTCCAGGGCGGCATCCTTTTCAATATACTGCCTGTACTCGTCCAGGGTGGTGGCTCCGATGCAGTGCAGCTCCCCTCTTGCCAGCATGGGCTTGAGCATGTTTCCGGCATCCAGGGCGCCGTCCGTCTTGCCGGCTCCTACTATGGTATGCAGCTCATCGATAAACAGAATGATCTGCCCGTCGCTGCTCTTCACATCCTCCAGCACCGCTTTCAGACGTTCCTCAAACTCGCCCCTGTATTTGGCTCCTGCTACCAATGCTCCCATATCCAGTGCAAATATTTTCTTATCCTTAAGCCCCTGCGGAACATCCCCCCGGACAATACGCTGTGCCAGCCCCTCCACTACGGCCGTCTTGCCTACTCCGGGCTCTCCGATCAGAACCGGATTGTTCTTTGTCTTCCTGGAAAGGATACGGATAATGTTTCTGATCTCATTATCCCTTCCGATGACCGGATCCAGCTTCTGGCTCCTGGCCTTCTCCACCAGCTCCTGCCCATATTTTTCCAAGGTGTCATAGGTAGCCTCCGGATTGTCTGAGGTCACTCTCTGATTTCCCCTCACCGTAGACAGGGCCTGCAGAAATCTTTCCCGGGTGATTCCGTATTCCCGGAAGATTTCTTTGATCTCCCTGTTGGAATGCTTCAGCATGGAAAGAAACAGATGCTCCACCGACACATATTCGTCGCCCAGTTGCTTAGCCTCATCCTCCGCACTGATCAACACCTTATTCAGATCCTTCCCCACATACACCTGTCCCCCTTGAACCTTGACCCTCTTCTCTACTGCCCTTCTGCACCGATCCAGAAAATGCTCCCTGTTGATCTCCATCTTCTCGATCAATTTCAGAATAAGGCTGTCCTCTATTGTCAGAAGGCTGTACAGCAGATGCTCCTGCTCGATTTCCTGATTCCCATACTCATATGCAAGCTTTTCGCACTGCTCCACAGCCTGCATGGACTTTTGTGTGAATTTTGAAATATTCATAACGATGCCTCCTTTACGCTTCATTTCTTTGTTCTACTCGAAATATAACACTAATTGTTAGCAGTGTCAATAGGCGAGTGCTAATATTTCAAAAAAATAATGAAAACCAGATTTTCCTTGATCTTACAGGCTTCACATCGGTTTTTCTTTTTGAAAATTTTGCTCGTCCCACTTGACAGAATGAGTGGTTAACAGTAAATTATGAGCAGTTGAAATGCTTGGAGTGATAAAACGGAATGCAAAGAGATTTTAAAGATAAAGTCACAGTCATAACAGGCGGCGCTCATGGTATCGGCAAAGCGATTGCTGAGTCCTTCCGTAATGAGGGCGCAGCAGTTGAAATTATTGACATCACACCGGGAGATCATTACACCGGAGACATCAGCAGAAAAGAAACTTTGGAGGCGTTTGCAGCCTATGTACTGAAAAAGCATGGTCATGTAGACTATCTGATCAACAATGCTCTTCCGCTGACGAAAGGGATATCCGAATGTTCCTATGAAGAGTTTCAATACGCTTTATCTGTCGGTGTTACAGCCCCCTTCTATCTCAGCAAGCTCTTTTCGGGGCATTTTAGCCAAGGCGGCGTTATCATCAATATTTCTTCATCCAGAGATCGGATGAGCCAGCCGCAGACCGAAAGCTACACAGCAGCCAAGGGCGGCATTGCAGCCCTGACTCATGCTCTTGCAGTCAGCTTTTCGGGAAAACTTCGTGTCAATTCCATTTCTCCCGGCTGGATTGATACGGATTACCGCGAATATGAAGGGGCGGATGCCGCTCAGCAGCCGTCAGGACGGGTTGGAAATCCCATGGACATTGCCAATATGGTTTTATTTCTCTGTTCTGAGAAGGCAGGATTTATTACCGGAGAAAATATTTGTATTGACGGCGGCATGACAAAGCAGATGATCTATCATGGAGATCATGGCTGGAAGTTGGAAATATAGGAGGAACACAATATGCCTCTTCAAATCGTCAGAAATGACATCAAAATTATCCTAAAGCTCATGAAAATGTATGAATTTGTTGCTGCCCCTGTTAAAATACCAGAAGACATTCGCCACATTCTTTCCAAATTTGCCAAAAGCAGAACATTTCCAGCCCGCCAGGTACAACGTGCCAAAATAATCCTTTTGGCAGCTGATGGTCTAAATAACATGCAGATATCGACTCAGGTAGGCCTTGGACAGGATTCTGTCAGCAAATGGCGGGGACGTTTCCTCAAAAGTCTTCCTCTTTTGCAGGAGGTTGCCCAAAAAGACCGTTCCCATCTGGAAGAAGCTGTTTCCTCCTTCTTAATGACTGCCCACGTCCAGGACAGCTCTCCCATTACACGGATGAGCAGATTCTCAAAATCCTCGAGATTGCCTGCCGTGATCCCCAGGAATTGGGATATGAGGTCAGTCACTGGAGTCTGAATCTGCTTGTAGACGCTGCCATAAAGGAAGGGATTGTAGAGTCCATATCTGCCAAAACGGTAAGTCGTTTTTTAAAATATGGGAGAAATCCATCCACATCTCATCCGTTACTGGCTCCATTCCTCCGAGAAAAGTGGATTCTCCGGAAACCTTTGCAGAAAAAATAAATGAAATCTGTACTGTTTACCATGAGGCAGAAGAAGTTCGGGAAAAAGGCGGTCATAGGATATCCGTAGATGAGATGACAGGGATCCAGGCATTGGAACACAAATATCCGGATAAGCCGGTAATACCCGGAAAAGCAGCCCGTATGGAATTTGAATATATCCGCCATGGAACCATTCGTCTGATCGGCTTCTTTGATGTTGCCACGGGTCGTATGGAAAAGCCATATTTAAATCCTACACGTACAGAAGAGGATTTCGTTGAAGCTATACGCGCATTGGTAGAAACGGATCCTGAAGCATCCTGGACGTTCGTTTGTGACGGTTTAAACACCCATAAATCAGAAAGCCTGGTACGATTTGTTGCAGAACAATGTGGCTTGTCGGAAGACCTTGGCTGTAAGGGAAAGTCCGGCATACTGAAAAATCAGGAAAGCCGTGTGAGGGAGAACCTCATGCACGGTTTGATGAGGGGAAAGAGGGCAAAGCCCTCTAACCTACTCTGCAATATATCAATTAAAATGCTAATTTTCCTTTATTTTTCAAGGTTTTTAAGCAGTTTTTGATGTGGGAAGTTTGAGTTAATTTTTTACGCCCTCGTTCTTAGTTAAAAAGAAATTACCACAATTGATTAGATATAACTTTCAACTGGTTCTTACATTTATCTACAGATTTCCTCAATTCGTTCCATTGGCTACCCCATTTCATTGATTTCGAGCATAAAGGAAATTGCCGCTGCTGCCTACCCCAGCACATCCTCCGCTCCGGTCAGCCGGAAATGGTTCCTTTCCACCCTGATCAGCCCGTCCTTCTGCATCTTTCCAAGCTCATTGGACATAGCGGAGCGGTCCACATTAAGATAATCTGCCAGCTGCTGACGATTAAAGGGAATATCAAATTCACAGCTTCCATTTTCTAATGCCTGATAGGAAAGATAGGACAGCAGCCTTCCTCTGATGGACTTTGACGATGTGTTGAAAATCCTGCGGGACAGCCTCAGATTCTTCTGGGCTGAAACTGCAAGCAGGTTGCGGATTAATTTATTATGGCAGGAACAGGTATTGGTACAGATCCGGAGCATCCTTCCCACATCCAGAAACAGTATTTCCGATGCCTCTGCTGCTATCACGTTGATCATCAGCTTCTCACCCGGCACACAGGCGTAGGTTTCTGCAAAAATCTGCCCTGCCCCTGCCCGATCCAGCACACTCCTGTTTCCCCAGATATCATCATTCTCAATCAGGACACTGCCGGAAAGCACCACGCCCAGGGAGGTCACCACATCTCCCTCACGAAATATCATTTCTTCTTTTTTATAATGTATTTGCCTGGCTCTCAGGCATTTTAGGATATGCTCCGTCTCTCCCTCCGTAATCTCCCGGAAGAGAGCAGTTTCAGACAAGCTTGTATAATTCATTTTTTCTCCTTTTTGTTGTTATTACAACATTTTTATAAATGCCAATATATTATACTCCTGTTATCATCTTCAGAACAATACAAATCTACAGGAGGAATTTCATATGGAAGATAAAATGTTTTGCTTTCAATGTCAGGAAACCGCAGGCTGCAAAGGGTGCACCCGGATCGGAGTCTGCGGAAAAAAGCCGGAAGTGGCTGCTATGCAGGATCTGCTGGTCTATGTGAGCAAAGGCCTGTCTGCCGTTACCACCCGGCTCCGCGCCGAGGGAGCGGAGATCCCTCCCAGGATCAATCATCTGATCACCCTGAATCTGTTTATCACAATTACAAATGCTAACTTTGACAATGAAGCCATCACCGCACGCATCCGTGAGACCCTAGCCGTGAAGCAGGAGCTTCTTACCCAGGTCAAGGACTCCGGCAAACTGCCCTCAGCCGCTTTCTGGAATGGAGCGGAAGCGGATTTTGCTACAAAGGCTGCTTCCGTAGGCGTGCTTTCTACCGAAAATGAAGACATCCGCAGCCTGAGAGAGCTTATTACCTACGGATTAAAGGGATTGTCCGCTTACTCCAAGCACGCAAATGCCCTGCTCAAGGAGGACGCAGAAATAGATGCTTTCCTGCAGCGTGCCCTGGCTGCTACCCTGGACGATTCCCTCTCTCCGGAGGAATTGACTGCCCTCGCCCTGGAGACCGGAAAATATGGGGTAGAGGGAATGGCTCTGCTGGATAAAGCCAACACAGAAGCCTATGGAAATCCGGAGATCACAAGGGTAAATATCGGTGCAGGCAGCCGTCCCGGCATCCTTGTTTCCGGCCATGACCTGAGGGATCTGGAACTCCTGCTGGAGCAGACGCAGGGAACCGGTGTAGATGTCTATACCCACTCAGAAATGCTGCCTGCCCATTACTATCCTGCTTTTAAGAAATACTCCAATTTCTTTGGCAACTACGGTAATGCATGGTGGAAGCAGAAGGAGGAGTTTGATTCCTTCAATGGCCCCATTCTCATGACCACCAACTGTATCGTCCCTCCCAAGGACAGCTATATTGACCGCATGTATACCACAGGCGCGGCAGGCTATCCGGGCTGCAAGCATATCCCCGGAGAGGCGGGTGAATACAAAGACTTTTCTCAAATTATCGAGCATGCAAGACACTGCCCTGCTCCCACGGAAATCGAGAAGGGTGAGATCATCGGGGGCTTTGCCCACAATCAGGTTCTGGCTCTGGCAGATAAGATAATCGCTGCAGTCAAATCCGGAGCCATCCGCAAATTTGTGGTCATGGCAGGCTGTGACGGGCGTGCAAAGTCCAGAGATTACTATACAGACTTTGCAAAAGCTCTTCCCGGGAACACAGTCATCCTCACTGCCGGCTGTGCAAAATACAAATACAACAAGCTGGATCTGGGTGATATCGCAGGCATCCCCCGGGTTCTGGATGCAGGACAGTGCAACGACTCCTACTCTCTGGCGGTCATAGCCCTGAAGCTGAAGGAGGCCCTGGGACTGGAGGATATCAACCAGCTCCCCATCATCTATAACATTGCATGGTATGAGCAGAAGGCAGTCATCGTCCTTCTCTCCCTCCTGTACCTGGGTGTGAAAAACATCCACCTTGGCCCTACACTCCCTGCATTCCTGTCCCCCAATGTGGCCCGGATCCTGACCGACAGCTTCGGAATCACCGGCATCGGCACTGTGGAGGAGGATCTGAAGCTGTTTTTCTAAACAGTACCATAAATGAAAGTCGACTTTAAATGGCTGGATGCCGTTACCGGAGCGGCCCCAGGGAGCGGGCGGCAACAACAGATGAAAAATGGAAGCAGGAAACACCAAAAAGCCTGCTTCCATATTGATGTATTCCTGCAATTCTGCTATAATCTAATTAACTAAAAGCTGCTTTATCCGGCAGCCTATTACATAGAGGCAAGGATGCCGCCACAATACCTTCAAAGGAGTGAGATTATGAGAATGAACGTCAATTTAAAACCCGATTATTCTTATCTGTTTTCCAGTATGTCCACACGCTCTGGTTCCAGTCTCGGCAATCTGAACTTTTTATCAGATTATGCCAGCATTAAAAACGGCAGCTACGGCAAGCTTTTAAAAGCCTACTACAGGAAAATGGATGAAAGCAGCAGCATTTCATCCGGCACGGAAAAGAATCCGTCCAAACTTACCACCTCCCTGGCTGCAGATTCGTCAAAGACCCTGTCTGCCATAGACAAGGCTGCAGATACCTTAAAGGCATCTGCCGACTCTCTCACCTCTAAGGGTGAAAATTCTGTATTTAATGCCAAAGAGGTGACTACAAAGCAGGAGGATGGAAGCACCTCCACCACCACGGAGTATGACATGGAGGCAATCTATAAGGCTGTTTCCGGCTTCGCCACTGACTACAATGCCTTACTGGATGCCGCAGGCAACTCTACCTCCACCCGTGTGAAAAATGCAGTTTCCAACATGACCAATATCACCTCCATATATTCTAAAAGGCTGGAGGAGGCAGGTATCACTATTGGAGATGACAAAAGGCTCACAGTGGATGCTGACAAGCTGAAAGCTACCGATGTATCCAAGCTGCAGTCCCTATTCAACGAATCGCCCTCTTTTGCGAAGAGCATCTCTTCCCAGGCTTCCTTCGTTGACTACGCAGCCAGCCGTGAGGCAGCCAAATCAAACACCTATAATCGATCAGGCTTATACAACAGCAATTACTCTATGGGTAATATGTTCAATGGCATTTTCTAAGGCAGCATGCTCCATTGCTTTGCCACCAGGCTGATCTACCACAAACCGGCAGTTTTTGCCGGTTTGTTTCATTCAAAAAATTTTTTTAAAAAGTTTTATTTATATGGTTGACAAATACAATTAGATCATATATAATAACATTGTTCGCAGGGATGGCGGAATTGGCAGACGCGCACGGTTCAGGTCCGTGTGATAGCAATATCATGAGGGTTCAAGTCCCTTTCCCTGCACTAGTTGCAGAAGCCTCATATTTAAGTAAACTTCTTAAGAAGAAACTTAGATGTGAGGCTTCTTTTATATTCCATAAATATATTCTTTAAACTTTGACCGTTCCTGCTGTTCAGCTATGATTTCTCACGACCTGCACCCGTCGGAAACCTGCGCCGCCAGACTCACACAAAGAAAAGACATCTGCCGAAGCAGATGCCTTTTCAAATGTAAAAGGGGAAATTTACTTTATTAGTATAACACACATCTCAGAAATTTTCCAGTATTTTTTTAATTCGACAGTAACTTTTTTCTTGTTATATGCTATAATAATCTGCAGGAAAGGTACGGTGCTTTTATGAAGAAAAAAACGAAACAAATTACGGCATGGATCGCAGTCATTGTTCTTATCCTGCTATATGCTGCCACCTTCCTGACAGCTGTGTGGGACTTTCCGGGCTCCGATGCCCTCTTCCGCTCCTGTCTGGCGGCAAGTGTGGGCCTGCCTGTCCTCCTGTGGGTTTATATATGGCTATTCAGCAAGGTAAAGGAACGCCGCAGCGGAGCCGTTTCAGAAGCTTTCCGGGACAATGCCGCCCCCACAGAGGGAGCAAAAATACTCCATCCATCAGAGGAAAATGACGGAACCGGAAAAGATTGATTAAGAGGGCCCATCAGGCCCTCTTAATTATTTCTTCCATCTCCTGCCGAGCCTGCTCCCTGCTCCTGAAATGCACGGTCTTGATCCCAAATCGCTCTGCTCCTCTCAGATTCTCCTCTGTATCATCCAAAAATACACACTCCTCCGGCACAAGCTCATACCTTTCAAGAAGGATCCGGTATATTTCCGGCTCCGGCTTGATCACCTTCACCTGAAAGGACAGGATGCCACCATCTACATATTCAAGAAAATCCAGGGCGTCCTTACAGTCCTCATAACCCTTACGGCCGAAGTTGGAGAGTACCAGCACCTGATAGCCTCTCTCCTTCAGCTCCTTAACCCAGGGGACGGCATATCCGTACCGCACCACCATGCCGCTCACATCCCTCAGGGACTCCCTCAACTCTCTCTCAATCCCCGGATCATTACGGATAAACAACTCCATTATCTCTTCATCGGAGAGAATTCCTCTGTCATACTCTCCCCAGAATCCGCTGCCTACTGTAGCTGCAGCTATCCGCTCTAAAATCTCCTGGGAGTAGCCGAAGCTCCGGAAATATTCTTTCCACGCAAATCCTGCCAGCACATTCCCAATATCGAAAATTATGGTCTTAATCATTTTCTGTCTCTCCCGTCTTGTAGATCAGACCCAGCAGATTTCTGGCTGCCGCCGACAGTGGATTTCTGCTGTCCGTCACCACACAAAAATGTCTCTTTGGAATGATTTTATTGAACCTCAGCGCAAACAGCCTCCCGGCCTCCAGATACTCCTCCGCAAAGTCTCTGACCACACTCCCCACCCCCAGATTCCTCAAGGTAAACTGGACGATCATGTCACTGGTAGCCAGCTCAAACTCAGGCTTCATCACAACTCCATTTTCCTGCAGAAAACCGTCCATATAGCTTCTTGTACTGGTTCTCTTCTCCAGGGAAATAATGGGCAGTCTCTCCAGTTCCTGAAGATCCAGCATCTTATTTTTATATTGGATAAACTTCAGCCCTGCCACAAAGATATCCTCAATCTCCTTTACCTTTACTGCTGTGATTCCTGATACCGGCTGGAAAGGGGTGCTCACCACCCCAAAGTCGATCCTGCCCTCCTCTAAATACTGCAGGGTCTCAGGTGTAGGTGCATTTGTGACGGTAACCCTGATCCCGGGATAGCACTCATGAAACTGCTCCAGATAAGGCAGGAGATAAAAACGAAGAGTCATATCACTGGCTCCGATCCTCAGCTCTCCCAGCTCCAGATTCAGCATTTGAGCCAGCTTCTTCTCTCCCATCACTATCTGCTCATAGCCTTTTTTCACATAGGTATACAGCAGCTCCCCCTCCGATGTGAGCTTTACGCCTCTGGATGTTCTCACAAAGAGCCTGACTCCCACAGCCGTTTCCAGCTGATGCAGGGACTGGCTCACCGCCGGCTGAGAGATGGCCAGATGGGCAGCTGCAGCGGTGAGGCTTTCATATCTGGCTGTATAATAAAACACCTTATAGTATTCCAGATTGTTGGTCATAAAATCCTCTTGCTCATTTCATTGTATTTATCGCTTTAGAGGGCTTTCACGATAGATGATGTGGTTTCTGCCCGGTCCATTGCTGATCATGGTAATGGGATAACCGATTTTCTCCTCAATAAATTCCACATACCTGCGGCAGTTTTCCGGCAGCTCTTCAAAGCTTTTTATGTCCCTGATCTCACACTTCCATCCGGGCAGGGTCTCCAGCACCGGCCTTGCTTTTTCCAGTCTGGCAGTGACCGGAAAATCTGTAGTAACCTGACCGTCTATCTCGTATCCAACGCAGACCGGAATCTCATCCAGATAGCCCAGCACATCCAGAACCGTAAATGCAACATCCGTGGTCCCCTGCAGCCTGCAGCCATATCTGGAGGCCACACAGTCAAACCAGCCCATCCGGCGCGGCCTTCCCGTAGTTGCTCCGTATTCACCGCCGTCACCGCCCCGGCGCCTCAGCTCGTCGGCCTCCTCGCCGAATATCTCTGATACAAAGGCTCCCGCTCCCACTGCAGAGGAATAAGCCTTGCACACGGTGATGATCTCCTTTATTTCATAGGGCGGCAGACCGGCTCCGATGGCTCCGTAAGCAGCCAGGGTGGAGGAAGAAGTTACCATAGGGTAAATGCCATGATCCGGATCCTTCAACGTGCCCAGCTGTCCTTCCAGCAGTACCGTCTTGTTCTCTTTCAATGCCTCGTCCAGAAATGCAGCAACGTCACAGACATAGGGAGCGATCATATCCCGGTAGCCATGAAGGGTATCCAGCAGCTCCCCTGCATCAATGGCCGGCTTGTGATATAGGTGCTCCAGCAGCACATTTTTCATCTCGGCCACCCTGACAGCCTTTTCCTGCAGCACCTCCTCGTGGAAGAGCTCACTGACCTGAAATCCGATTTTTGCATATTTATCAGAGTAAAAAGGGGCAATTCCCGACTTAGTGGAGCCGAAGGACTTTCCTCCCAGCCTTTCCTCCTCGTACTGGTCAAACAGAATATGATAGGGCATAACAATCTGTGCCCTGTCCGAAACCAGAACCCTGGGCGCCGGCACCCCCCTGTCGGTAATTGACCTGATCTCCTCAATCAGAACCGGAATATTCAGAGCCACTCCATTACCGATCACGCTGGTGGTATGACTGTAAAATACACCCGAAGGCAGGGTGTGGAGTGCAAACTTTCCATAGTCGTTCACAATTGTATGTCCCGCATTGGCACCTCCCTGGAAGCGAACGATAATATCCGCCCTCTCTGCCAGTGTATCCGTTATCTTTCCTTTTCCCTCGTCGCCCCAGTTGGCGCCAACCACTGCTTTTACCATAATTATAACCATGCTCCTTTCATCGTCCTTACATCAGTAAGTATACATGAAAAAGCATCATAAGTAAAATCAATATAAATTATATGCATTATAAGCCGAGCTTATAATGCATATCATTTAATTACTATTCTTGAAGTCATTCCCTTCCGTCCCAGCAATAGGTACAGAGCTTCTCCCGCTCTATTCCCACAGCCTCAACCATATCATCCAATCTGTGATACCTGAGGGAAGTAAAGTTCAGCTGCTCTCCGATACGTCCTATCATTTCCTTATATTCATCCGTTTCCGGATCGGAATAAGCCTCCAGGTGGGTAAACCTTCCCTCCCGTTCCAGATCTTTCAGTACCCTTCGGGTAATCAGATCCATCTCTGAGCTGGATCGTGAAAAGTTCAGATATTTGCAGCCATACAGCAGAGGCGGGCAGGCTGGCCGGATGTGCACCTCCCTGGCTCCGCTCTGATACAGAAATTCTGTGGTTTCTCTCAGCTGTGTACCCCTTACGATGGAATCGTCGATCAGCAGCAGCTTTTTGTTATGGATCAGATCATGGACAGGAATCAGCTTCATCTTTGCAATCAGATTCCTCTGGCTCTGGATCGTGGGCATAAAAGACCGGGGCCAGGTGGGAGTATATTTGATAAAGGGCCTGGAAAAAGGAATTCCGGACACATTGGAATAGCCAATGGCGTGGGCTGTTCCCGAATCCGGTACTCCTGCCACGATGTCCGGCTCCGCATCGTCCCTCTTTGCCAGAAGGGCGCCGCAGTTGTAGCGCATCTGCTCTACACTGATCCCCTCATAGGAGGAGGAGGGATAGCCGTAGTACACCCACAAAAAGGTACAGATCTTCATATCCTTTCCTGCCTCGGCCAGAGTATGCATACCCTCCGGCGTCACCACTGCGATCTCTCCCGGCCCCAGCTCCTTCTCCTCCGTATAGCCAAGATTTAAGTAGGCAAAGCTCTCAAAGGAGATACAATACGCATCCTCTTTTTTCCCGATGGAAACAGGGGTTCTGCCCATCTTATCCCTGGCAGCATAGATACCCTTTGGCGTCATCAGCAGCACTGTCATAGAGCCTTCTACGATTTCCTGTACATACTTCAGCCCTTCCACCAGATTATCCTTCTGGTTGATAATGGCTGCCACCAGCTCAGTAGCGTTGATGTCTCCCCCGCTCATCTCCAGAAAATGGGAATGCCCCGACTGAAAGAGTTCCTTCACGATCCCTTCCGTATTATTAATCTTTCCCACCGTCTCTATCGCGTAGGTTCCGTGATGGGAACGGACGATCAGGGGCTGGGGCTCGTAGTCAGAGATACAGCCGATCCCCATATATCCCTGCATTTCATTCACATCCTTGTCAAATTTTGTCCGGAAAGGGGCATTCTCTATATTATGGATGGAACGGTCAAAGCCCTTGTCACCATATACCGCCATCCCCGCCCTCCTGGTTCCCAGATGGGAATGATAATCCGTCCCGAAAAACAAGTCAAATACGCAATCCTTCTTTGATGCCACTCCAAAAAATCCACCCATGCTACACCATCCTATACATTAATCTCTGCCTTCATGCCGAGCAGTTCCTTATTTGCTTGCAAAATAGGCCTGATAACCTGTTCCAGATAAGCCTCCACCTGTTCCCTGGACCGTCCCACATATTGAGAGGGATCCATTGTCCTCTGCAGCTCTTCCAGACTCATATTAAAGGCAGGATCGGCTGCAATCAGCTCCAGCAGATTGTTTTCCTTTCCTTCTTCCTTCACATTCCTGCCAGCCTCCATGGAGAGAGTTCTGATCCTTTCATGCATCTCCTGCCTGTCTCCTCCGGCCTTCACCGCTGCCATCATAATATTCTCTGTCGCCATAAAGGGCAGTTCGCTCATCAGTCTCTTTTCTATCACCTTAGGATATACTACCAGTCCGTCCACCACATTCAGACACAGATCCAGGATGCCGTCGGTGGCCAGAAAGGCCTCCGGAACAGACAGTCTCTTGTTGGCAGAGTCGTCCAGGGTTCGTTCAAACCACTGGGCTGCAGAGGTGATTGCCGGATTCAGGGCATCCACCATCACGTATCTGGACAGGGAAGCAATCCTTTCACTTCTCATCGGGTTTCTCTTGTAGGCCATGGCTGAGGAGCCGATCTGGCTCTTTTCAAAGGGCTCCTCCACCTCCTTCAGATGCTGCAGCAGCCGGATATCATTGGACATTTTGTGTGCGCTTGCTGCAATGCCCGCCAGCACATTTACCACCCTGGTATCCACCTTCCTGGAATAGGTCTGACCGGATACCGGATAGCATTGAGCAAATCCCATCTTCTCTGCAATCATGGAATCTATTTTATCCACCTTTTCCTGATCACCATCGAACAGCTCCAGAAAAGAAGCCTGGGTTCCTGTAGTTCCTTTTGAGCCCAGAAGCTTCATACCGGAGAGCACATGCTCCAGATCCTCCAGATCCAGGCAGAACTCCTGCAGCCACAGGGCAGCTCTTTTTCCTACTGTAGTGGGCTGGGCAGGCTGGAAGTGGGTAAAGGCCAGAGTGGGCTGAGCCTTATACCTGTCTGCAAAGCCCGCCAGCTCCTTCATCACATTGACCAGCTTTTTCTTCACCAGTCTGAGAGCCTCTGTCATGATAATAATATCCGTATTGTCCCCCACATAGCAGGAGGTTGCCCCCAGATGAATGATCCCCTTAGCCTTTGGACACTGTACGCCATAGGCATACACATGGCTCATCACATCGTGTCGCACCTCCTTCTCCCTGGCCCTGGCCACATCATAATTGATATCCTCAGCATGGGCCTTTAATTCCTCGATCTGCTCCTGAGTAATTGCCAGTCCCAGCTCCTTCTCCGTTTCTGCAAGGGCAATCCACAGTCTCCTCCAGGTTCTGAATTTCATATCAGGGGAAAAAATATACTGCATCTCCCTGCTGGCATATCGCTCGGAAAGCGGACTTTGATACCTGTCTGTATTCATATGTCTTCTCCTCATTCAACTATCTTTATTTTTCGTAGCTTCCTCTTATATCTTCCCGTGGAGGCTCCAGCGGATATTTACCATTGAAACAGCCCCTGCATATCCCCAGACCTCCTGCTATCTCCTCCAGCCTTTCCTCTCTCAGAAAGCCCAGGGAATCTGCTCCTATCATCCTGCATATCTCTTCCTCCGAACGGCCGCAGGCGATGAGCTGCTCTCTGGCAGGCACATCCGTGCCAAAATAGCAGGGCCAGAGGAAGGGGGGTGCCCCCACTCTCATGTGTACCTCCTTAGCCCCTGCCTCTCTCAGCATATTTATGATCCTGTGACAGGTGGTTCCTCTTACGATAGAATCATCTATGATGACAATCCGCCTGCCTTCTACCGCTTCACGCAGCACATTCAGCTTGACTCTCACACTGTTTTCTCTGTTCTTCTGACTGGGCTTGATGAAGGTACGTCCCACATAGGCATTTTTTACAAAAGCCTGTCCGCAGGGTATTCCCGACTGTCGGGAAAATCCTAAAGCTGCACAGTTGCCGGACTCCGGCACTCCTGCTACAAGATCTGCCTCCACCGGCGAATCCATGGCCAGATATTTTCCCGCCAACAGGCGGGAGTGGTACACACTGACTCCGTCTATACAGCTGTCCGGCCTTGCAAAATAAATATACTCAAACACGCATCTGGCATGCTTCTCCCTGGGGATACACATGCTGGTGTCTGAGCGGACTCCCTTTTCCGGGGAGATGGTTACGATTTCTCCGGGGAGCACATCCCGGACGTACTCCGCGCCTATGGTATCCAGGGCACAGGTCTCTGAGGCCAGAAAATAGGTATTGTCCCTCCTCCCAATACAAAGAGGCCGGAAACCAAAGGGATCCCTGGCTCCGATCAGCTTCCTGGGAGACATGATGATCAGGGAGTAGGCTCCTTTGATCTTCTGCATGGCCCGGGCCACAGCCTCCTCCGCCGAGGAGGTGTTCAGCCGCTCTCTGGCGATATGGTAGGCGATCACCTCAGAATCTATGGTGGTCTGGAAAATGGCTCCTGTATACTCCAGCTCATGGCGGAGCTGGGGTGCATTGATCAGATTGCCGTTATGGGCCAGCCCCAGCGTTCCCTTTACATAATTCAGCACCAAAGGCTGGGCATTTTCCCGGGTACTGCTCCCAGCGGTGGAGTACCTTACATGTCCGACGCCGATATTGCCCTTCAGAGACTCCAGCCTTTCCGGCGTAAACGCTTCATTCAGCAATCCCATCTCCCTGACGGCAGAAACTGTTCTTTTTGGCCCCTGAGTATCACTGACCGCAATGCCGCAGCTCTCCTGTCCCCTGTGCTGCAGGGCGAACAACCCATAGTAAATCGTCGATGCCACATCGTTTCCGTCAAAATCATAGGCTCCGAAAACACCGCACTCCTCTCCCAGTCCATCCCATTCAGGCTCCCTGACCTCTCTCATCTTTCCACTCCATTTCCGCGCCCCTGACTGCGCCCCATGATTGCCCCGGCTTCCTTCCCCTACTCCGGATTATAAGCCAAGGCGTTTAAATACCTCGTTGTATGCTTCCTCTACATTGCCCAGATCCCTGCGGAAACGATCCTTATCCAGTTTTTCATTGGTATGCACATCCCAAAGCCTGCAGGTGTCAGGAGATGTCTCATCAGCCAAAATGATCTCTCCATGAAAACGTCCGAACTCAATCTTGAAGTCGATCAGTCTGATATCAGCCTGCAGGAAATATGCCTTCAGCACCTCATTTACCTTAAAAGCATATTTCTTGATGATCTCGATTTCCTCCCAGGTGGCCAGACCCAGTGCCACTGCAAAATAGCTGTTGATCAGGGGGTCTCCCAGGTCATCATTCTTATAACTGAATTCTACAGTAGGCTCCTTGAAGGGAGTTCCCTCCGGGACGCCCAGCCTCTTGGAGAAGCTTCCTGCGGCCACATTACGGATAATAACCTCCAGAGGTACGATTTCCACCTTCTTTACAGCCGTTTCCCTGTCACTCAGTTCCTCTACCAGATGGGTAGGCACGCCTTCCTTCTCCAGCAGCCTGAACACATGGTTGGTCATCCTGTTGTTAACTACTCCTTTGCCTACTATGGTTCCCTTCTTCTCTCCATTAAATGCGGTAGCGTCATCCTTGTAATCAACGATAACAATATCCGGATCCTCCGTAGCAAACACCTTCTTGGCTTTTCCTTCATAGAGCTGTTCCAGTTTTTTCATTTTTCCTCCATTCTGCCTCTGCAGGCACATGCCTCTGTGGACAGATGCCTTTGCGGGCGCTATCATTTTTTCTGTTTATTTTACGAGGTTAGTCTTCCGATGAATTCCCGTACCCTGTCATTAGGGGATTCAAAGATCTCACGAGGTGTTCCCTGCTGACGGATCAGCCCCTGCTCCATAAATATGATACGGTCGGAAAGCTCCCTTGCAAACTGCATCTCATGGGTGACGATGATCATGGTCATATGCTGCTTTGCCAGCTCCCTGATGACCTTCAGCACCTCCCCTGTCAGCTCCGGATCCAGAGCCGATGTGGGCTCATCGAAAAAGAGTATACGGGGCTGCAGGGCCAGTGCCCTGGCTATGGACACTCTCTGCTTCTGTCCCCCGGAAAGCTGGTAAGGATAAGCATCCTTTTTGTCCTCCAGACCCAACTGGGCCAGCAGCCTGACTGCCCTCTCCTCAGCCTCCTTTCGGGGAACCTTATCCACACTGACAGGGGCATCAATGATATTCTTCATCACACTGTAGTGGGGGAAGAGATGAAAGCTCTGAAAGACCAGCCCAAAATGCTTATGGATCTCCTTCAGCTTCCTTTTATCCGCATAGACACATCTCCCGCCCTCTTCCCAGGCTGCCCGCTCTCCCAGATACTTCAGTTCACCGCCATCCATCTTCTCCAGCATGGCGGCACACCGGAGGAGGGTGGATTTACCCGAACCGGAGGGTCCTATGACAGACACCACCTCCCCCTCTCTTACCGCCAGGGAGATATCCTTCAATATTTCCACCCCGTCAAAGCTCTTTTTCATATGATTAATTTCCAACAGATTCATCTTACGCTATCCTTCCTATCGGTAATAGTTCAGCCTTCTCTCCAGATACTCCATAAATCCTGCCACAGCCAGGTTGAAAACATAATAAAAGACTCCCGCCGCCATCAGCGGCATAATGCTGGTCTCCCTAGCTGCAATCTGCTTTGCAATGGTAAACATCTCTGCCTCCGCCAGCACAAAGGCCAGAGAAGTATCCTTTACCAGGGTGATAGTCTCATTGGTAACCGGCGGCAGGATCCTTTTGATGACCTGAGGGAGGATGATTTTTACAAAGGTCTGTGCCCTGCTGTAGCCCAGCACCTTGGCCGCCTCATACTGCCCCACCGGTATGGATTCAATGCCTGCACGGTAGATCTCTGCAAAATAAGCCGCATAATTCAGCACAAAAGCGATGATCACTGCTGTGAAGCGATAGCCGGAAGAAATCTGTATCTTAAACACATAGTAAGGTGCAAAGTATACCACGATGAGCTGCAGCATCAGCGGGGTTCCTCTCATGACCGATATGTAAAATTTACTGATGACCTGTACCAGAGATTTGTGGGACATCCGCCCAAAGGACAGGATCAGCCCCAGAGGAAGGGCGAACAGGAGGGTGAGAATAAAGATTTCAATGGAACTTCCCATCCCCTTCACAAGCTGCATAAACATCATCTGTATATTCAAAACAAACACCCTGCCTTTCACATAGACTCTATTACAGTGCAAATCAGGAAAGACCGCTGCCGGATCCTCGTTTTTGCAGCGGTCTTTGCCCTTTCCCTTTTTTTATTGGTTTATTCTGCATACTTCGGATCAGAAAACCTATTTTCCAAGACATATGCTGTCGGTAAGGCCAAAGTCGGAATACTGCTCTGCGATCTTCATAAAGGTTCCGTCCTCCACCATCTCCATCAAAGTCTCTTCCACCTGATCCCTCAAGCTTTCATTGCCCAGCTTAAATCCAATGCCGTACTGCTCAGAAGCCAGCTGCTCCTCCAGGATGACAAAGCCCTCACCTCTGGAATTGATCTGATACTTTGCAACACCGATATCAATGGCCAGGGCATCGATAGCTCCCTGCTCCAGATCCATAAAAGCCACATTGTAATCTCCGTACTGCTGTAAGGCAGAAAAGCCAGCCGCCAGATCCGCAGCATCTCCTTCCAGAGCTGCCAAAGCGGAGGAATCCTTCTGTACCCCTACCACCTTTCCTTCCAGATCTGCCTGGGATGCAATGCCGGACTCTGTGGGCACCACAAATACCTGGCTGTTATCCACATAGGGAACAGACCAGGTATAGGCGTCCTCTCTTCCCTGTATGGTAAATCCATTCCAGATACAGTCGATAGAGCCGGAATTCAATTCCATATCCTTGGAATCCCAGTCAATAGGCTGTGCTACAAATTCCCATCCCCTGCGTGCACATACCTCCTTCGCAAGATCCAGGTCAAAGCCCACATACTCTCCATTCTCATCCATAGAACCATAGGGCGGAAACTCTGCATCAAATCCTACCACAAAGGTATTGTCAGACGCTCCGCCCTCCGCTGCCGGAGACGCTGTCTCCGCTTTGCTTCCACATCCGGCCAGCATACCTGCGGTCATCGCCGCCATACAGATCAAGGCCATAAACTTTTTCATCATTTTATCTTTACTCCTTTCAAAAGCTAGGCATAAAGGCTGTGCCTTTCCTATGCTGCAGTTCTCCCCTGCTGATCCTGCGTCTCTGCAGGACTTTAGCACGCTGTCATAGTATCACGGCAAACTTTTCCTGTCAAGCACTGCTTTCTTCCATTTACCACACAACTCTTTATTCTGTTCCCTTGCCGGTTTTATATTTTATCTTTGCGGCGCCACTCTCCTGTGCATCCACCTAAACAAAGAAAAAATCAGCCAGCCCGCTCCGGCCCCCAGCATATTCAGAATCACATCATCCAGCTCCGTTTTGCCGCACCGGAATAAATACTGCAGCAATTCAATGGTCAGGCTGACCGCCCCGGCCGCTCCCAAAACCAATTTCCCTTTGGAGAATCCCGGAAAAGTCAAAGGGAGCAGAATCCCTAAGGGAAGAAAAAGAAGGATGTTCTCAAGCATCAGGGGGATTTCTCCCGGCCTGGAAAGGACTGCCTGAAAGGGAAGCAGGTTCACCTCCTGCCTCATGCCTATATGGCGCATCCCCAGTGTCACGTAGAAGGCATAAACCACATACAGACTATTGATTTCCCATAAAGCAAGAGAGGCCAGAAAAGGGCGCAGAAGCTTTCTTTCCACACCCTTCACACCCTTTTTCCATTGCCACACTTCATATAAGACCCTGACGATGCCCACAGCAATCACGGCACCTATCATTTCTCTCTGACATCCCCTGGCATAACGTATGCTGTCTGTCAGACAACGATTGATCAAATCCATATTTTCATTCCTCATTGCCCGGAAGGGCACCATTCCTTACTACTCCATCCCTTTTAACCACGCTCCAGGATATCCGCTATGCGTATGCTCGCCCTTCCATCCCCATAGGGATTGGAGGCCCTGCTCATGCTGAGATATTCTTCCTTATTTTCCAACAGCTGCCTGAAATGGTAATATATCGTTTCCTCCTCTGTTCCCACCAGACGCAGAGTACCCGCTTTGATTCCCTCCGGACGCTCCGTGGTATCCCGCATCACCAGCACAGGCTTTCCAAGGGAGGGCGCTTCCTCCTGGATCCCCCCGCTGTCGGTAAGGATCAGATAGCTTCTGGACAGAAAATTATGAAAATCCAGAACCTCTAAAGGCTCAATGATCCTGATCCGCTCATTGCTTCCCAGAATTTCACCGGCTGTGGCCCTTACAACCGGATTCATGTGGATGGGGTAAATCACCTTGATATCCTCATGCTCCTCCACAATGCGCCTGATGGCCCTGAACATATGCCTCATTGGCTCACCCAGATTTTCCCTGCGATGGGCAGTAATTAAAATAAGCCTGCTGTCCCCTGCCCATTCCAGCTGCTCATGAGTATAGTCCTCTTTTACTGTTGTCTGCAGCGCATCTATGGCTGTGTTGCCGGTGACAAAAACCGTCCTCTCATCCCTTCCCTCCGACAGGAGGTTCTGCCGGGCCAGCTCTGTAGGTGCAAAATTTAAAGCCGCAACTATACTGACCGCCTGGCGGTTAAATTCTTCCGGATAGGGGGAAAAAACATTATGTGTCCGCAAACCTGCCTCCACATGTCCCACAGGAATCTGCAGATAAAAACAGGCCAATGCGGCTGCAAAAGAGGTTGTGGTATCCCCATGCACCAGCACAATGTCCGGCTTCGCCTCCTCCAGCACCCTCCTCAAGCCCTCCAGAACATTTACCGTAACATCAAACAGGGTCTGTCGTTCCTTCATGACGGAAAGATCGAAATCCGGCACAACATGAAATGCCTCCAGCACCTGATCCAGCATCTGCCGATGCTGGCCGGTAACACATACCATGGTTTCCAATCCTGTTCTCTTTTTTAATTCCTTTACTACCGGACACATCTTGATGGCCTCAGGACGTGTACCGAAAACTAACATGACTTTTTTCATTAAAATATACCCCACCTTATATTCAAATCACAGAGAGGATACGCTTCCCTCTTTTTCGGCATCCTTATACCCTATAACGATTAATGTAAGGATCCACCAGATACTTGCTATGCCGGGAGCCATACTGAATACTGCATCCAAACAATTAAATGCACATATTATAAAAAAAATAATGAGAAGGTTTCTCCTGCACTCTCCCACGTGCGTATTCAGCAAAAATTTCATCATAAGAAACAGTATAATCATAAATACAGCCAAACCAATGATCCCTATCTCTAACAACAAGTGAATATACGTATTATGCGGCTGTACTAAAAAAAGTTCCCCATTGATACTGATAATGTTTTTAAAGTGTATAGTTCCATATAATGAATTAATTGAGCCAAGCCATTCCTGATATGGAAAGAACTGACCTAAACCATTTCCAAATAAATCCCTCATAATGCCCTGCTTGGAAAATACATTTAATGTACTGTTGATAGTCTGAGCTCTTTTATTATCTGACAGTTCTAAAAGCCTCGGCGCAATTTGATAAATATATTCCATGGGATTCTCAATAACTGCAAACAAAAATGCAGCACTAACCATCATAATGCGCTGATATGTTTTTTTATAGGAGAAAAAATATAATACCAATTCAAAAAGAATAATAAAAATTGCTCCCCGGCTTCCCGACAAAATAGCAAACAGGAAATAGATGCCTGCCAGCAAAATTCTTTTCACCACAGGTATATATTTTTTTCTTAGAATCAACAATCCAAAAACGATAGCCACTGTATAAGAGAATAACAATCCCCCACTTCCGCTTCCGCCTCCCAATCGTATGGACGAACCGAAATAAAACCCATAAGAATACATTTGTATAGCTATTGAAAAAATACAATATGCTGCAAATAAGCCTAAATATTTATCTACGATATTTCCTATATTCAGCTTTTTATGGCAAATAAAAGCATATACCTCCCATGCATACCATATAGGTATAAACAGCCACATAAACTGCACCGCAAAAACTGCAAAATTATTGTTTTGAATACTTATTACAGCTCCGGATAAGAAAGTCAAAAAAGCCAGAAAAGAGGTTCCTCTGATAATCTGCCTGAGCCTGCTGCAAAATACATGGTGCCTTGTAATAAAAGCAAATACACATCCTACCACTATCATGAAAATCAATATTGGATAAAAATATACACCATTCTTACTATATAAAAAAGTATGCCGAATCCACCCTCTGTCCAAATAAGGCATCAGCAGTAAAATAGGCGGAATCCATTCATATATATTTTTCTTTTTAATTTTTATGGTCATTGCATTATATCGAAATCTACTATTCCGTCTCCTTTTTTGTCCTTCTTAACAATACAAAAATAATTCCCAATGAATTAACTGTATGAATAATATATGCACTCAGATAGGCAATAGCATACCCCACACTGCCATTTAATCTAAGCAAGTAAAATAAGCCCAGAAATACTATTGACCATATCAAATTAAGCGCAAAACCTGTCCACATTTTACCAACTGCCTGCAGCAATGATCCCACCTGTGCCTGTAAATTGATGATTGCAGCTGCAATAAGCATCAGATAAAAAGTGTAGGCTCCGTCTACGTAACCATCTCCATACAGCCCCAGGATCGTTCTTCCAAATAAAATTCCCATAATAATAAATGGAATCAAAATACCAGAAGAAATGATCGAAATCCTATAAAAAGATTTCCAAAGCTGTGCATATTTTTTATTACAATATAATTCTGTATATATGGGTTTCATATTTCCGAATTGAGCCGGTATATAGGTTAATATGGTAAGCCACTGATTGGATACAGCATATATTGCCATCTCATTATATCCCGCATATTTCGTCAGCATGGCATTCGCTATCCAAAGCGTGGGTGTATACAGCATACTTGCAATAAAAGTAGGCAGTGTAAACTGAAACAGCATCCTGCGTATATTTGGGTTCAAATCCAATTTTAAAGCAATCTGCTCCTTTTTATACTGTTTCCTATTCAGCCAATCTGAAACTATAAATAAAATTACATCGGCTCCGATTAATGCCAAAATAGCCCCGCTTATGCCAAATATACCTGACAATACTACTGATAGAATCAAATACAAAATACATCTTAAAAATTGAACATAAGCATTTTCTTTATATCTCTCAAAGCCAATCAATATGCTCTGCTGAATAGATGCTAAGGAAGAAAAAAATATGGAAACTGCTGCGCTCTTAAAATAAACTGATAATTCATCATTTTGAACTATCAGGTGTGATATTTTTGATGAAAGAAAAATTGCTGACAATGCAACTATAAAGGACATTAAATAACAAAATGTCGAAAGCGTCTTGATTATTTTCCCCAGATATTCCGGTTCCTCTCTATGTACCACAATATACCGAGTTAGTGTAGCGCCAATACCCAGTCCTGAAAAAGAGACAAAGGTTAAGACTGTTGTATGAACTAATGAATATTTACCATATAGGGTTTCCCCTAATATTCTGGATAATAATATCCCTGCCAGCAAAATAAAAAAACGCGATCCTACAGCTCCGAACACTCCAAAGGATATGGCTTGTATAATACGGTTAAACAAAGCATTATTTATGGTTCTTTGTTTTATTTCCCTTATGAAGTTCATTATATGTGCGTATCCTCCTATGTCTGTTCAACCAACGGATCATTTTTTCATATTTCTTTCTGCCTATCACCCTCTTTATAGATCTCTTCATCCAGATCTTACACCAGTATTTTTTAGACTCTTTATCCGGCCTCAGCTCTTTTGGAATCCAAGAGCCATTTTTGTGGTGAATGGTTACTATATGATCCCTATTTCCTGGTATAATATCCTCAGGAGGAGGACAAAAAGTCAGCGAAGGCATCAATAAAAACCCATCTACGATCTGACGCTCATTGTTCTGCACCAATCCCCTTTTTAAATAATAATTTGTGATCAGTTCAACATTGGTAGTCAAATCATAAGTCCCATCCTCATTCAGGAAATGCTTATCTGCATACTCATTTAATAATTCTCCAAAGCATGAATATCCTTTTTCACAGGCCATTATTCCTGTTGGGATATTAATCTCATTTTCAAAGCCGGAAAAGGCTCTATTGTCCAAAAAGGAGTCTAAAGGCTGAAGTACTTCCACATCCGTATCCATATATATTCCGCCATAATAATACATGGCATACAGCCGTACATAGTCAGTGACAAAGGCATACTTCTTAGCTTCATACGCCTCCCTTACATAATCACATATATTCACGTTAAAATTTTCTTCATCCCACCGAATGATCTTATAGCCCTTTAATATATCTTCCCAGCTTTGCAGACAACGCTCTGCCAATTCCGGCATTGGGCCTTTTCCAAACCAGCAGTAATGAATTATTTTAGGAATCATTTTTCTTCTCTCCTGCTTTCGTTATTCTTTCTAACATCCTGATCAGCTTATCTTCACTGCCATGTATTTCAAGCTTCATGACCTTCTCTTTATAAAGCGGATAGTTTCTTAACACTTCTTCTGCCCTATCATTAAAAGCCTCCTGATTTCTGCTTTCAAACAGAATACAGCCCTCTGGTCGGACAGTGATATCCGAAGCCAAAACAGGTGTCTTAACATAGAGTGATTCCCATATTGAGAATGCATCTCCATCGGTATTTGTTGGTCTGATATAAAGGTCAATCAGCCGATAAAGTGAACTTGCATCTTCTATGGCTTTCTCTATTCGGACAATGTAATCTTCTAACTTTAATTCTTTGATTTTTCTGCATAAACTGATATAAAATTCATGATTTGAGATGTCAGGCAGCAGCATTATCAGCCCTACATTATATCCTTTTTGACGCAAGGAATGAATCAACTCTATTGCCATATCCAATCCATACAAATCAAGCCCCTTGTAAAACTTCAATTCACACGCATATATTCCTAATAGATAATCAACTTTATTTTTTAATGCAATAACGCTTTGGTCACTCAAATTTTTTGATTTTTCAGGAAATAGTATAAATGGAACACTTATTACTCTCCTCTTCATTTCCGGAAAATGCACACCCAGCTTATCTTTTAATTCCTCAGTGGGAGTAAGAAAATAATCAATATTGGCTAATGCTTTTCTCCAGATCCCTCTATGGACTGAAACAGTAATCGTGGTCTCTCCATGGACAAAAATAACAATTCTATGCTTTATGCTCAGCACACTTGCCGCTGCCAGCATTTGGGGTTTGGCTGTATGAAACATAATAACTGATTTGGGTGCCTGCAGTATTTTTACAAATGCTCGGAATACTCCAAGGCATAAATACCCCTCACTTCTTTTTCTTTCTGTATCTATTCCCGAAATATCAATGAACATATTATCAATATTATTTTTATCCAGATAATACTTTAACCTTTTTATAAATGTAGTCACACCACCTATCGGCGGCGGAACCTTTCCAATATTTATGATTTTCATATTATTTTTTTCTGCCCCTATAATCTGTATATTTCTTCATTTTCCATAATGCTCCGGGTGTCCAGAATGTACTTACCATCTAACATGTGCGAATTTTGTTTTATATGATTATGCCCCACCATGATCACTACAAGATCAACATCATTTAAAAAGTCTTCAAAATTATGATATTGATTCTCCACAATATCCTTTGTTATCCATGGATCATATACCCTGATCCCTCCTGCCAAATGCTTTTCCATACAATCCAGCAGCTGCAGTGTAGGACTCTCTCTGACATCATCTACATCCTCTTTATAAGTCAGTCCATATAGTCCAACCCTGCCAACCTCCCTGATATTGTTTTCCTTCATAATTTCATATATTCTTCTCAGCACAAATTCCGGCATGGAATCATTTATTTTTCTGGCAGCCAAAATAATATTTGCAAGTCCTGGATAATCACCCACCAAAAACCATGGATCTACAGAAATGCAATGGCCTCCCACTCCCGGTCCCGGACTAAGAATATTCACTCTGGGATGCTTATTTGCAATACGGATGATCTCATATACGTCCAAATTATCAGAGCGGCATATTTTAGCCAGTTCGTTGGCATATGCTATATTAATATCTCTAAAGGTATTTTCCACTACCTTAGTCATTTCCGCCGTACGGATATCCGTTACAATGATCTCGCCCTTACAAAATGACGAATATATTGTCTTTACCTTTTCTCCTACTTCAAAAGAATCTGCGCCTATCGTTCTGTTATTATTAAGCAATTCATATACCATATTTCCCGGAATGATCCTCTCCGGTGCGTGAACAATATGTATATCTTTACCAATTACCAAATTTCTTTCTTTAAAGAGCGGACGAACATACCTATCAATAGTTCCCGGCGAAACAGTGGATTCTATTACTATAATTGACTCTTGTAAACAAACCTCCAATATACTTCGGATTGCAGAAATAACATACCGGGCATCCACCTTTTTGCTTTTTTTATCATATGGCGTAGGCACAGAGACAATATACATATCCGTCCTCTGGTACTGATTGGAAAACTGAATCCCTGATTCAACCGCTTTATGAAAGAGCTCCTCCAGACCTTCTTCCTTAAAAGTTGTCCTTCCTGCCTTTAATGTATGGACAAGCTCCTCATTATAATCGGTTCCTGTCACCTCCATACCATGGGCGGCCAGCATAAGTGCTGTGGGTAACCCTATATAGCCCAAGCCAATTACGTTAATCATCCGTATTCACCTCTACTATTGAAATTGTTATGCACTGGTTCAATCTGTCCTCTCCGGGCTCCTGGTATAGTTCCAGTACATCCGTTTTTTCCCGGACTCCGAATTGTTCAGAATAATGGCAGAGATCATCCTGATGCAGGATCCAGCTTCCGCGATCTGCTTCTATGGCAAACTGCAGCCTGCTTTCTTCATAGGAGATAAGCATCACATTCCCCTTCCTCCCTGCTTTGACCTTAAAGCGGGGATGCACCCTGAAATAGCTGCTTATACTGCTGCCTTTCCTTTGCAGCCCCCATATTTTATCCTTTAAGCTTATTCCCTTTTCTGACAGCTCTATCCTGCGTTTTATTTTCACACCCTTATAAGTCTCAATCACCCCGGTAACATTGGAGGGAGTATGATCCTGAACCTCTAATATTTTAACCCTTCTGGCTGTACGGTGCTCTCCCCAGCACTCTGACTGATCCTCCCCATTGACCCGTACTGTATTATGGGCACAGTCACTTCTAAAAAACCTGCGCAGGCTGGTCTGATACTGAAAGGTTCCTGCGTTTACCAGCACCGGAATACTCCGGCAGTAAAGCTCAAAGCTTAAAGCATCACAATGTCCATGGCCGGTGATATAATCAGGGGCAATTTCCCCGCAGTCAAAAATTACCCTGATCTCTTTATTTTCCAATATAAAATATCCGGCTTCACTGAAGCTGTATTTTAATCTTGGAGAATAATTGACATCTCTCCCTGCTGCCTTCAGCAATTGATCAGGGGATTTTGCAATATTGCTTCCTGTATCATTAAACAATGGCAAACGCGCATCATTCCCCCTTTCCAAAGAGTATACTGCATCTGCCATTCGATAAATGCAGTCTCGAATTACACCAATAAACTGTTCGTTTTTCTTTTCCCTTTGCTGCGCCGCCAGTTCAATACGCATGAAGTCTTCCAATATCAAATTATGGTACATGAGACTTCTTTCATAATGCATCCCATCCCTTAAAATCTGCTCCCCGGCCTCTTTTATAAGAAGCCTCTCATATCTGTCGGAAATCCGATCCTCCTTGAAAAAAACACTGGCAATATAAACTGCGCACAGATTTTCGAAATAATGATTGCCCAGCAGATTTCTCTCCCTGTTTTTTCTTATAAAAAGATATGTCCGATACTGATCCTGCAATAAGATATTCCAAAAATCAGAATCACCTGCCAATATATCTCCCAGAAGATCCATGCAGATAAACAGATTGACGATTCTTAGAGAAGAAGTATAAGGATGCCATGCATCCTTATACTTCTTCCTTTCAAAACACTGGTGCCAATCCAAATACAATTCCTTCATTTTCCGGACATATCGCATATCCCCGCTTCGTCTGTATGCACCTGCCAGTACAATGAAATACTCTAAATAATGCAGATTAAAATTCCATAAATGATTCTTCTCTTTGTCCTCCCATTTCCCCGGCTTCCAAACCACAGACTCATACAGCAGGGTGATCCTGTTATCCAGAAGGTCTTCTATGCAAAAACGCTCTATATACCTCTCATCCAGATCTAAATCAGGAACCGCAATCATAAAATTATTTAAGTATCCTTTATATACAGAAGCCGAATCCGGATATGCAAACCCAAAAGCTCTGTATTTTAACTGATACACTATCTGTCTTTTCTTCAGATATTTAACTGTGTTAAAATAAAGATATCCTTTTTGCAATATATTCATACTATTCACTGCAAAGCTGTACCGCTTCCTCTACCAGTTTTTTAGCCCATATGTCTAATGAATATTTGTTTTTCATGAGATTGACTGCATATTCTTTCTTCTCTGTAACGGCTTCATCCCTATTATACAGTTTTAGAAATGCCTCCCACAGCTCTGCTTCCCTATAGGGACTGACTGCGATCCCATACCCTGTATCCCTTAAAATTTTTACGGAATCTCCTTCTGCTGCCAATAAAACCGGACATCCGCTTCCCAGAGACTCATACATTTTTGTGGGAATACTGTCCTTCAGATTGCCATTCACCAAAGGGACAAAACTCATATCTCCCGCCTTTAATACAGTATACATATCTTTGTTTGGCAATCTTCCTTCAAAATGAACATTTTTAATTTTTTGTTTTATTACGTACTCTTTTAACTGTTTTTCCTCTGCCCCTGAACCATATAAAATAAAGCTTGCATTCAGATTATTTTCCTGTGCTCTCTCTGCAATCTGCAGTAACTGCATCAGTCCCTGGGCCAATCCCAGATTGCCCACATAAATGCACTTGAACCCGGGGAATAAGCTTAATCTGCCATACAGCTCCTCATTCATTTGATTGTCCAGAAAATGCCTGTCAAAACCATTGGAAATATACACAACGGGTTTGTTTCCTGCCTCTGAAGAGAGCTTGCTGACCTTTCCCTGACTGACTGCTGTTACCAGATCTGCATGCTTCAGCATGAATTTTTTGATCCAGGCAAACACCCTGCAGTATATGCTTTTCTCAGAAAAGCTCTTCATTTCCAATGCAACATCCGGCCAGATGTCCCGGACATCATAGATCAATTTTGCATGCTTACTCCGTGCGATAACCCAGCCCGATAAGTTAATAAGAGGAGGGGGACAGGTTGTCAGCACTACGTCTATGCTTCCTGTTTTTTTTGCTTCCTTTATTGATTGGAGCGCAAAACTGCCTGCGTTAAGCAGACGATAAAAGCTTGTCTTTTTTTTCAATGGTAAAGTTTTGCAGTATACTACGCCCGGAGCTTTTTCACTGCTGCCTGTATCGGGAGCAAGTATCACAACCTCGTGCCCATGACTTTCAAATTGTTCCCTGAAGGCTCTCATTCTTTTGGTACAGGGATTATCAATCATATATGGATCACCCATGTGCAGTAAAATACGCATTACAGACAATCTCCTATTTTATTTCTCTTTACTGTATTCCCTCGGACTTCAACCTTTTCTTTCCTGATGAAATACTATCCTTGGCCCTTAAATTTATCCTCTCACTTTTCTCCTTCTCAAACCCCTCCGTACTCTCCGGCGTAAATATGGTCTTTATCGTAAGAAGAACCAGCTTCAGATCCAGCACCAGGGACTGATTTTCAATATAAAGAAGATCCAGACGGAGCTTATCGTAGGCAGAGGTATTGTATTTGCCATAGATCTGGGCATAGCCTGTGAGACCGCCCAAAACCCGCATACGGTAGGCAAAGTCCGGTATTTCCTGGATATATTGGCTCACATGCTCGACCCGCTCCGGACGGGGACCCACGATACTCATATCCCCTTTTACTACATTGATAAACTGAGGGACTTCATCCAGCCGGATCCTTCTGATAAATGCACCTACCCTGGTTATTCTGCTGTCCCCGTTTCTGCAGGGAGTCACTCCGTCCTTTTCTGCATCCACCACCATGCTTCTGAATTTCAGTATTTCAAATACTCTGGCATCCTTTGTACAGCGTTTTTGCTTAAAAAATACCGGCCCCCCATCTTCCAGCTTGATCAGCAGAGCAATCAAAAGCAGGATCGGCGATAGAATGACCAGGATAAAAACGGAAAGTAACACATCCAGAATACGTTTCAGTAGATAATTCCGTCTGTTATTATATCTGTAATTATATTTTACCAGGGGTGTGTCCAGCAGGTGCTTCGGCTCACAGCCCTGAAGCATAATATCCTCCACCGTAGGGGAAATATAGAAGCTTTTTCTTGCTCCAACCAGCCGGGCAATATATTTTCCTCTGATGTGGCTGGACAACTCATAGAGAATAACAGCCTCATACTCGTAACTTATTGCTTTAAATTCACTGCTCTCATCCATTTCACACACCAGCTCTTCTATGGAAAAGAGATGACTGTATTTACTGAGCAGCCTTTCCTTAAACTGTATAACCTCCTGAGGCTCCACCCGCTGTCCGTAAACCAGGATAGTCCTCTTGGGCGAAATATGCCTGATAAAATACTGCTTTGTCAGGGTCACAATGAGTGCAGTACCAAATCCCTGCAGCAATACTGCAAGGAAGCCCGGTACAATATTAACATAGCAATTGTATACCAGACAGCATTCTGCATACAGAATCAAATCCGCGATTCCAAAGGAAAGAATCTGAGAAAAAACAGTTTCCCCAATCTCCGAGGAAGCGATTCTGTAAGCTCTGTACAGCCTGCACAGAGAGGTATATATAAAAATAAAAATCACAACCGTAATTAACCCGCCTTTAAGCCGGAAGGTATCAAAGGTATAGCTGTTATAAAAAGCAAACCATACCACTGCAAACAGCCCGATATTCCACAGATTCAATATGCACTTTGCGGTATTTGTCACTCTTTTGTTTTCCAACTTTTCTCCTTTTTACGGTCTCCGCCTAAACGGAGACCGCCTTTTGAAACCAACTTTTTATCCTAGGTTATTACTTTTTTTACGAAGGTTTTTGACAACCTCCATGAAAACAGCTCTCTTTAAAACTGGCCTGTCTTGGGAGCTTTAACGCCGGCAGAAGCCTGAGTCGCATCAACAGCCAAGACAACTACCGGGGAGAAGCTGGTGAAAGTACAGTTAATGGTCAAATCTTCGCCAACATAACCCTGTCCAACCACTTCCCAGGTTTTTGCCTCATTATCCATCCTGTGGATAACTACTACATAAGTACCAGCCTTTACATTGTCCACCTTGATAGGAACTGTTACACTTGTCTGCCCTGCAGGCATGTCCATATCCAGGTCAAATGCAGATACCATCCTGGCAGATGTACTGATGCCAAGGTTGGTCAGATGAGTGGCATTGCTTACCACATCCTGCGCTGCTGCAAATACATCAGCAGGAAGAGCCGTTACCTTAGCTCCGGCAACTGCCACTGATGCATTCCTTCTTGCTTCTCTTGCTGTAGCATTAGGGCTGGGTGCTGCCATTACAGGAAACACCATGACCACTGCCAAAGCAATTACTAATAAAGCACTGCAAAGTTTTTTCATCGGGATCCCCTCCTTTCCTTCGCTTTGTTGGTTTCTTTTATATTAAATGAGTTGCCTCATCCAATATCGGTTCCGTCAATTTTTTCATAAAACAAGTCTATGACAATCTGTTTCAGAGCCCCATCATCCACATAAAACTCTTCATTGGTTTCTCCCATGACAGACTCCCCCGGAATGGAAACAGTGTGCTCCATGGAAAAATCATAGCCCATAAGGCTGCCGGCCAGATAAGTGATCTCGTTCATCGTCAGGCTGGTGACCATATGCTTTTCCAGGCTGCTGTACAGAGTCAGAGGAAAGGTAATATCCTTTTTTATTTTTGTCTTCAGCTTCTCCACATACAGAGTCAGATATTGCTTCTGCCTCTCCACACGGCGGATATTGCTTCCCAGCTCCTTGGATTGAAATTCTCTCTGACGTATATAGAACAAAGCATCCCGGCCTGAAAGCAGTACCTTCGCTCCCTCTACCCAATCCTTCCGGTATTCTGTCATATCATCTAAAATGGTTACCTCCACCCCTCCCACTGCGTCATTCAGGGTACTGATAGAGTCCATGTCCAGTGCCCCATAGCCATGGATGGGGATACCAAAGAAGAGATTGGACACCGCCTGCTCCATGAGCTCACAGCTTTTTTCTCTTCCGTTTCCATAGGCATACTGCAGGGTGATCTGTCCCCGCTCATCTCCTATATACACCCCTGCCGTATCGTAAATCTCTATATCCACCATAGTATCTCTGTTGACGGCTACCACATCCACCGCCTGTCTTCGGGGATTGATCACTACCAGCAGCAGCGCATCTGCCTGCCCGGCCTCTCCGGGCGTTTTTTCTTTGGAAATCCCATTGCGGGAATCCACTCCCATAAAAAGGAAGGTGAGGATATCCTGGTTATACTGATACACCTGTCCTTCTACCAGAATCTGTCCCTCCTGCAGCTCCGGGGCGGACTTCTCCTCCTGTATCACTGTATCGCTTAACTGCCGGGACAGTTCTTCATTTATGGTTTTCTCTGCATGTCGGGACAAACTGTTCTTTCCCAGACTGTGCAGCAGCATATAGGTACCGGAAACCAGCAGCACTGTACAGCAGACGATCAGCCCTACTATAAAAAATCTCCGGATGATAGGATTTTTTCCTGATTTCTTAACCGACCCTTCTTCTTTATTGGACATTTGCTTTTGACACTTCTCCTTCATTCAATACAGCCTGTACCAGAAGCCGTTTTTCAGGCTGATCCCCTATGCAGGTTACCAGAGTAATGATCTTATTCTCTGCAGTGACTGTGATATCTTCACGAATATTAGCGTTCATATCCCGCATATTCTGTACCGTCTCCAGATAATTAGCATAGACCGCTCTATCTGCAAAATTAAAGCTGTAAAGCAGATGCCTGTCATCATACACATAAGCCGCAAAAATGGTATACTCCAGCTCCTGCTCCGGCATATAGATGATGATCCGGTCATTTTTCTCAAAAAAAGCAGAATCCTCGAATTTATGCAGGTCAGAAAACATGGTTCCATTCTTCATGTTATGTCCGTAGATCACTGTATTGTTGTCCGAAAAGTCCTTGGCATTCATGGTTTCTGTATAGATACAGCCCGGATATCCGTAGGAGCCGTCAATATTGTAGTTCAGATAATAGGTATTGTCCGTGGGATGCTGCAGAACCGGATAATCAATCACGGTGCCGGGAACAGTGATCCAGGCATATACATCGGGATTCACCTTCCACATACCTTCAAAATCCACCGGACTGGTATAGCTCTGCTCCTGTTCCTCCCCCTCTGCTCCCGCTTCAGGGGTCTGCTCTGGGGCTTCCTCTCCGATATCCTCTGCTTCTGTCACGGGTCCGGCCTCTGATGTCCCGGCCGGCGCAGTAGCTGCAGCCTTGTGCCGGTCATACAGCTCTTCCATTTCCTCCTGGGTCATCACCGGCCTGGCCTCCTGCAGCTCCTGCCCGGTCTCCTGCTCCGTTTCCCGGGACAACACTTCTCCCTGCTGCCCGTTTCTGATCAGATTGAAACCGGCTATTACCAGACCCACAATCAACAGACTTACTCCATATACAATTACATTTTTCAGCAGCTTATTCTTCATTCGTCTCATTCCCCTCTGCCTGCATTTTTACACTGGTGGATACCTTTACCAGATTCCCCGACCTATCCCTGGCCCCATAGGTAATCAGGGCGATCCCCTTTTCTGTATCAGGAACTACCTTTTCAATAACCAGGGAGCTGCTGACATCCCCATCCTCAGGATCTATGGCAGTGACACCTGTCAGCAATTCTTCCTCAGACATGCCCTCTCTGTAAACCAAGCCGGTCTCTTCTATTATGATCCTCGGAAGGTTCCGATCCTGCTCCAGATAAAAGAAGCCCAGCACTCCTACCAGTGCAATATCCAGAATCCCTAAAATAATTCCAACTCTTCTTGATTTCATCCTTGTTCTTCCCCGTAGAAATTCCAGTAAAATCTGCCAGAAACACTTCCTTACTTCTCATAGTCCTTGCCATAGTATTTACCGTAATATTTACCGTAATATTTTCCATAATAGCTTTTCTGACTGATATTTACCTTATTCAGTACACAGCCGAGAACCCTGCACTCAGCCTTTTCCAGCTGATCCTTTACCTTCTGTGCAAATTTATAGCTGATTTCATTGCTGGCAATCACAATCAAAGAACCGTCACACTGCTTGGCCACAATAGCACTGTCGATCACACTTCCTAATGGGGGCGTATCAATGATCACATAATCAAAAAGATCTCTCAATATATCGATCATTACCTTGAAGTACTTCCCGCCCAGCAATTCACTGGGGTTGGGCGGAACCGGGCCGGCAAACACAACGTACAGGTTTTCAATATTGGTTGCACAGTAAACCTCCTGAAAAGACTTCTGCCCGCTCAGAAAATGGCTCAGGCCATAGCGCACCCTTCCAGCCTTATACCGGCCTACAAGAACAGACTTTCTCAGATCGGCATCAATCAGAATGACCCGCTTCCCGCTTTCTGCTATCGACTTGGCCAGATTCATGGATATGCTGGACTTCCCCTCATTTGGAGTACAGCTGGTAACGGCGATGACCTTTACATCATCTCCCGCAAACTCCAGATTGGCCCGCAATGTCTTATAGGCCTCCCTGGACCGGAAATCCAGGGTCTTGTCCTCCTTCAGAACTACTGCCTGCTGCTTTGAAGAGACTGCTTCCTCAGTATTTTTCTGCTCCTCATCGGCTTTTATTTCTATCATCATATTGTCTTCCATGCGTTTCTTCCCTACTTTTTCTTTCTTTGCACATTGGACGGAATCAGGGCCAGCGTACTGAGTCCAAGATATTTCTCCACATCATCACTGGTTTTAATGGTATCATCCAGAAAATAAACCAGCAATGTAATGGCTATCACCAGAAAAGCTCCGATACTGCCTCCGCCCAATACCCATTTTGCCACGCTGGGGCTGGCCTTCTGTGTGGGTAAATTTGCCGTCTCTGCCACATTTACAGCTTCTATATCCATTACATTTTTAATATGTACCGCAGCGTTTTCACGTATGCTGTTGGCAATATTCATGGCCAGTACCGGATCATGGTCAGATACGGTAATGGAAAGAATTCTTGTATCTGTCAGTGCTGTGACTGACACCTTACGCAGCATATCCTCATAAGCCATATTCCTCAGCCTCAGCTCCTCGATCACCTTCTCCAGCACCAGACGGCTGGTAATCAGCTGGGCATAATCCTTCGTAAGCTGGGTGCCCAGCTGCACATCCGAATAGGTTACCGTATTTTCATCCTGCTTATTTAAAATATAAATCTTGGTAGTAGATTGATAAGTCGGCCGGATCAGAAAAGCACTGATACCGAACCCTACTGCGGCCGTCAGAATCCCCACCAGGATAATGAGCCAGAGTCTGCTGAGCAAAAGCAGGAAGACCTCCCGCAAATCAATTTCTATTTCATCCGACCGATTCTTGTTTGTATCCACCATATTCTCCTTTATCCCTATTTCCGTTTTTTGTTTTCCGCTATTCTATCAATTCATTATGAATGACTGCCCTGGGATTCTCAAAGAGGATTTTTTCAGCCTTTTCCTTTCCCAGCTTTTTATATAGATAAGAAGCGCTCTTTTGGATCCTGGGACTCCTGGTCCTGCTGCTGTGGGCATCCGTCCCCAAGAAATCTATCAGCCCCTGTTTCACCATGTACCTTCCTCTTTTGGACGCCTCACTCATGAAGCTGCCCGAAAGTGTACTTCCATTCACCTGGAGCAGGGCTCCATGCTCCTTCAGCCTCCGCAGCCGTCTTTTTTCCCGAAAAAGACATTCATACCGCTCCGCATGGGCAACGATCGGCAGATAGTCATAGCTTGCCAGCTTGATGATCCCATCTCTCAAATAGGTGTATTCCACCGTAGGATCGAATTCTACCAGAACATACTGACTTCCGGCCAGGGTATGGATCTTTCCCTCCTCCAATAAATCTGCGATCTCACTTCGATAAAATATTTCATTCCCCGTATAGAGCCTGATCGGAACCTTCCACTCCTCCATACTCTTCTGCACCCGGCAGAGCACCTCATTGATGGCCTCCGGGGATGCATTCTGACGGGATGCAAAAAAATGAGGCGTGGTGATAATGTCCCGGATTCCTTCCCTGTAGGCGATCCTCAGCATCTCCCGGGTTTCTTCCATATCGCCTGCCCCATCATCTAGCCCCGGGAGGATATGGCTGTGTATATCGATAAATCCTTCCATCCTTCTAATCTTTCCCTATCAGAATATTGCTAAGCCTTTTATTCTGTCGAATTATATCATATTCAAACTTAACAAATTCTATTACAAATCACTTACGATGTCAACAAGAAATAAGTACCATGCCTATCGAAATGCTTCCCCCAGCTTCAGGCTGTCCAGCATACTCAGGATCTCCCGGGCATACTGCGGATTTTTGTCCGCCAGTTCCCTGATTTCCTTTTCTGCCCCTGCGGCTACCACTTCTTTATTATAATCCATACGGCGGCGCAGAGCCTGTCTCCTGGTGATCAGATTGTGCCTGATCTCCACCATTTCCTTACTGTCCAGGATAGCAGCGGTCTGATGCAGCCAGACTGCAGGATCCTTGAGCTGATAGCATTTCAGGATGGACAGAAACTCCTGCTGACACTCCTCCAGCTCCAGCTCTGCCTCCCTGTAAACCTTTCTTTCTTCCTTTTCCACCTGATATTTTTCCCAAAGGCTCTTAAGCTCCCTGCCGCTCTTGACCTGATACTTCATATAAAGATAATCCAGCAGGTTGGTATTGTTTACCAGCCTGATCTTCACCCTGTTCTGCAGCATGATGATCCGGTTGATTCCCTTTTCCACCCGCCTCAGCTCCTTCACTGCGCCTGTGTACTTAAAATAGCGGATTGCTGCCACCAAGGCAATCAGCGCCGTAGCACATAAGAATCCCAGCTGGATATCCATGTCCAGCACCAGCTTCAGTGTAAAAAGAATCACATAGCAGGCGATCAGGAATACGGCGCTGACCACCACTATCCCCCTGGAATCCGCGATGACCCCCTTCAATTCATTCTTGCGGTAGAGGTAGGCATGCTTCTCGCCCTCCAGACGGGTCATATCCTGTCGGATGCGGCTCTGGTAGTCCTCGGCCTCCTCCAGCTTCCGACAGCCCTCCTGAGCATCCCATTCCATCCGCTCCATCCGGTGAAAATCCTCCTCACTCATCCGGTGCTTCTTCTCCAGGTAGCCCCCTCTCTTTTTCTCCAGGCCCTGGATTTTCTCCGCGCCGGCCGCCAGCACTGCCATCTCTGTCTCGGGCAGGGCTTCTATCTCTTCCATATCCTTGAGATAAGCAGTTACTGTGGCATACTCCACCGAGAGCTTCTCTAATTCCTCAGAAGCCTCAGTGATCTGATCCAGACGCCCCTGTATGAATTCCCTGCGTTCCGCTTCATCATTTACATCCCATTCCCTTTCCTTCTGCTCCAGGTCACACCAGTCCCCATCGTTCAGATCTTCCTCCTGAAACTGCTCCTTCCGGCGATTCCGCCATCTGCCAAACAATCTGTCCTTCCATTCTCCCATTTTAGATAATGCTCCCATTTTAGATTCCATACTCACCTCTGTTATTCTGCCGTCATCTCACGATATTTTTCCTTCAGGCCTCCAACGATCCTCTTTATCTCCTCATAATAAGAATCGTTTTTTCCTTCTTCCCTGCATACTCTGAGCGTAAAGAGCATCCTGCTCTCCCGGGTTCCTTCAAATTCTCCGACCACCTGCTCCATCAGCCTTTCCACCCTGAGCAGCTGTTCATGATCCTCTGTCCTGGCTGCTACAAAATCCACATACTCTGTTTCCCCCAGGGCCATGCGCTTGGCTGCCAGACAGGCGGTGAAGGAATCCTCACCGGCTCCCCAAGCAAATGCCTCCCGGAAGCTTTCGGCAGCGCTTTCAAAACAAAACAGCCCGGCATATGCCACCCCCCGGTTGTGGAGGACACCGGCCCTCAAAGACCTTTCCTCCTGGGGAATCTCCTGCAGCAGACTGTCATAGCTCTTCAGGGCCGGTATATACTTCCCATGCTCTGCCAGATAGTCGGCTCTGGCCTTTCTTTTCTCATACACATTCAGCTCCAGGCTCTTTTCCAGCTGCAGCAGGGCCTGCTCCTGCTGCTCCCTGCTGCCATAGCCCACATACTCCAGGATTGTTTTTGCATATGTACTGATGGAAGATCCTTTCTTTTCCAGCTTCTTTAATCTGCCGGCCAGCTCTCCCATGCCGCATTCCCGATCCAGCCAATCCGACAGTTCTCCGTCCATGGCCTCCTGGCCGATCAGACAGGCGTTCTCTATAAAACAATAACATAATTCCTCCACAGAAAAAACATTTATATATGCCCTTTCCATAAAATAAGGCTTTTTTGCATATCGGCCCATACAAAGCAATACCCTGCCCAAGTCCTACTCCTTTCATCCTATGTCAAACATCTTCATCCATTCCCCTCCCGAAGAGGGGAAAATTTCTCCAAATCCCATATCCTTCACCCGGACACACAGCCTCTGTTCACTCTGCATCCGGATCTGGATCCTCAGCCGGGTGGTCCAAGCCGGACGCTCTGCCAGTCCCTCCAGCCGCATATGGATCTCCCGAAATCCCTTTCCAATCAGAGGAACCAGCCTCAGAGAAATGATGTCCCCTGATTCCAAAATGAGGTCAAAGTCCTTCTTCGCCTCAAACCAGCTGATCCCCCCATCCAGAATGGTAAAAAAAGATTCTTCTCCCTTCCTGAACACCCGCATGCCTATGTTTGTCTTCAGCTTATCCCGGCCCAGAAATACATATTCTCCATTATGCTGTCCCAATCCCAGCTTCTCCCGGATGCTGCAGCAGGCTCCCTTACTGTAAAGGTTATTTCCCCGAAACACCCTGCTGCTCCTGCAAAGATACCGCAGGGACCGGGCCATCCACCCATCCCTGTACCCCTCTCCCACCAGATAGACGCAGGAAACCGCCCTGCTGCCGCATCTCTCACTGACGATATTCTGAAAGCTTCTGTCCAGTTCCTCCTTCTGCCGGCTCCCTGAGGGAGGGACGATTCCCTCCCTTGCCATCTCTTTATACTCAAAGCTGTCAATACAGACCACCTTTGGCTGGGTTTTCCTGTTACAGCCCAGCTCATAGACCTTCAGCCGGCGGTTGTCATAGTCACACAGCAGTACCTGACAGTTCCACAGCTCCTCCGGCTGCTGAAGCATATAATAGTAGAAGCTTTCCGCATGGCTTTGAAAAAAAATCTGTTCTGTCCGAAGATGCAGATTGGCTCCCAGCAGAGTCATTACCTCCCCCATGCGCTCATCCAGATCGTCCAGGGTAAACATCACTCCCCCCAGGCTGTCGGAAGAAGCTACAGCGTCCAGCAGGGAAAGGCTTTTTTTCACAAAGAGGGTGAGCAGAGCCACCGGGTCAAAGCTTTCTTCCTCCAGCCTGACAGGTTCGCCGCTCCTGGCCAGGCTCACCAGTCTGTCCACCCTGGTCCCCCCCTCCTCATCTGCAGCTTCCAGGGCCTCTTTCCCAAAGAGCCATTGATTTACCCCCTTTTTCTTCCAAAGAACCGCGGGGATATTGTATCTCTCGGTACCCGCCACCAATGCCAGAGTCTCCGCCTTCCCTTCCCTGCCGATGCAGTAAGTGATCTGGGCATAGTCATCACTCAGGTCATAGCCTATCACAGCCTGTCCTCCATTCTTTTTTCCACTCCCCGGCTTTCTATCCAACAGCATCCCTTCACCCTCTCACTGTCCTTTTATCCTTCTTCCTGCCCTTACTTCAGGCAGAAAATAGAAGAAACCATATATTCCTTTCTGTAATAGTCCTCCAGCAGACGATCCACCCTGTCATAATCCTGCAGGGCCATCCCCTCCTCCATCCTGTTGATCATGGCAAAACACCCATCACCTGCAGGGCCTCCCCCGCTCACCAGGCTTTTCCGGGTGACCACTTCCTCATCTCCCTGCCTCTCTGCAATATAATATCGGAGCCTTTCCCCGAAAAACAATACAAAGGCCTTGGCATATATTCCCTCATACATCTCCCCCATTTCCTCTTCCCTGTACTCACCTTTCCCGCCCTGCTCATCCTCGATCAGGTAATGGATAATCGGATGGCTGCCCGGCTGTCCCTTGTATTCCACTACCGTCTTATCCAGAAGTCTCTCCATAGCAGGAACTGCCCTGCCGTATTCCCTGAGAAATCCCAGGCACAGGCCCTCCTCTACCAGCTCCGTCAAAAACCGGCAGACTGCCTCCTTTACCCCTGGAGCCATCTCCTCCTGTCTGAAAGCAAAATATTTCAAAAGCGCCAGCTTACACACACGCTCCAACGAAACCCCTCCCTCATGCAGCCTCACCAGTTCCATAAAGACAAAGGCATCCGAAGACTCCTCCCCCACAAAATAACAGTGGCAGCATCTGGCCAAAAAAGCCTTTTCTGTCTCTGTCCTTCCCCCTCCTGCCACATAGGATCTAAAGACCGCAGTCCACTCCTTGACGAAGGAGCCGGTAAAAAGCATCTGACGCAGCATGCGTTCACACAGGTCATAGGTATCCACCTCAAAGGCCTCCGCCGCCTTCCGCACCCTCTCCAGCTGTTCCAGCGTCCCCCTGAAATACCTCACCAGATAGGAGAGCAGGTTACCATCGTATTTCCCCTGTTCAAAGGTATAATGGATAATCTGTGTCAGCCCTCTGTCCTCTGCCAGGCCATCCCTGTCTATCAGACGGCTGCAGAGACGTAGCAGAGTCTTGCACTTCACCCCATGGACACCGAATCGCTTCATCCAGGCCAGGGCCTTGTCATACTTTCCCCTCACTACCAGAAAACGGACCACCTCACTGCGCCTTCCGGCATCCATATCCTCAGGCTCCAGCTTCTCCAGACAGTCATCCAGCTCCCTGATACAGTCCTGCTCATAATAGTAATGGAGGAGCTTCAGTCCGGCCTCACTCCTCCTCCCCGGCTCGATACAGGAGGACGAAGCAATATGACAGAAGCCGGACAGATTTTCCTGCGTCACCTCTGCAAAAGCCTTGCCGCTTTCACACATATACACATCCAGACCCAGATGCCCCTTTACAGAGCAGACCATCAGGGAGAGCCATTTTTCCGGCCGGAGCAGACCTTCACACCGATAGGGTACACTGACTGTATAGCGGTTCTCCTCCCCATCCTCCAGCAATATCCTGAAATCCCGGCTGTACAGGGGAACCTGTGCCCTGCCCTCACTCACCGGATACCTGTACTCCTCCCGGCTGATCCCATACCGCACGATCACCTGACGTATATCCATGCTGCTGGTACTCACCATATGGGTAAACAGCAGGGGAACCAGCTCCTCTGCCAGCTCCTCCTCCACTGCCGCCGGGGAAAGGGCATTCTCATATAAATATGCCAGATTTTTATTGATCCTCCCCTTATGGATCTGTTCCAGCACAAATTCCTCTATCTGCCCGTAGAACATCATATAGTATTCCGGGTGCTCCTCCTTGTTTTTACAGATATAGGAATAAAGCAAAGCATTCTTCTTATAATCCAGCCCGCTCTGACCCACAAAATACATCAGCACCTTCCGGGGGATCTCACCTTCATACTCCCCAGGCAATGACATCATGTAGTATTCATACAGCCTCAGGATCCGCAGCTCCTGCTCCACACCCAGGCTATACCAATAAAAGCTGGCCTCATCCGTCCGGCTGCCCTTGATCAGCAGGCTGCAGATGGCGTGCAGAGTCTCACTGTCCGGAAAGCTGTCGTAGCATTCCTGTAGAATAAAAAATGCCGTTTCAGAATAGTGCTTCAGCTTCTGGAACTGCTGACGGAGCTGTGCCGCAGCCGGCTGGGAAAGCAGTCCCTTTTTTGCTGCATAATTCAGCACCTGCATTTCAAAGCTGCCGGGCCTGCTCAGCAAAGCAGGATTCATCTCCACCAGACGCCAGGCCTCAATATAGAGCACCGGACTGATACAGCCCCTTCTGAACTGCTCCTCCAACAACAGCCATCGTCTGGATGCACTCCGGGTATACTCCGCAGACAGATGCAACAGCAGCCAGGCAATCCTCCAGCTTCCCCGATTGGCGCAATAGCATTCTTCCACCCTGGCTGCTACCTCATCCACATATTCCTCATCCTCCTGGCTGCAGAGGGTGGTCAGATAGAGATAATAGCACCAGAGCTCCTGCCCACCGCATTCCTGTACCTCCTTCCTGATGCCCTCCAGCTTCCATTGACTTTCACGGAACTGTTCCTGGGTAATGAGGAGCTGGATCCCGAACAGTCTGGTCTGGATGTCTCTGGGGTCCAGGGCTGACAGCCGCTCTAAGAGCCGTTCCGTTTCTGTCAGCCAGGCCTTCATGGAGAGCTCTTTTCCCCGAAAGCTGCAATACTGCTCCACCAGCCGGACGGTGAGCTCCTTCTTCTCTCTCCGGATATCATGGATACGAACCCTCCTGCCATCTCGGCTTGCTGTGACGGGGATACGGATATCTACACGGGAGTTGAATATACGGATACCTCCGAAGTTGCAGCCGCCATGCAGGCTGTCAGCATCAATATGGAAGACCAGACGGCAGGTATCGCCCGAAAACTCATGATCCGTAACCATTTCCTGGCAGGTTTCCAGAAAATCTCCCTGGGTTTCTATTCTTAAAAAGGTATAGCCCCATCCGCTCCTGCTGAGGGTAAGGCTGCGCTCCTCCATTCCCTCCGCCTCCTCCAACAGGATCTCTTTCTCTTCCACTGTAAATAAAACCGGCTGCTTTTTATGGATCTCCAGCAGGAACTCCTCCAGGTTCTGATGGCTGCCGTATACCGCCGACAGTCCCCTGTATGCACTGAGGTACTGCTGTTCCGGCCCCTCGGTAAAGAGCCTCCCGAACTCCTTGGAATAAAAGATCCTGACCGCCTCTTCCCAATTCATCCTAGCCAGATTAGTAAAGTGGAACATATTTCTGATACTTCCCATACTGGAAGCAACTCCTGTTTCCCTGATCTCCACACGGTAGGGCAGCTCGTACTCTCCGCAGCTGGAAATAATCAGAAACTTTCCCTGCAGTACCTCCCTCTCCTCCATTCCACACGCTGAGAAGCAATACTCTATCTCTCCCCGGCTTCCCGCAAACTGTCCCGTCAGACAGGTCATCCTGGGATCAGAGGAATAGACATACCCCTCCGCCGTCATACCTTCCGGCGCATAGAGGGTAAATGTCCCCCTAAGGCTCTCCTCTCTCTGCAGCGACAGCTCCAGCTCCGTTACAGAAAATTGCAATGTACCGCTTGTGGCATCCATCCTTTCACCTCATTCCGCTCACCGCTTTGATACTGCATTGACACAATACATATAGCTGCATAGATTATATCATTACCGGGCCTCTTTCTGCAAGCCGGCTGAAAATGAATTCCGGCAGGGATGCAAAACAGGGATTGACAAAAAAGAATTTTTATCTTATTGTATTAATAGAGTAATACAGCACAGCTGTTACCTAAATCCGGCACAGAAAGGAATGATTTCATGGTATGGAATTTAAATGCAGACAGACCCATATATTCACAGCTTGTGGAAATCATGCAGATGCGAATCATCACGGGCTTTTATAAGCCAGGTGACCGCCTTCCCAGTGTAAGGGATCTGGCCACCGAAGCCAGTGTCAATCCCAACACGATGCAGAAGGCTCTGGCTGAGCTGGAACGGAGCAGTCTGGTCATAACCCAGCGGACCAGTGGGCGGACGGTAACTGAAAATATGGAATTGATCAGGGAAACTCAGAGACAGCTTGCAGACGAACACATCAGGCATTTTTTCCAAAGCATGAGGGAATTGGGGTTTTCCAGGGAGGAAATCCTTGCGCTCATCGAAAAATCCACACAGGAGGAGGAGATAGTATGGAAGCTTTAGCAGAAATAAAAAATCTAACCAAGGCCTACGGCAGAAAGGTAGCCGTTAACGACATGAATCTCACCATTCCCAGGGGCAGGATCATCGGCCTGCTGGGACCCAACGGCAGCGGAAAGACCACCCTGATCAAGATGATGAGCGGCCTGCTGCGGCCCACCAGCGGGAGCATCCTGATCAACGGCTGCAGACCGGGCATCGATACCAAGGCAAAGATATCCTATCTGCCCGAGAGAACCTATCTGCAGGCAGACATGAAGGTATGTGATGCCGTTGCCATCTTTCAGGATTTTTATCCGGACTTCAACCCTGAAAGGGCCAAAGCTATGCTGGACTCTCTTCAGGTGCCGCAGGATGCCCGCCTGAAGACCCTTTCCAAGGGAACCAGAGAAAAGATCCAGCTCATTCTGGTTATGAGCAGGAATGCGGATCTCTTTATCCTGGACGAGCCAATCGCAGGTGTTGACCCTGCGGCCAGGGATTATATTCTGAACACAATTTTGACCAACTATAATGGAAATTCCAGCATCCTTCTGTCTACCCATCTGATCTCCGACATCGAAAATATACTGGATGAGGTGATTTTCATCCGGGAGGGGCAGGTGCTTGCCCAGATGGGGGTAGACCAGATCAGGGAGGAGCACGGTCAGTCAGTAGATTCTTATTTCAGGAGGGTATTCGCATGTTAAAAAAATTATTAAAATACGATTGGACGCTGTACTGGAGAACTCCGGCCATTATCAATATTTTCCTGCTTATCATCACCGGGGTTGGCGTTATTTTCCTGATCTCTCCCCTGTGGAAGCTGGACGACCAGCTGCTGGAATATCTGAAGGTTCTGGCCGGCTTCTTTTATGTTGTCTCAATTTTTGCCGGCTCCATGGCTGTCACCATCTATATTGCCATCCGCTACTATAAAAACCTGTATACAGATGAAGGATATCTCACCAACACCCTTCCTGTAGCCCCCTGGCAGATCATCCTCTCCAAGCTGCTGATCAGTGTTGCCTGGAACCTGATCACGGGGATCGTAGTGATGCTCAGCGTCTTTGCCCTGTTTATGGCATTCCTGAGAACCTTTGATTCCGACGGTGTCCAGGAGGTGCTCCGGAATGCACCGGAGATCATGCAATTCCTTTTAGACTTTCTGGATATGAATGCCTTTACCCTGATCCTGTTTTCCGTGGTCTATACGGTCATCAGTACCACCTTCAGTGTGCTGATGATATTCTCAGCCATCGCCCTGGGCCAGCTTTTTACAGGGCATAGGGTGGCCGGAGCCGTCCTCTGGTATATCCTGCAGTATGTGGTGGTACAGATTGCATCTGCCGTCTTTTTGAACGCGCCGATAATGCTTTTCAATGTTGCCGGCTTTACGAGATCCTCCGGCAGCACCTTTATCAGGGCACTCTGGAGCGGCCAGACACTGGCCACCATCCTGGGCAGCCTCCTGCTGTTTTTCATTGCAGAAAGCATGCTTCGCAGAAATCTGAATCTGGAATAAACCATACATAGGGCTGCACACCAGGGCTGTTTTCCCCCGGTGTGCAGCCCCGGCTTATGCGGGTTCTGCGATCCGGCTCACTCCTACATAGATATTGGAGATCTGATACCAAGTAGGATAATCTACCACCCCCGTCTGGGGCAGGTTGAAGATTTTCTGGAATGCCCGCACTGCCTCCGCCGTCTGGCTTCCATAGACTCCGTCTGCCGCAACCACCGGTATAGCAGGATAATTCTGGGCAATGCGAGTCAGCTGCTGCTGCATCTGTCTCACCTTGTCTCCGCTGGAGCCTATTGTCAGATCATAGCCCGGCCAGGAGGAAGGCACTCCGGCAATGCTTTCCGCTGAATTAATATACATGTCATTGCCATAATAATAGCGGATGATTTCAATAGCGGAATACCCTTCATCTCCCAGATACTTGGATCCCCACTGGCTCAGACCGCTGCAGGTGACCCGCTTGCCATCGCAGTAGGAGGTAAAAATCGGCTGCCTGACACCCGGCCTGGAAAGAAAATTGGCAAACACGGTATCCACCAGGTAGTCGATATTCTCATAGACATTCCTGCCCTTCATCCACTTCTGATCATAGGCTGTGGAGGAGGTGATGGTGAAATTATAGCCCTGGTTGCGGTACCACTCCGTATATACCCTGTTCAGAGTGACAGACATAATGGTCAGTATATTGGCATAGATGGTGCTCTCCGGCCAGGTAGCATAGATTTCGGAAGAGGCTACATTTTTGATATAATCCCTGTAGCGGACATAGTAGTTCGGGGCAGTGGGGTCTGAAGGCATGCCGTCATGAACGATCACATATTCAGGTATTATCACCCTGCTCAGCACGATCTCCCCCGATTCGTCCATGGGCTTGATCTCATCCTCCGGAATCTTGGGAGGATATTCCCCATACAGGGTATGATCAGGAATAACGATGACCTCCTCCTCTTCCTGCTCCATTTCTATGGGTGTCATCTCTACAGGCTGCAGCGCCAGTGTGTCTGCCAGTATCTCTGTCCCGGATATCATCACAGGCTCATATCCCGGTGCACTCACTTCAATATTGTACTCGGAATAGGGCTGCTCCTCTCCCGGTGACAGACTGTACTCCAGGGGAGGCGCCGGCAGGTCTATCTCTTCGGTCTGCCCCGATATGTCCGTATTCAGCGTCTCTATCGTGGTATCGGGTATCCCTTTGTAGGAAATCCTGACCGTAGCATCCCGTACCGGAATCATTCCTACTGTAGAGGTGACGCTGATCTTCAGCCCTCCCACATAAGAGCTGCCGGCCGTCTGTGCCGCATGCATTATATTTACAGGCATAAAAAAACCTCTGCATATTCATTTATCACATTATATGCAGAGGTTTTTCTTTTGTTAAAATCAAAGTCCTTTCCCCTAGGCTCAGCAGTCCTGCTCCAAGAAATGATTCAGTGTCCGCAGGCAGCGAATCAACACTTCCTTTTCATCCTCCTTCAGATCCTTTACAATGGTTCGGATCATTCGTTTGTGATAGTCCCTGTGATGAAAAAAAGCCTTTCTGCCCTTCTCTGTCAGTATGACACAGACCACCCGCTTATCCTGGGTACTTCTTTCCCTCACGATATAGCCCTTATCCTCCAGGCTGTTTATGTTAGTGGTCAGGGTTCCCGCCGTAACATTCAGCTTTCTTGCGATATCTGACATCTTCCTTGGCTCTTCGATTCCGATAGCTTCCATAATATGCAGGTCATTGTTGGTAATATCCTTAAATTCTTCTGTAATGACTGCCTTTGCCTCAGCATCCATTACATTGGTAAACAGATTGATCAGCAGCTCGCTCAGGAGACGGTTCGTCCTCTGCTCCATCATAATCTCAACTCCTCAACTCTATTCTGACATTTACCAGACCAGGACGCAGGCTCCGTAGGTGAGTCCGCCTCCAAATCCGGACAGGACGATCCTGTCTCCGCGATGCAGCCTCCCCTCCCGATTCAGCTCATCCAGTAAAACCGGAATGGATGCGGAGGACATATTCCCTACCCTCTCCAGATTCATGGGGAATCTGCCGATATCCACCCCAAGGTTCCTGGCTACTGCCTCTATAATACGTACATTGGCCTGATGGAGAATGAACAGCCCCACCTCCTCCGGCGTCAGCCCGGCCTTTTCCAGGACTTGGGCGATGCAGACAGCCACCTGCCTGACAGCAAAGCAGTAGACCTCCCGTCCATCCATGGTCAGATACATGGTATCCGCCTCCTCCGGGTTTTCCTGAAAGAGGGGATTCATCATCATACGGCTTCTGCAGTTTAATACCATCCCCTTTGTACCGTCTGCCCCCTGTATACTGCTCAGCATACGGGATTCTCCATCCTCCCGGGCCTGGGCCAGCACAGCACCTGCCCCATCTCCAAACAACACACAGGTGGAACGGTCAGACCAGTCTGCCACCTTGGACAGCACCTCACTGCCCACCACCAGGATCCGACGATATACACCGGCCCGGATATAGGCCTGGGCAGCATTCAGTCCGAACACAAAGCCTGAACAGGCAGCATTGATATCATAGGCCGCCGCATGGACTGCCCCAATTGCAGCCTGTATCTGACAGGCTCCGCAGGGAAACAGATATTCCGGCGTACAGGTGGCCAGGAGGATCAGATCCACCTCCTCCGCCCCTATTCCGGCCTGCTCCAGAGCCTTTAAACAGGCCTCCGTGCCCAGTGAAACCACAGTCTCACCTGTGGACAGCCTCCTCTCTCCTATTCCGGTTCTCTCTCTGATCCAGGCATCTGTGGTGTCCACCCACTCTGCCATCTGCCCGTTGTCCACCCGGGTCCGGGGGAGCGCACTTCCCGTACCGATGATCTTCATCCTCATAAGCTCCATTCCTCCATTTTCTCCGCTGCAGAATAACAGCTTCCTAAAAACTGCGGAAACGGCGGTAGCGCTGCTCTGCAATTTTTTCCCTGTCCATACCGCTGTATTTTTCCAGAAACTCCTTGATCTGCTCCTTCATATAACGCCCTATGGCCTCTGCCGTCCTGCTGTCTGCTCCGCCGAATTCAGGAATAATTCTTTCAATCACACCCAGCCTCTGCAGATCCTGTGCCGTTATATTCATGATTTCACTGGCCTCCCTGGCTTTGTTGGAGTCCTTCCATAATATAGAAGCAAAGCCTTCCGGAGAAAGGATGGAATAGGTCGCATTTTCCATCATCCATACCTCATTTCCCACTGCCGTAGCCAGAGCGCCGCCGCTGCCTCCCTCTCCGATCAATATACACAGCACCGGCACCTTGAGAGCTGACATTTCAAGCAGGTTTCTTGCAATAGCCTCTCCCTGTCCCCTCTCCTCTGCTTCAATGCCGCAGAAGGCTCCCGACGTATTGACGAAGCTGATGATGGGCCGGTTGAACTTTTCTGCCTGCTTCATCAGGCGCAGGGCCTTACGGTAGCCCTCCGGCATGGGCATGCCAAAGTTGCGCTCCCGGCATTCCTTCATATCCTTTCCCTTGATATCTGCAATGACCGTGACAGGCTGGCCATCCAGAAAGGCCAAGCCTCCGATAATGGCTGCATCATCATGAAAATATCTGTCACCATGAGCTTCCACAAAAAAACTGAAAATATGCTTCATATAATCTGTAGCAGCAGGACGTCCCACATGTCTGACTGCCTTCACCTTCTCCCATGCAGTCCTGGGCAGGCTCAGCCAGGAACGCTCCTTTAAGGTCTCGTGAAGCTGGAAGGGGACATCCTGGCCCGCTTGAAACTCCGCATATTTTCCTGCCCTGCACTGATGGGTCTTGATCAGCAGATAAAGTGTCTTTTTCAGATTTTCTCTCTCTACAATCCCATCGATAAAGCCGTGCTCCAGCAGGAACTCTGCGGTCTGAAAGCCCTCCGGAAGCTCCTGCCCAATGGTCTGCTTGATGACCCGGGGACCTGCAAATCCGATGAGGGCACCCGGCTCGGCCATGATAATGTCTCCCAGCATGGCAAAGCTGGCTGTCACTCCCCCCGTAGTAGGATCAGTCAGAATGGTGCTGTAGAGCAGGCCTGCCTCTCCATGCCTTTTGATGGCTGCGGCAGTCTTGGCCATCTGCATCAGCGAGATGATGCCCTCCTGCATCCGGGCTCCTCCGGAGCAGCAAAAAAGAAAGACAGGCAGCCTGAGCTCCGTAGCTCTTTCAATGGCTCTGGTGATCTTCTCTCCTACCACCCTTCCCATACTTCCCATCAGGAAACGACTTTCGCATACACCCAGCACAGCATCCTCACCATAGATTCTGCACTGCCCCACTGTCACTGCCTCTCCCACTCCGGTCTTTTCCCTGGTCTCTGCCAGCTTTTCTTCATAGCCCTCGTAATTCAGCGGATTATACACAGGCATATCCTCAAACCAGGGAGTAAAGCTTTTCAGATCCGCTGCCATGCGGATACGATTGTTGGTCTTTACCCTGAAATAGCTTCCGCATTCATAGCAGATATATTTTTTCTTCATGACTTTTTCACGGTCTACCATCTTTTTACACTTCGGACATTTGATTTCAACTGCCTGCTCCATTGCTCTTACTACTCCTTTCACCTGATTGCAAATGTCAGCTCTGCCTTTGCCGCCAGCTTTCCATCCACCGTGGCGGCAGCCTCTCCCACCCCGATGCCTCCCTTGGTTTTTACAATCCTTGTCTCCAGCATCAGTACATCTCCCGGCACCACCATCTGCCTGAATTTGGCCTTGTCAATTCCCACAAAATAGGCTGTTTTTCCACGGTTTTCCTCCAGGCTCAGCATAGCTGCCGCACCCACCTGCGCCAGGGCCTCTATGATCAGCACCCCCGGCATCACCGGATGGGAGGGAAAGTGACCCGCAAAATAAGGCTCGTTGAAGCTGACACATTTTTTTCCTACCGCCCTGACCCCTGCTTCCAGCTCCTCGATGGTATCGATCAGCAGAAACGGATGCCTGTGGGGAATGATTTCCATGATTTCCTTCGCCGTATATATTGCCATGATGACCCCCTTTTCTGTTTAACACTATTTATATTTTTTGATCAGTATGCTTGCATTATGTCCGCCAAAGCCCAGGGAATTGCTGAGGGCATAGGGAACCTCCTCTTCATGACTCTCCCTGCAGTAATCCAGATCCATCTCCTCCTCTGCCTCACAAAAGCCCACTGTTCTGTGGATGAAGCCCTCCTCCATTTCCTTGACACAGGCTATCAGCTCTACTGCCCCTGCCGCCCCCAGCAGATGCCCTACCATGGATTTTGTGGAATTGATACGGAGCTTTTTCGCATGCTCTCCAAAGGCAGCCTTGATGGCGCGGGTTTCAAATAAGTCATTATAGGGAGTACTTGTGCCATGGGCATTGATATAGGTAATGTCCTCCGGCGCCGCGCCTGCATCCGCAACCGCCGCCTGCATAGCCCGGGCCGCCCCTCTGCCATCCTCTGCCGGAGAGGTGATATGATAGGCATCGGAGGTACAGCCATAGCCTGCTACCTCAGCATAAATGCGTGCTCCTCGCTTTTGGGCATGCTCCAGCTCCTCCAATACCAGGATGCCGGCCCCCTCTCCCATGACAAAGCCATTTCTGTCTCTGTCAAAGGGAATGGAGCAGCGCTTGGGATCCTGACTGAGAGAAACGGCTGTCAGGGCAGTAAAGCCGGCCACTCCCAGGGGGGTAATAGAGCTCTCTGCCCCTCCCGCAAGCATTACATCCGCATCTCCGTACTGAATCGTACGGAAGGCTTCGCCCACCGAGTTGGTGCCGGAGGCACAGGCTGTCACCACATCCATATTTTTGCCCTTCAGGCCAAAGGTAATGCTGACATTTCCTGCTGCCATATTGGAAATCATCAGCGGTACCATCAGAGGTGAAACCCTTCCCGGCCCCCTCTCCTTCAGCCTGTCATACTCCCTTTCCATTGCCTGCAGGCTGCCGATCCCGCTTCCCACGCAGCAGCCCACCCTGTAGGGATCCTCCTCCTCCAGCACCAGCCCTGCGTCTGCGATGGCCTCTCCTGCAGCCGCCACAGCAAACCGGCAGAACTGCTCCATCCTCCGGGCAGCCTTCTTATCCATATACTGCGCGGCATCAAAATCCTTTACCTCCGCTGCCAGCTTACAACGATAAGCTCCGGTGTCAAAATATGTAATTGGCCCAAATCCCGTCTTCCCGGCCCTGATGCCTGCCCAGAACTCCTCTACACTGTTTCCGATCGGTGTCACTGCACCCAGCCCTGTTACAACTACCCTCTTCTTCATCCTCTTCCCACCGCTGCCCAAAGCCCGGCAGCCTTCCTTTCTGTCACTTTTTATATCTGTATTCACATAACCATGTGTTCACATAACCATGTGTTCATATAACCATATGTTCACATGACCATACCCCCGTCTACATGCAGCACCTGGCCTGTAATATATCCGGCACTTTCCCCTGCCAGAAACAGCACCAGCTCTGCCACATCCCTGGGCGTTCCCATTTTCCCCAGAGGAACTGCTCTTTTGATGCCCTCCTTTATCTTATCGGAGAGTACTTCCGTCATCTCTGTTTCAATAAAGCCCGGGGCCACCGCATTCACACAGATACCCCGGCTGGCCAGCTCCCTGGCTACGCTCTTGGTCAGACCGATCAGCCCGGCCTTGGAAGCAGAGTAATTACTCTGTCCTGCATTGCCCGTCACACCGCTGACAGAGGAAATATTGATGATCCTGCCGCTTCTCTGCCGAATAAAGGAACGGGAGAGATGGCGGATCATATGAAAGGCACCTTTGAGGTTGGTATCCATCACCTCATCATAATCCGCCTCCGACATCCGCATGATCAGATTATCCCTGGTGATGCCTGCGTTGTTTACCAGGATATCCACCCTACCGTATTGCTCCAGAATATCCCGCACCATTCTGCCGCTTTCTTCAAAGTCAGCCACGCTGCATCGGATTGCTTCCGCGCTGCCTCCCTGGCCTGTGATCGCGGCGACTACCTCCTCAGCCCTCTCTCTTGAGCCGTTATAGTTCACGATGACGGATGCACCATTTCCTGCAAGCGTGAGAGCAATTTCCCTTCCGATCCCCCTGCTTGCCCCTGTCACCAACGCTACCTTGCCCTTTAACATGAAAATACCTCCATCACCTGCTCTAAGTCCGATGTCTTCTCCACATTGCATACCCTCACATCCCTGCTGATCTTACGGATAAATCCGCTTAAGGTCTTACCCGGTCCGATCTCTACAAAGCTGTCTACACCGTCTGCTATCATCCTCTCTATACTCTGCCAGAACCGGACGGGACTTGCCACCTGCTGCTCCAGCAGATCCCTGATCCCCTCCCGCTCTCTCACATAGTCAGCATTTACATTGGATATGTAGGGTATACTGGGTGCAAAGATCTCTACCCGGTCCAGCTCCCGGCGCAGCCTTTCCCCCGCACCTTTTAAGAGGAGTGAATGAAAGGGGCCGCTGACCTTCAGCGGAATACAGCGCCTGGCGCCTTTTTCTGACAGCCTCTCTGCCGCTTCATGGACGGCCCTTTCCTCCCCTGTAATGACAATCTGGCCAGGGCAGTTGTAATTGGCTATGGAAACCGTTCCCTCGATTTCTTCACAGACAGCCTCCACCAGGGAGACCTCCGCACCCAGCACCGCCGTCATTGCACCGCCTGTGGGACAGGCCTCCTGCATATAGATGCCCCTCTTTCTGATGACCCGGAACAGATCTTCCAGAGTCATCACACCGCTGACAGCCAGAGCGCCATATTCCCCCAGGCTCAGGCCCGCAGCCACATCGGCCCGCAGCCCTTTCCCCTCCAGCACCTTCCAGATGGCAGTCTCCACTGCCAGCATGGCAATCTGAGTATACTCTGTGAGATTCAGCTTTTCCTCCTCCTCAGATATCAGCCTCACCATATCCAGTCCGGCCGCCCTTCCGGCCAGCTCGAAAATTTCCCTTGCCTCCGGAAAGCCCTGACAGAAATCCATTCCCATTCCTACATACTGAGCCCCCTGCCCGGGAAATACGAATGCTGTCTTACTTATCATGATCTCCCTATCCTTTCTAAGCTTCCATGCCATTGCCCTGCAGCAGCCTTCCGGCCTGCTCTGTGATCTCCTGAATGATCTCCCGGCAGGTCTGCACCTCTTTTATCATTCCTGCGATCTGCCCTGCCATCAGGGTTCCGTTTACCACGTCTCCATCCATGACTGCCCGGCGCAGGGAGCCCAGAGTCAGATTCTCCAGCTCCATGAAATCAGCGCCCTCCTTTTCCAGACGGAGATACTCCCTGGTCATCCTGTTTCGGAGGGATCGTACCGGATGCCCTGTAGACAGGCCTGTGACAACAGAATCAATATCCTTAGCCCGGATGATCTGCTGCTTGAAGCTGTCATGGGCGATGGACTCTGCTGCCGCTACAAAACGGGTACCCATCTGCACGGCCTCCGCTCCCAGCATGAAGGCTGCCGCCAGCCCTCTTCCATCCCCGATTCCCCCTGCTGCAATAACCGGTATGGACACTGCGTCCGCCACCTGGGGCACCAGCGCCATGGTAGCCGTGGTACCGATATGCCCTCCGCTCTCTGTACCCTCTGCTACCACCGCCGCCGCCCCTGCCCTTTCCATCAGCTTCGCCATGGCTACACTGGCTACCACGGGGATCACCTTTACATCGGCCGCCTTCCACATCTCCATATATTTGGCCGGGTTTCCTGCCCCTGTAGTGACTACCCTGATGCCCTCCTCCACAATGACCCTGGCCACCTCATCCGCATTGGGATTCAGCAGCATCACATTGATTCCAAAGGGCTTCTGGGTGAGTGCCTTACACATGCGGATCTCCTCACGCACTGCCTCGGCCGGCGCAGAGGCAGCCCCAATCAGCCCCAGGCCTCCCGCATTGGACACGGCGGCGGCCAGATGATGCTCCGCCACCCATGCCATGCCCCCCTGTATGATTGGGTACTTAATATTCAAAAGCTCTGTAATTCTGGTCCTCATATTATGCGTCTACGCCTTTATCCTTCATATAATCAATTACCGCGCCTACTGTGGTAAGGCTTTCCAGCTCCTCGGAGGGAATCTCCACACCGTATTCCTCCTCAAAGGCCATTACCAGTTCAAACAGATCTAGGGAATCCACTCCCAGATCCTCCTTAAAGCGGGTCTCCTCCGTAATCTCAACATTCTCCAGGCTCAGCTGCTCTTCCATAATCTCTTTTATTCTCTCTAACATAGTTCTTCCCTTTCTTTAAATTATTTTTTGTCTTTTTTGACATTTCTTTGATTATCGAATTATTTGACTATCAAAGTACTGATGTGTACTATACCCTCTCTGCCCTGTCATGTCAATAGTTTTTTTATTTTTTTCAGCATATGAAAACAGGAAGGATACAGCTTACGCTGCATCCTTCCTGTTCCTGCAGGACCGACTGTTTCTGTCCTTTTGGGATCCAATACGGGAAAACCGGGGGAAAATCTCATCCGGAGGTTCTCTCGATATCGATCACGCTGTCGATGGCTCTTATCTTATCAATGATCCGGTTCAGCTCCTCCCTGCTTCTTACTTCAAAGGATGTCCAGAGGGTGGCCATACCGTGCTTGCTGGTTCTGGTATTCATGGAAAGGATATCTATATTTTTCTCTGTCAGCGTCTTGGATATATCTGCCAAAAGCCCGTTCCTGTTATTGGCATAAATCTTTATCTCAGCAAAAAACTTTTCCCCTGTAACCTCCTCTGGCGACTGCTGCCACTCGGCATCAATGATCCGCCCTCTTTCTATCTCCGGCAGATTCATGATATTGACACAGTCCGTCCTATGGATGGAAACTCCTCTTCCCCTGGTCACATAGCCTACGATCTCATCTCCCGGCACAGGACTGCAGCATCTGGAAAAGCGGACAGCCACATCATGGATTCCTTTGACAACGATACCTCCCCGGGATCTGGCATTCACAGGCCTTGAGGCACTCTCTCCCTCTATGGCTGCAAGAACCTCCTGATCTGTCATAGCCTTCCTGTGATCCTTCTCGTACAGCTCCTGCATCCGATTGACGATCTGCCCCTCCTTCAGGCCTCCGTGGCCCACTGCTGCATAGACCGAATCCCAATCCTTAAACCCATATCGTTTCATGATGGCATTCATATATTCGGGCTTCATGATTTCCTGGATATTGATGGACTTTGCCTTACAGTAGGCATGGATCAGCTCCTTCCCCTTGACAATATTATCCTCTTTCAGTTCATTTTTAAACCATTGATTGATCTTATTTTTAGCCTGGGTGGTTTTTACCACATTCAGCCAGTCTCTGCTGGGGCCTTTGGAATTATGGGAGGTGAGGATCTCCACACGATCTCCGTTCTTGATCTCATAGTCTATAGTAACCAGCCTGCCGTTGACCCTGGCTCCTATCATCTTATTTCCCACAGCACTATGAATGCTGTAGGCAAAATCAATGGGCGTGGAGCCTGCCAGAAGATTCTTTACATCTCCGGTAGGAGTAAAGCAGTATACACTGTCCGAAAAAAGATCTAGGTCATTTTTCAGCAGATTCATAAACTCCCTGTTGTCAGACATATCCCGCTGCCACTCCAAAATCTGCCGTAGCCATGCCAGCTTTTCCTCCTCCTGCCCCTCCACCTTCTTCCCATCAGAAGCTTCCTTGTACTTCCAGTGGGCAGCGATGCCGTACTCTGCCGCCTTATGCATCTCGTGGGTTCTGATCTGTATTTCAAAGGGCTGGCCGCTGGAACCAATCAGCGTAGTATGCAGGGACTGGTACATATTGGCCTTAGGCATGGCTATATAGTCCTTAAACCGTCCCGGAATCGGCTTATACATCTCATGGATCACTCCCAGGGCAGCATAGCAGTCCTTTAAGGAATTAACGATAATACGCACCGCAAACAGGTCATAGATCTGATCTATGGTCTTATTCTGGTTCTTCATCTTCTTATAAATCCTGAAAAAATGCTTTACCCGGCCGTCCACCTGAGCCTCAATTCCTGCATTTTCAATATGCCTGCTTACTTCATTAACGATATTCTGGATGTATTTTTCCCTCTCACTTTTCCGAACCGCAATTTTCTCCACCAGGTCATAGTAGACCTCCGGCTCCAGATATTTTAAGGAGAGATCATCCAGCTCCACCTTGATCCTGGAGATACCCAGCCGCTGCGCAATGGGGGAATAAATGTCCAGGGTTTCCCTGGCGATCCTCTGCTGCTTCTCCGGCGGCATATGCTTCAGTGTACGCATATTGTGCAGCCGGTCTGCCAGCTTGATCAGAATGACCCTGATATCTTTGGCCATGGCAAGAAACATTTTGCGCAGATTCTCTGCCTGCACCTCCAGCTTGTCGGGAGTCTTCCCCTCCATACTGCCTGCCATCTGAAGCTGCTGCAGCTTGGTGACTCCGTCTACCAGCAGTGCCACATCAGAGCCAAATTCCGCGGCGATCTCTTCATCTGTCATAATGGTGTCTTCCACCACGTCATGCAGAAGCCCTGCAGCAATAGTCTCCTTATCCATCTCCAGATCTGCCAGGATGATTCCCACACAGAGCGGATGGATAATATAGGGCTCTCCCGACTTCCTCACCTGGTCCTTATGAGCCTCATAAGCAATCCGATAGGCCTTTTCGATCAGGGAAATATCTCCGGAGGGATGATATTTCTTCACCCGGGCAATAAGATCCTGATACAGCTGCTCAGGACTTTGATACTCCTGAATGGCTTCAATCCTTCCATCATCAAAAAGAGCCTCACTTTTATCGGTTGTCACAATGTTTTTTTCTTCTGTCATACACATTCACCGGCCATATCCCACTATTCATCCCCAAACAGACAACTGTTACCCTTATTTCCCCTCATAGCATATGGCAGACTCCAGTCTGCAGCCTGCCAGCCTTTCCCGTCCCTTCAGACCTGCCAGCTCCATCAGCACTACGATGCCTACGACCCGGCCCCCCAGGGACTCTATCAGCTTGATCATGGCCTCTGTAGTCCCTCCCGTTGCAATCAGGTCATCTACGATAAGAACTCTCTGCCCCGGCTTGACGGCGTCCCTGTGCATCTCTATTTCCGCCGTACCATATTCCAGTTCATAAGAGGCCGATACAGTTTCGCAGGGAAGCTTTCCCTTTTTACGGATCAAAACAAAGGGCTTTTTTAAATTATATGCAATCGGCATGCCAAAAATAAATCCTCTGGACTCAGGTCCTGCTATCACATCAAACTCCATATCCTTTATCTTATCCTGCATGGTGTCCACCGCAAGCTGCAGTCCATCCGCATCCTGCAGTACACTGGTAACGTCCCTGAAAATAATTCCCTTCTCCGGAAAATCCGGAATACTCCTCACATACTCTTCCAATCTCTTCATTCTATTATTCTCTCCAATCTTCTGCTTTCGTAAACAGAGTATTGCCCGGCATCCTCACATCTGCCCGGACAGATTCACTGAATTTTATTATATTCTTAATTATTTATTAAGTCAATCTACTCTGCTCCAAAAATCCCCCTGAAAAAGGAGAACGATGCATGCATTTCTGCATACACCGTACTCCTTTATGCCGTGGCTCTATTTGTATTCTTTCATAAACATAGTCAGCATCTTGGCACATTCAGCTCTGGTTGCCTCCCCCTTGGGATCCAGGCGGAAGCTGCCGTCACCGTTGGGCTTACCGCTGATCATACCGGTATCTACCGCCCACTTCATGTAATTTACAGCCCATTGGCTTACCTTATCCTTATCTGTAAAGCTGTCCAGAGAAGCCGCCCCGCTTACATCATATCCAGCCTTGTCTGCATACTCATAAAGCATCTTGGCAATCTGCTCCCTGGTAATGTTGGTGGTTACACCATAGCTTCCATCTGTGAAGCCCTGGACAATGCCCTTTTTATTTGCCCAGATAATGGCACTGCTGTAGTATTGTCCATCCTTTACATCCGTGAATTTATTCTCGAACGCTACGGAGGGGTTGTCTGCCATACGGTAGAGCACCGTAGCAAACATGGCACGGTTCAGCTTTCCGTCCGGATCAAACTGAGTGGTGCCGGAGATACCATTCATAATATTATTATCATATACATATTTTGCGTTGTCGTATTTCCAGCCGGAGTTTTCAGGAATATCCGTAAAAGGCCATCTCTTGGGAACAGGATCTGTGCTTCCTTCCTTCACCTCTACCTTGATGGATGCCTTTATGCCGTTGGGATTTCTGATCTCATCGGTGGTTTCTATTATGCCTTCCAGTGTATAAACGCCGGCTTTTGTCTCATTGTACTCACCCTTTGCCCATACCACTGCA
>JALESH010000015.1 GCA_022781985.1 Lachnospiraceae bacterium | reverse complement strand
TTCCACCACTCCTTCAAAAACCCTCCTGTCACGGTAGAACAGACTTCTCCATGCTGAAAAATTATATAATACCAGCTCCGCCATAAGGGCTGCTGCCAGCAGCCACAGAAGAAACAGCCGCTTCTTGTCCTGCCATAATATCCTCTTCATTAGTCATCTCCTATCCTCAGTATTATCCTGCCCGAAAGAGGGCCAAATCCTTTATATATTGTATTTCTCCGAATTGCTTTGCAGCATCCACGCTTTTGGAAAACAGAAAAATAAGCCCCGCCGGACAGACAGGTATACATCCGTCTGTCCGAAAGAGGCCCAAATCCTTTATTTATTGTATTTCTCCGAATTGCTTTGCAGCATCCACACCTTTGGAAAACAGAAAAATAAGCCCCACCGGACAGACGGGTATACACCCGTCTGTCCGAAAGAGGCCCAAATCCTTTATTTATTGTATTTCTCTGCAAAGCGGGTGAGCATGGCCGCACACTCTGCTCTGGTGGCAGCCCCCTTGGGATCCATGCGGTAGGTCTTCTGGTCATCATTGGGCTTACCGGTGATCATCTTCACTGCGGTGGCCCACTGCATATACTCTACTGCCCAGTTGCTTACGCTGGCTTTATCCGTAAAGCTGCCCAGGTCGTTTCTCTCACTGATGTCATATTTCGATACCCTGGCGTACTCAAAGAGCATCTTGGCGATCTGCTCACGGGTGATATTGTCATCAATCCCAAAGCTGCCGTCTGTATAGCCTGCTACGATCTTATTTTTGTAGGCCCAGATAATGGCATTGCTGTACCATTTTCCCCCAGGTACATCGGTGAATTTATTCTCGAATGTAACCTTCGGCTCTCCTGCCATACGGTAGAGCACAGTGGCGAACATGGATCGGCTCAGGGGACGATCCGGCTGGAAGTTAGTGGTACCTGTAATGGCACCCATGATATCATTGTCATAAACGAATTTTACACTCTCATACTTCCAGTTGCCCTTCACCACATCCACATCGGTGAAGATCCAGTGCTTCTGCGCTGCCACTGCTTTTACCGTGTAATCCTTGGTGAAGTTCCTGCCTATTCCCAATCCATCCGCTACGGTAGCACGGATAACCAGCGTACCTGCTGCCTTGGCGGTAATGACCAGTCCTCCGTCTTCAGCAGCTGTCACTGCTGCATCGGTTGTCCCCTTATCTGTTACCCGGAGACTGACTGTCCTGTTGGTAGCGTTGGCAGGAGTTACTGCAGCTTTTATCGCAGCCGCTGTCCCCACCTTGATCTCAGCAGGAATGCCTGTTATACCGGTTACCGGAACAATGGCTGCCATAGTGATGGTCAGCTCGTTGCTGTTGGCTTCCGCCTCTCCGTTCTCGGCATGGTATCTCAGTCTGGCTCCTTCATAAACAGGATCCAGAACCGTATCTATATCAAAATCCTCCCATACGCTCTGGCCTGCCATGCAGATCTGCCAGCCCTGCTTTTCCAGCCTCAGATCGGATTTTACAGCGGGCGCCTTCACTCGGAGCTTCTCTCCCTCGGCAGGCTGTGCCGTCCAGGAAATATCCCCTACGCTGATGTCCGTGCTGACGAACCTGATCTGATAGGTTATTGTCCCTTCCTGGCTGCCATTCTCAGGCTTGATGATGACCCTTGCCGTTCCGTTCTTGCCGGCGGGACGAAGGATGGTCACGGAAGCGTTGTTCGTTGCCCTGGCTGTGATCTCGGGAATCTCATCCTCCAGACCCAGCTCTGCCTCATAGGGTGCTGTGGCAGTGATTTCATCTTTGATATCCCTGCCGCCCAGCGTAAGCTCCTCCAGGGTAAAGCTGTCATTGGCCTGTATGTCATAGCCATAGACCTCGAACTCCTCCAGACCCGTCCACTGGCTGGCCTGAGGTGTCAGAGAGATACGAATAATGCTGGCAGACACCGGCTCAAAGGTAACATCCACCATGCTCTTAAAATTATTCAGAGCAGGAACAGAGGGCTTTGTACCGGTATAGGTAACCTCCGTCCAGTTAGCCGGATCCTTTAAAGGAGAATCTGCCCATTCACGGACAAAGCCGTTCCCCGTCCTGTTGGACTCGGAGCTGAGGGTTCCATTGTAGGTGAAGCCGTCAGGTCCTGTATAGTACTCAATCTTATAGCCGGAGGGCAGCTTAACCTTATTTGCACTATTGCCGTCCTCCTCCATGAAGCCGATGGAAACTCTGTTGACCGTCTTTTTCTCTACCCGGTCTCCGCTGCCCAGGATAACACCCATCCAGTTGTTGTCCGTATGGTAGGTGCTTCTCTCCCAGTCACTCCAGATGGTTTTTCCGGTTCCTGAATTGAAGGTCTTATTGCCGTCGGTGGCATTGAATGGGTTATCCCCTCCTGAGCTCACATAGGCGATAGCCAGAGGCAGGCCGGATCTTGAGGTGTTCAGGGCCATATTGGTATTGGACTGAACTGCCTCTGCCAGTCTTACCCTGGCGGTCACCCTCTGCTCCGTACCCTCTACAGTACCTTCTATGGTCACGAAGGTACCCGCTTCCCCATCAAAGCTCACGCCATCCAGGTTCCACGCTACCTCTGCCAGCTCCTCTGAGCCGTCACTCTTGTAAACAGTAATCCGGCCCGGCAGCGCAGGCGCTACTCCTGATGCTGTTACGGTGGAAATCTGTTCCACTCCCACAACCCCTCTTACGACGATGCGGGCTGCAGGCTTGATACTTTCTCCCTCCACCTCACCGGTAACAAAGAACTCTCCTGCCCTTGCATACTGTGCTTCTGTGATAGCCGGCCAGGTCACCTCCAGCTCTTCCGTGGTCCCGCCGGAGAGGTTGGCCGTCACGGTACCCGGCAGAACAGGTGCCACGCCTTCTTCTGTATTGACCATAACATCCTCAAAGGATACCACGGACAGACCGGTATCGTTGATGGTAAAGTACAGGCGCAGGGTTCCGCTGTAGGAGCCTATTCCCCTGATCAGCACGGCTGCCCTTGTGCCCGGCTTCGTATTGTTCTGGTAAGAAAGAGTGTAGTCCACATCCTTTTCCAGCACTGTGCCGCCCTCTTTCAGAGTAACCACAGGCTCCGGAGTGATTCCCCGGCCGGTGAAATCATATTCCTGCTGCTCCAGGGTGGCCTGAGCTGTATGGAAAAGATCCTCTGAGGGAACACATACCCTGATCTCTCTGGCAGACATAAACTGGTTGGCAGTATTTCCGGCTGTTGCCACTCCGTAAAGGCGTACATACCTTGCCTCCACATCACTAAACGGCGCAATCTTCCATACATTATTGGATGCCCAGTTGCCGTTTGCCACCTGAGTCCAAGTGTTTCCATCGGTGCTGACCTCTATCCTGTACTCAGTCACAATACCGTTGGAATCACTGGCTCTGGGCAGATAGCGGAGGGCATTGATGGTAGTGGTTTCTTCCAGGGTCAGCTGAATATATCTCTGCTCCGGGGTACTGCTTAGGTTGGCATTCCAGCTGGTATGCCACAGTGTATTGAGATCATTATCCACTGCCTTGGATGCCTCTTCCCCGCTCTGCTGGCTGGCGGCACTGGCGGTAGTCTTCCCGTGAGGATAATCATGGGAGTCATCATCGGCCTCCATATTGCTTGCCTGACTCTGTCCCAGGGTGATCTCAAACCGTCCTCTTCTGCTGTGATCCTCTGATTCTGTGAGGATCAATACCCTGTTGTCCCTGGCAGGAAGAATGGTGCAGCTTGCATTATCCTCTCCTGTCGCCTGGATGTCCTCTGCTGTCAGGGCAGTATCCTGTATGCCGTATCTGCCTGCTGCCAGGGCACTCTCTTCTACGATGCGGCCCTTTACCACCAGCTCCTCCAGGGATGCGGAGTTGCCGATGCCGAACTCTGCCACCCCTACATAGAGCTCAGCCTCCAGCAGCTTCACAGCGCTGTCAAAGTCCAGCTTGATCCAAACCGCAGGAACCATATCGAAGCTATAGGTTCTTATGGTCTTGCCGTCCTCCTTTGTATTGGTCACCCTGGCATCCATTTCCTGCCAGGTGGTGCCGTCCGGCGACCAGGTCACAGACATGGTGCCGGAAACCGGCGCCGTGTCCTTCATATGAAGAACTACCTTATTAATATTCTGTGCTGTATCATACTCAAATTTCACCTCGCCGGTTCCTGTCCATGCCTCACTGTCAACCGCAGTGTTGTTGTCACGGATCATTTCCAGCTCTATGGATCTCTCTGCGCCATAGTATATTCCTGCCGCCTTGAAAGCCACATTTGCCCCCTGCAGCACCTCTCCCTCCGATACACGGATGGTGGCGGTAGGGTTCAGGGTTCTGCCAAATACCTGGGCAGTTCCCTCTGCTACATAGGTTCCCGGTGTGTCTGTATCCACCTGGGAGGTGTCCCATTCTACCGGGAAGTAGGCATCCAGGATCTCACCGTCTGCCATCACCGCGGGACGGGTGGCGGGCAGATTCATCTGAGCCCCCACCTGCACTGCTGCTGAGTAGTTCAGCAGGGCCGTCACCTCATCCAGTACATTGATATAAATCTTCACCGGAATGGTATTGTCGATCTTTCCTGTCCGGGAGGAGGTTCCCACCTCACTGGTATTTACCTCCCCGGAGTCCCAGGTTACTGCTTTCATTTCCTGGGTGCCGTTGCTGTATTTTACCTGCAGCTGTGTGGGCAGAGTCAGGGCAGAACCCCTCTTCACATAATATACCCTGGAGTATTCCACACTGACAGGATGAGCCTCTGTGCTTCCTCCCTCCTGGGCATCTGCCTCTGTAGTCACTGTCACACTGCCTGATGCCAGCCCGGAAGAACGGGCCGTCAGCGTAAAGGAGCCTGCCTTGTCCGTGGACTGAACAATGGCCAGCAGCTTGCCCCGGAACGCATTGCGTGTCAGGCTCTGGAAGGAGGTATGGTCGTTCTGACGTCCGTTGTCCACACCGATGATCTTTCCGTTGCCTTCGATGCTGAGGGTGATCTCCGGCTCAGCTCCATTGACAAAATTACCCTCCATATCCTGTACATCGATGGTGATGTAGGAAAGATCCCTGCCGTCTGCCGTGATTTCCCTGCGGTCTGCCGTCACGCTCAGCTTCTGCGCCTGCCCTGTGGTCTTTACCTCAGAGCGGCCCACAGTGTCAGTGATTTCCTGATTCTGTGCATCATAAGCCCTGGCCGTCAGGGTACCCTCTGCATAAGGAACACTCCAGGTCCTGTAGAGAGAGGTGTGTCCGTTTACGCCGGACATAGCCTGATAGGTATAGCCACCGTTATCAGAATTCATTTGGGCAAAGGTCTTTTGCCCCAGAGATCTGCCGTTTAAGAACAGCTCTACTGTGGGTGCATCACTGTATACCACCACCTCTACATTGCCGCTGCCGTCCTTCACCACATCCTCTTCATTCCAGGTGGGCAGTATATGCAGCGTATGGGACTTGGTGTTCCACATACTTCTGTACAGATAGTAATTGTCCTTAGGAAATCCTGTGGTTTCGATGATGCCGAAATAAGAGGACTTGGGTGCCACATTGAAGTCTCCTGTGGTGGAACCGGTACCGGTGCCGTTCCAGGGGGTAGGCTCGCCCAAATAGTCGAAGCCGGTCCATACAAACTCACCTGCATTGGCATCCATGGTAATGGTTCTGTACCACGCATCACTGGCTACAGCGCCCCAGCCCACAGCGCTCTTATCATAGGAGGTCAGGTTCTGGTTTGCTGTCTGGGAGGCACCGCCCTTATAGTCGTATACTCCCCTGCTGTTTACATGGGAGGCGGTTTCAGAGCCATATATCCTCCAGCCGCTCTCACGGTTGCTGGTCATCTGTGCATTGCTTGCGTAGTTAAACCCTATCACGCCGTCTGCCTCATGGATCACCCTGGCTACAGCCTTCATATTGGCCTGGCCGTTTTTGAGCTTATTATCGCCGAAGGTGACGGGACGGGTATCATCGATCTCCTCCACCCATCCGATCAGATCCCTGGCAATGTCCGCATAGGATTTGTTGCTTCTGTCTTCCTTTGTCCCATTATTGGCATGAGCACTTCCATCCGTTGCAGTTCCCTCCACGATCTCGTTGCCCAGGGACCACATAATCATGGAAGGGGCGTTTTTGCCCCGGCTGACCATGGACTTGATATCGAACTCCGCCCAGGTCATGGTACTGGAGCCGCCTTCAATGGTATTGTCAGCCTCTATGGTACGCTTGAACCAGGCAGCGTAGTCGTTGCTGTTGCCGTTCTTGGTCCAGGTCCAGCCGTCGAAGGCCTCGTCTATCACCAGCATTCCCTTTTCGTTGCAGACCTCCAGGAGGATCTCAGCGGCAGGATTGTGGGTCACACGGATGGCATTGCAGCCCATGTCTTTCAGAAGCTCTACCTGGCGCTCAATGGCACGATACCATGCCTCACTGCCCAGCGCTCCCTGATCATGATGCATGCAGACGCCCCGCAGCTTCATCCTCTCGCCGTTTAAGGAAAAGCCTTCAGCCGCATCAAAGCTATAGTAGCGGAAGCCGAAGGTGGTATCATAGCTGTCCAGTACAACATCTGCACTGTCCTTTACCTGGGTATGTACCTCATACAGATTGGCCTCCCCCTTATCCCATACGTTCCAGAGCTTGGGCATTGTAACGGTGGCAGTAGCTTCTGCTGAGCCAACCTGACCGGCTGCCACCGATGCAATGGTACTCTCCACTGTGGCCACTGTCTCAGTACTGCCTTTTTCCGTAATGGTATGTACAACCTTCAGGTTGGTCTTTTCCTCACTGCTGTCATTGGCTACCTTAGCAGTGATCTTTACCGTACCTGTATTATTATTGGCAATATCCGGCGTCTTTACCGTGATCCCATGGCGATCCACATGCACCTTATCTGTAACCGTCAGCTTTACATCCCTGTAGATACCGCTGCCGGAGTACCAGCGGCTGCTGGGAACCTGGTTGCTCACCTTCACCGCAATCACATTCTCTTCCCCGAAATGCAATTGTTCCGAGGGCAGCTCAAAGGAGAATGCCGTATATCCATAGGGATGGCTTCCCAGCTTCTCTCCGTTCAGATATACCTCCGCATTCATGTACACACCGTCAAACTCTATGGACAGCCGCTTGTCAGACCAGTTGCTGTCCACGGTAAAATTCTTTCTGTACCAGCCGATTCCGCCGGGCAGATAAGCGCTCTCTGCCTCACCGGAGGCTGTGTATTCCTGTTCGATACTGTAGTCATGGGGCAGATCCACGCTCCTCCAGGCCGAATCGTCGTAGGACACCCCCTCAGCCCCGCTGCTGTCACCCAGATTGAACTTCCAATGACTGTTAAAATTCATTGTTCTCTCACTGCCCATATACATATTGGTGTATACGGTTTCAACCGGTGAAGCAATCTGTGTGTCACTTGTGGGCACATCACGCCTTGCTTCCGCTGCCAGCAGATCCATCGGCAGCGCCCCCGCCAAAAGCCCTGTTGTCAGCAGTGCAGCAGCACATCGTTTTCCCATACGATGCCATACTTTTTTGTTTTGCATTGCTTAACCTCCTCTTTTCTTCCTTTTTTATCAACACATAATAGCAGCTGCGAAGGCATAAAACAGCTCCATTCTCTTTTTAATATACCAGAATTTTCAGATTTATTAAAGTGATATATTTTCTAAAAAACACTTTTGCAATTTGTCGTTTCTGCCAGTGCTGCATATCCAGGCAGTCAGACAGCCCGGCAGAAAAAGCCTGCCCGACAGCTTCTCCCACTGCCGGACAGGCTCTCATTCCCTTCGGGAAGCTCCTGATCTGTTATTTATGATACCAGCGCAGAAAGCCATTCACCACTTGTGCTTGCACGAAAGTGATGGGAGTGCGAAGCACGGGACGATCCGTTGGTATCATTTATCATATTTCTCTGCAAAACGTGTCAGCATGGCCGCGCACTCTGCCCTGGTGGCAGCCCCCTGGGGATCCATGCGGTAGGTCTTCTGGTCATCATTGGGCTTACCGGTGATCATCTTCACTGCGGTGGCCCACTGCATATACTCTACTGCCCAGCCGCTTACGCTGGCTTTATCTGTGAAGCTGCCCAGGTCGTTTCTCTCACTGATGTCATACTTGGATACCTTGGCGTACTCAAAGAGCATCTTGGCGATCTGCTCACGGGTGATATTGTCATCAATCCCAAAGCTGCCGTTCATATAGCCTGCCACGATCTTGTTTTTATAGGCCCAGATAATGGCATTGCTGTACCATTTTCCGGCAGGCACATCAGTGAATTTATCCTCAAATGCAACCTCCGGCTCTCCTGCCATACGATAGAGCACAGTAGCGAACATGGACCTGCTCAGCGGACGATCCGGCTGGAACTCCCTGGTGCCTGAAATGGCACCCATGATCTCGTTGTTGTAAACATATTTTACACTTTCATATTTCCAGTTGCCGGCCGTTTCGTTTACATCTGTAAAGATCCAGGGCTTCTGAACCGGCGCACTCTCCTTGATGGTGTAGGCTGCCGCAGCAACCCTACTGTTCTTCATGCCCTCCTTCACTGCAATGGCCTTGATGGTCATGGTTCTGTCCACTGTAACTGCCTTGGCGTACCTTGTACTGCCGACTGTAGGCGTGCTTCCGTCTGTGGTATAGTAGATAGCCGCCCCTTCCGTGGAAGTAGAAATTTCTACCGTTATTGCCTCTGTATAGGTTCCTGCCTTTACAGAGAAGACAGGTGTTGCTGCCGTCTCTGAGGACATGGTCCGAATCACATAAGCCGCTTCTGCAACTGCACTGTTCCCCATGCCCTCCTTCACTGCGATAGCCCTGATGGTCATGGACTCACCCACTGTAACCGCTCCTGTGTACTCTGCGCTCTCAGCCGTAGGAGCCGTTCCGTCTGTGGTATAGTAGATCGATGCCCCTTCTGTCCCGGAGGTAATGATTACTCTCTGTGCCTGATCATAGGTTCCCCCTGCCGGATTGAAAGCAGGTGTTTCCACTGTATCTGCAGAAAGATTGATGGTATAGGCTGCCGATGCTACCGCACTGTTGCTCATCCCCTCCTTTACAGCAATAGCCTTGATGGTCATGGACTCATTGACAGTGATCGCCTCTGTATACTCTGTGCTGTCGGTGGTAGGTACTGTTCCATTGGTCGTATAATAGATGGAGGCCCCTTCTGTTGCAGTAGAAATCTCTACCGTCTTGGTCTCCGTATAGGTTCCTCCTGCAGGAGAGAATACAGGGGTTGCCACCGCCTGCGCCTGGGGTGTTGCCGCAGCGGAGGCCTCCGGCCCCGGGACATCCACATGGAAGGCTCTTATCTTGAAGGTATAAGGGGTTCCATTGGTCAGCTCCGTAAAGGTGTAGCTGGTTCCTTCCTCTACCTTCACCCAGGTTGCCCCATCATCCTTGGAAACCTCATAATAGGTCACATTCTCTGCCAGACCGGTCCAGCTCAAAGCCACCTCTCCGTTCCCTGCTGCCGCTGTAAATCCACTGACAGCTGCGGGCGCAGCTGGCTCAGCCGCCACAAGGGCTGCATTGACTGCCCCTGTATAGGCATCCAGCTCTGCCTGGGAGAATATTTCATCCGTAATGGTGACATAGGCGATTTTCCCTGTATAGGGGAGGGCCATGGTTTCCCCATTCATGGCAGCTCCGATACTCATATCAGCCAGATTGCTGCTTTTCCCTATAAAGCCTCCCAGATTGTCACCGCCAAAGCCTCTCCCTGTGGTTCCGTTTCTGGAGGCAATCGCGTTATTGCCGCTTCCACTATAGGCTGTATTGACAAATCCAAAGGTGCTCCATTCCCCGGCGGGAGCCTCATTATTCCAGTTCGCCTTCATGGCGCCTGCCGCATCTATACGCAGGGCTGCTCCGTTCTGAAACACTGCCAGGCCTGTATTGGCTCCCAGATCACCATCACCCACAGATGCATTTGCCTGCTTGATGACAAACATGGTCTTCTTGCCTGTGGTGTTCTCCGGCTTGTAGGAAATCAGTATTGTCCCCTCACGCAGACCGGCCACTCTGGCTATATCCTCTGCCTCAGCCTCAACAATGGTATTTCCGTTGAATCTGGCATCCACCCCTGTGGTAAATGCCTTGTGGTACTGCCCGCTCTCCGCATGCTTCTGTACGGCCTGAATACCGGTAGGGTAGGTATCCTGTTTAGGCTCATAATCAGGAATTGCTTCCTGTCCCTCTGTGTCTGCAGCCTCTACTGCCGTTATATCATACCAGTACTGGGTTCCAACACCGGCAGTGGAATCTATATAGCTGTATGCCAGCTTGCCCTCTGCCGCATCCACAGCTCCTACTTCCGTGTAATCCCCGGCGCTTGTCTGGCTTCTTAATATTTTATACTGTGTTACACCGGACAATGCAGCAAACCGGATATTGTTGGAGTTGTATCTTGCCTCTACTGAGAAGTTCTCGGTATCAGCAGCTTCATAAACTGCCATCTTCTCTGATAGTGCTGCAACAACCTCCGAAATCCGCTCATAGGTAATTGTAGCCAGTTCGTTTTCAATTACATTTTGAGCCTCATTAATAGCCGTCTTCAGATCAGCCGTCTCCATCCTGCGAGCAATCAGCCTTTCTGTAGCAAGCAGGGCATCCGCCTCCTGTTTCTTATTCTGCAGCACTTCTTGCTGCTCTACCAATCCCTCATAGACTGAAATTGCCGCTTTTAGACTCTGGCAGGAAGCAATCATTACTTCATTGCTGGGATTTTCTCCCAGTTCTACTGCTTCCTCATAGCTCTCGTTTACTGCTACGGCCTCGTCCCTGCTTTTTGCAAGCTGCTCACCTTCATACAATTCATTAGCTTTTGTTTTTCTTTCATTAAAGATCTCTTTCAGCCAGTTTACAGCCTGTTCATTGCCCTCCAGACCCCAGTTCACCTTTTCGCCGCTGAACACATCCACGTATGCTGCAACCCGCTCCTTGGTATCCAGCTGATAGGGCTTCTTTGTAGAGCCGATGCCTGTAAAGGCCGCCTCATATTTCCCGCCTGTAAGCTGCTCTATACTGATGGGTACATACACCATATCATAGGCAGGGTTTCCTTCCTCATAGAAGAAGCCCAGCTTACCGTCGTCCTGCAGTGTAAAGGTAGAGTAAGCGCTTTCCCTGGACTGTACCATAAGGAAATTTTCAGTACTCCAGCCCTTTACAAACTCCTGCGGCGTAGTATCACTTTCACTCAGCTCCTTATAGAAGATACCAACACCTCTTCTGTAGCTGACAGCGGTGGGAACAGACTGCAGAGCCAGATAGACGTATTCATTGGTAGCCTTCTCCTTTGCATAAAGGATATAGGTCTCACCGTCCGTTCCCCTGGAGGCACCCAGAGGCAGCGTAGCCTGAGTATCCCAGCTTCCCTGTGTATATGTATCATCATTGTCCTCATAATGGAAAATATTGATATATCTTCCGCTGTCCTTGCGGCTGGCAATCAGCACATCCCCATTGGGCAGCTCCTCCACCTTTGGCTCATCTGCCGGTGCAATGGGTGCCGTCTGTACACCACCCAATACATTCCAACTCTCACCAAAATTATCGGAATAAATCACCCAGTTTTCATGCTGATTACTGGGACTGGTGCTTCTGGTGGAAATAGCACAGTAGATTCTGTAATGAGTTCCCACCTTAATGTAGCGGGACTGCATAATACGCCCCGAACCCACAAACAGAGACGGCCAGCTCTCGTCAAAGCCGTAAATTGTATCTGTGATGTTTACAGGTTCTTTAAAGGTCTGTCCGCCGTCGTCAGAAATAAACTGATGCACGCCCAGCTTATTCTGCCTGCTGGAATTAAAAAAGCTTGCGGAGCCGCTGGCTGTGAGCATCAATACCTTGTCGCTCTCCCTGTCCGCCACCATGGCCGCATCCCCGAATCCTGTGGTATTGGTAGTGAGGCTTTGGGTCAGGTTCTGCTCCTGGCTCCAGGTCACCCCATTATCTGCAGAAGTCTTTACCAGGATATCTATTTTGTGATTTCCCAGATCCCCGGCATGTCCATACCTCTTATCGGTAACGGCGATTAGCCTTCCGTCATTGGCTGTCGCAAAGGAAGGGATCCGGTAATAAATCGTGGTTCCATTTTCTGTCTGGGGTGTATCCCACAGCACCTTGGCTCCCTCCAGCCTTTCATAAGTCTCTGCAGCCCCGGCCTTTGCGCCCCAGACTGCTGCACCGGCTGTGCAGAGCAAGGCAGCCAGTATCAGTTTCATCTTTTTCATTCTTATAACCATCCTCCTCTCATAAATTTACAATTTTGTAACTTTCCACAATTTTCTATCCTTGCAAACCTCCCTCCTTCTTCTTTTTTGCTCATTATCCCCGCTTTTTTACATTGTTTATTGGCATTTTTTACTGAGGCTTCTGGCATGATAGTGGGTAGCATACCAGACCTCTGATATAAATTTAGTATTGAAAAACCATCTGTGTTCCTTTATTGTATTAGCGACCAAACATAACACAAAGGAGTAACCACAGATGGCTTCAGCTAATACAATATGCAAAAAATTACTCAATGTCAAGACCGC
>JALESH010000077.1 GCA_022781985.1 Lachnospiraceae bacterium | reverse complement strand
TGCAGGTCTTGTCTGCATACTCGTAGAGCATCTTGGAAATCTGCTCACGGGTGATGTTGGTATTAATACCGTAGCTGCCATCCGTGAAACCTGATACGATGCCCTGCGCATTAGCCCAGATGATAGCCTTGCTGTACCACTGACCATCTGCTACATCGGTGAACTTATTCACAAACTTCACCTCCGGCTGTCCTGCCATACGGTAAAGCACTGTTGCAAACATGGCCCTGGTCAGCGGGCTGTCAGGCTGGAATGTGGTCGTGCCGGCGATACCGTTCATAATATCATTGTCATAGACATACTTCACGCTGTTGTATTTCCAGCCGCTATTCTTAGCCACATCAGTGAAGGGGAAGGGCTTGTCAATCTTGATTACATAAGCCGCTGTGGCCATCTCACTGTTGCTCATGCCATCCTTAACTGCAATGGCCTTAATTGTCATGCTCTTGTTTACCTTTACAGCCCCTGTATAACGTGTGCTGTTGACAGTAGGCGCAGAGCCATCTGTAGTATAATAGATAGCTGCTCCGGCAGTTGCAGAGCTGATGGTAACATTCTGTGCCTTGTCATAGGTTCCTGCCTTAGGGGTAAAGACAGGCGCTGCAACCTTTTCAGTCGCCTTGTTGATCACATAGACTGCCGTTGCCACCTCACTGTTAGTCATGCCATCCTTAACTGCAATCGCCTTGATCGTCATGCTCTTGTCTACATTCACAGGTGCGGTATAGCGAGTACTGCTTGTGGTAGGCGCAGAGCCGTCAGTGGTATAATAGATGGCTGCCCCTGATGTCTGGCTGGTAATGGTCACGCTCTTGGCTTCGGTATAGGTTCCTCCCGCCGGAGAGAATGCCGGTGCTGCCACTGCCGCCTTGTTGATGGTGTAGGCAGCTGTTGCCACTGCACTGTTGGTCATGCCATCCTTAACTGCGATTGCCTTGATGGTCATGCTTCTGTCTACATTCACAGGTGCGGTATAGCGGGTACTGTTTGTAGTAGGCGCAGAGCCGTCAGTGGTATAATAGATGGTTGCCCCTGAGGTCTGGCTGGTGATGGTCACGCTCTTGGCTTCAGTATAGGTTCCTCCTGCCGGAGAAAATGTAGGCGTTGCCACTGCTGCCTGATTAATGGTGTATGTAGCCGTTGCCACCGCACTGTTGGTCATGCCGTCCTTGACTGCAATCGCCTTGATCGTCATACTCCTGTCTACATTCACAGGGGTAGTATAACGGGTACTGCTTGTCGTAGGTGCAGAACCGTCAGTGGTGTAATAGATGGTTGCCCCTGAGGTCTGGCTGGTGATGGTCACACTCTTGGCTTCGGTATAGGTTCCTCCTGCCGGAGAGAATGTAGGTGTTGCCACTGTCTCTGCCTGGGGTGCCTGAGGCGTTGCGGTTACCGAGGACTCCGCACCGTTTCCTGCTTCGTTCACCGCGCGTACCTTAAAGGTATAGCTGGTTCCGTTGGTCAGTCCCGTAAAGGTATGGGCTGTATTGCTGCTTGCATTTTCCCAGCTTGTACCGTTGTCCTTGGAAACCTCATATCTGGTAACAGTTCCTGATACAGCAGTCCAGCTTAGGCTGACCTGTCCATTGCCGGGTGTGGCCTGGAAATTAGCAGGTGCCGCCGGCAATGTAGGAGCCGGATTATCAGCTGCCCTCAGTGCCTCATTTACTGCCTGCGTATATTCATTGATTTCCTCCTGAGTAAACACTTCATCGGTAATGGTAATATAAGCCACCTCTCCTCTGAAAGGAAGGAACTTGTTTGTTCCCACCGCACCAATGGTCAATTTACTCAGATTAGTCAGGTGACTGAACATTCCTGTCAGATTGTCACCTGGATAGGAAGTACTAGCAGTACCATTATAGGAACTGATGATTTTATGACCTGTAGCACCGGTGTTACTTACAAAGGCAAAGGAGGACCATTCATTGGCCGGAGCCGTATTGGCAAAGTTGGATTTCATTCGGTTTGAAAAATCAATCCTCATCTGCCCTCCCTGCTGATATATAGCCATGCCGGTGTTTTCAGGCAACGAGTAAGGGTTGTTTCCTGTAGGAACTCTTGTTTCAGAGTCTGTGACTGCAAAAATAACCTTGGCTCCTTCTACATTCGCCGGCTTAATCGCTACAAAAACAGCCCCCTCACTAACTCCTTTTATTTTCTCTATTTGCTCTTGTGTACCGCTATCCATACGATTACCGTCAAAGTTTGTATTGTTTCCGGATACAAAATCAATGTGATACTGCTCTGCTTTTGCATGCTGCTGTACTGCTTCTATACCAGTCTGATAGGTATCCTGTGCGGGTCCAATCTCAACTCTCTCTTCCCCCACCACAGCCTCTACCTTATACCAGAGCTGAGTTCCGGTGTCTGCAGATTCATCAATATAGCTGTATACCTCTTGGTCGTCTGTAGGTGTTACAGTACCAACCCGTGTATACTCTCCATTCTCAGTTTCAGATTTAAACACTTCATAGGATGTTGCATTTTCAACCGCCCCGAAACGGATATTGTTGGAGCTATATCTTGCCTCTACACCTATAGTTCTGATTTCCGGCTGATCCGGATTGGTATCATCGGTAGCTGTAATTTCATCACTTGCATTTGTTCCATTAATTGTACGCACCTTAAAAGTGTACTCTGCGTCAGGACTCAGATTCTCAAAAGTATAAGTGAGTGTGTCGACCCCAAGCCTGATCCACTCTTCACCACCCTTAGATACCTCGTAGCCAGCCACAGCCCCATCTGCCGCTTCCCAACTCAGTTCCGCGCTATTAGCTCCCATGCTGACAATAACATTTTGAGGGGCATTGGGAGTCAGGGATGTTGTAATACCGGGCTTTGCTTTGCATTCAGCAGCTGTACCCTTTTCCTCATCTTTCACTGCGCGTACCATAAAAGTATAAATGGTTTCATTTCCTAATCCCTCGAAGGTGTGCACCAGGGTTTCAGCACTGTCAATTGATGTCCAAGCCTCTCCTCCATCGCTGGACACTTCATAGCCTGTAATCCCGTCTGCTTCTGGAGCCTCCCACATTAACATTACACTTTCTTCTCCTGCGAAAATCGTTGTGATAGTCGGAGCCGCTATCGCACTTGTAGTTCCCCCGCATCCTCCTTAACATTTACCTGTTTAGCACTTATAGCCTGAGCGATCCCTGCAAGTCCATTCCCTGATGTTTCAAGAGGAGCAGCTCCCACAACCAATGATGTCTGCAGCAGCAAAGTACCAGCCAATGCTAAGGCTAAGATTTTTTTCCTATTAAACATATTACCTCCTTTTTTCTACCGGGTTTTCATCTCAATTTTAAATTCCCAGCAGGCATAAACATTTTCAGTTACAAAATCCTCATTGTCCATTTTCATTAGATTTACTGCAAAACATGGGTTCTGGCTCTGCCTCATGGCGGCCAGCCGATGCATGTCCATCCCCTTCAATGCATCTCTGCCCCATATCCCCCCTCAATTTTCAACAATTCGTAACATTTGAGCAAAATGACCATATACAGATTGCCCTGTTTTTTTCAGATTATCATATAATATATTTTTCTTCAACACTTTTTTATGTGTATTTCAACCAATACATTTATAAACCACATAAACCCAAGCTAAACATTTGTCCTTTCCCTGCAATCTTCTACACCCCTGCCCATCCTCATGCTTCTTCCTGTTTTCTATAGCAAAAGCGGTACAGCAAACCTTTCGGTTTGCTGTACCGGCCTTATAGTAATCCATATTCTCAGCTGGCATATTTCTGCATGAACATCATTAGCATCTTGGCACACTCTGCCCGGGTTGCCTTACCCTTTGGATCCAGTCTGTAGCTTCCGTCTCCATTAGGCTTTCCTGAGATCATGCCCGTATCCACTGCCCACTTCATATACTCTGTTGCCCAGCTGCTTACATCCTCGGCATCACTGAAGCCTTCCAGGGAGACAGCGGAAGCTACACCATAGCCCTGCTGCTTCCCGAACTCACAGAGCATCTTGGCTATCTGCTCGCGGGTAATATCATTATTCACACCAAAACTTCCGTCACCCATACCCATTGCAATCTTTGAACTATATGCCCAAAGCACAGCCTGGGTGTAATATCTTCCATCAGCCACATCGGAGAAAACATTCTCGGCCATCATCTCTGGATTCCTGGCCATACGGTAAAGCACTGTAGCGAACATACCTCTGGTCAATTTAGAATCCGGCTCAAACCGGTCTGTTCCTGAAATACCGTTCATAATGCCATTCTCCCTTACATATCGAACAGCATCAGACTTCCAATTTCCCTGTTCAACCGGTACATCTGAAAATACCGAAACCACACTTTCTTTACCTTTATCGCCCTCACAGTTTTCTCCTGTGCAGTCACTGTTTCCGCAGTTGTCTCCTGTGCAGTCGCTGCTGCCACAGTTATCTCCTGTACAGTCGCTGTTTCCGCAGTTGTCTCCTGTGCAGTCGCTGCTGCCACAGTTGTCTCCTGTACAGTCGCTGTTTCCGCAGTTGTCTCCTGTGCAGTCGCTGTTTCCGCAGTTGTCTCCTGTGCAGTCGCTGTTTCCGCAGTTGTCTCCTGTGCAGTCGCCGTTTCCGCAGTTGTCTCCTGTGCAGTCACTGCCTCCACAATTTTCTCCTGTACACTCACTGTTTCCACAGCTGTCTCCTGTGCAGTCGCTGTTTCCGCAGTTGTCTCCTGTGCAGTCACTGCCTCCACAATTTTCTCCTGTACACTCACTGTTTCCACAGTTGTCTCCTGTACAGTCACTACCTCCACAGTTGTCTCCTGTACAGTCGCTGTTTCCACAGTTGTCTCCTGTGCAGTCACTGCTTGCGCCCTCATCTTTTTTTTCTCTGAACAATCCTGCCAAATACTGACTTTCGATATACTCTCCTGTGGTATACCCATTAGTGGCATACTGGAGCTTATTGTTGGAATCGATCAAAACGATAAGAGGCAGGGAAATGCGCCCTCCCACCGGATAGCCTGCCTGCCAAGCATATTGATACATCGTATCCGACAACACCCCATAGCACAGCTTCACCTTGCCGGATCCGGCAGCCTCTCCAAACGCCCTGACCGAATCCCTTGAATTCTGATAAAAATCTACAGCATACACGTCCACGCTTCCGTCTTCCACCCATGTTTGCTCTGCAAGGCTTCCTACAGTATATCTGCAGTTGCTGCATCTTGCATTTAAAAATATCAGAATCTTAGGCTTCCCTTCACTTGCCGAGGACAGCTTTTCTTCATCCACTGTGGTAAATTCATAGGACAGATTTTTTTTATTCACCCCCTGTAGAATACTCCCTTCCCCTGACACGCCGCTCTCACTGCCCATGCTCGCAATCTCCCAGCTCTGAGGTTCTGCCGCTGCTACCGACATGCAGACTGAGGACAACAGAACTATCGCCATCAGCCAGGATAATGTTCTTTTCTTCATGACTCCCTCCATTTTTGAACCCTTCTCCATTCAAACTCCTTGGTAAATACTACCAATTTTAAGGCTTATATTCATTTTATTTTATCATAAATTATCCTTTCCGCCGCGTCAAGCCTTTCTCCGCTTTTCCAGCAAAAATTTGCATTTCTGTTTCCGTTTTTACCCCTATTGACGAAGTCCCTTTATGTATTTTGCAACCTCCTCCATACGCTGTGAGCATTTTTCAAAAAACATCTGATAGGCTCTGCAAAAATAATTTCTCCCTCTCCTTTCTGCTCTGTGTCTCCTGCAGCCCCCCCTGCAGAGGGCATACCAGGGGCAGGCCCTGCACTCCCGGGACAGATTCCGAGACTCTTTTATAAAATCAGTACCTGTCTCACCATGAAAAAAATCCCTGATGCTGTCCGTATTAAAATTGCCCAGCCTGTATTCATCCAGCACATAGAAATCACAGGGATACACACTGCCGTCCGCTTCCGTCACACACTGGATGCTGCAAATGCCCCTTTGCTCACAGGATTCCGGGGGACAACCCAGCAGGATGCCGATGTAGTTTTCAAACTGACGGATATAGGGCGACCTCCCCTTCCTCCAATCCCTGTACCAAAGCTCAAAAAGCTCAATCAGAAAGCTGCCGTAAAGCTCCGGTGTCAGGGAATACTCCCGATAGCCGGGAGTCTCTCCCAGCGGATCCAGGCAGGCGATATATTGCTGATACTTCCAGCCGTTTCTCCGGTATTCCCGGTAGATCTCCTTGATATTTTCGGCCACCCGGCCCGTCACCACAGTGAGGATGTTATACTCCACCCCATACCTCTCCAGCAGGCTGACAGCCCCCCTCACCTGATCATAGGTAGGACCGCCTTGGGCATCATGCCTGTACGTATCATGCAGCACCCTTGTCCCATCCACTGATACACCGATGAGAAAATGATGCTCCCGAAAGAAGCGGCACCATTCCTCATCAATCTGCAGCCCGTTAGTCTGCAGTGTATTCGTTACCCGCACCCGGTTTTTATTAAAGCGCTCCTCCAACTCTACCGCCTTGCGAAAAAAGCTGATGCCCCGCAGGGTAGGTTCCCCGCCCTGAAAAGCAAAGCATACCTCCCCCTGCGCCTGGAGCATAACCTTTTTCACCAGACGGCGCAGGGTATCCTCTGACATCATCCCATAGGATGCCGCCTCCCGCTTCTGCATCTCGTCACAGTAAAAGCAATAGTCACATTTCATATTGCACAGGCCGGAGGCCGGCTTGATCAGTATCGTATGTAGTCCCATATCTGTCTTGTTCTCCTATAAAGCTTCTTAATATTCAGCAAAGTATAATCGACTTCCCTTGCTTTTGTTGTTTTTCTGTATTATTGTATATCTTGTATATCTATACTGACTGCAGCCGGATCTGCTTTCCTCCGGCCCGCATTTTTTTGCACAAACACTTAGAAAAGGAGGTAACAATGAAGCAACCTAATATTATTCTGATTATGACAGATCAGCTCCGCTGGGATTGTCTGGGGTATGCAGGCCATCCTGATGTGAAGACCCCCTATCTGGACACTCTCGCTTCCACAGGCACAGCCTTTACCCACGCTTACAGCGCATGCCCGAGCTGCATCGCTGCACGGGCTGCGCTCCATACCGGCATGGAGCAGAGCCACCACGGACGGGTAGGCTATGAGGACGGCATCCCATGGAATTATGAGCATACACTGGCAGGCGAGCTCTCTAAGGCCGGATATTATACCCAGTGCATAGGCAAGATGCATGTCCATCCCCTGAGGAATTACCTAGGCTTCCATCACATCGAGCTCCACGACGGATATCTGGGGGCAGCAAGGCGCAGCAGCATTCCTTATCGGGAATCACAGTTCGTGGCCGACGATTATTTCTACTGGCTCAAGCAGGAACTGGGGGGGGCCGCCGATGTGACCGATACGGGAATAGAATGCAACAGCTATATCGCCCGTCCCTGGATGCACGAAGAAAAATATCACCCCACCAACTGGGTCACAGACCGAAGCCTGGATTTCCTGAGACGGAGGGATCCTGAAAAACCCTTTTTCCTGATGGCCTCCTACCTGCGCCCCCATCCCCCCTTCGATGCTCCCCAGCACTATTTTGACCTATACAGCACAAAGGAACTCCGCCCGCCTTTTGTGGGCACCTGGGAAAACGATCACGATTTAAACCGGGACGGAAGGATCTATAACTCCAAATCCGGCCCCATTGATCCGGAGCTGATAAGACAGGCCCAGATCGGATACTATGCCTGCATCACTCATTTGGACCACCAGATCGGCCGCCTGATCATGGCTCTGCAGGAGCATGAGGTCTACGACAACTCTGTGATCCTCTTCACCTCCGACCACGGAGAGGAGCTGTGCGACCACCATATGTTCCGCAAGGCCCGCCCCTATGAGGGGAGCTGCCATATCCCTCTGATCCTCTCTCCGGGGAAGGATGCCCTGCCCGGGCTGAAGCCCTCTTCCATCTGCAGGGATGTGACAGAGCTTCGGGATGTCATGCCCACCCTGCTCGAAATTGCCGGTGCACCCATCCCTGACTCCGCAGACGGCCACAGCCTGCTGCCTCTTGTACGGGAGCCGGAGGGTTCCCTGCGCACATGGCTCCACGGCGAGCACTCCTTTGATGAGCTTTCCAACCACTGGATCGTCACAAACAGGGATAAATATATCTGGCACTCCGAAACAGGACAGGAGCAGTATTTTGACCTGGCCAATGACCCCCACGAGCTGAGGGATCTGATCCACGACGCTTCCTGCCGGGAGAGGATCCGGGAGCTGAGGAGTTTTCTGATGGAAGCCTTGAGGAACCGGGAGGAAAAATTCATTGAAGGAAACAGGCTGATCCCCGGCCGACCTTATCCTCCCGTTCTGTCTTCCCTTTCCGGTAAAACGGCCGGATATTAACCAGGACTTTTTCCTGACAGTATCCTATGCCGAGCCAATGCCCCCTCCCTCTGCCCTGCCCCTTACAATCCTATGTATGCAGGCTGCAAAACAGAGGATCAGCCGGATTACGAGACTGATCTGAGTAAAAAGCCTCAGATGCAGCAGCTTTGGGCCAACAACAGCTGCGCCAGCCAGCAGGAGAATGAGGCATCCGAACCCAGACAAAAGCTATCGCCTTTTATTATACCTATTTTCAAACCGCATCAGCATGGCTGCGCACTCTGCCCTTGTGGCTTCCCCTTTCGGATCCAGGCGATAGCTGCCGTCTCCGTTGGGCTTACCTGTTATCATCTCCACAGCAGCAGCCCACCTCATATAATCTACTGCCCACCCACTGATGCGGGCTGCATCCGTGAATTCGCTCAGGTTCTTGACTTCGCTCACATTATACCCGTATACCCTTGCATATTCATTCAGCATCTTCGCAATCTGTTCCCGGGTAATATTTTTATTGATACCATAGCTGCCATCTGTGAAGCCTGACACAATCCCCCGCCCATTAGCCCAGATCACTGCATCGCTGTACCACTTCCCTGCCGACACGTCAGTGAAAGCATCCTGAAAGTCAGTCTCCGGTTCTCCTGCCATACGATAAAGCACGGTGGCAAACATAGCCCGAGTCAGAGGATGATCCGGCTGAAACAGATTGGTTCCCGATATTCCTTTCATAATATCGTGGTTGTAAACATATTTTACACTTTCAAACTTCCAACTGCCGGGTGTCTGGGTCAGGTCAGTGAAGGGAAAGAGCTTTTCTTCCGGCTGATCCGGTTCTTCGGGGAGCACCGGAGCAGCCTCCTTTTCCCTCACCACCACAGGTATCTCTATCTCACAGCCTGCACCATTCTCAAAGATCACCCTTACCCTTCCCGTAAAGGAACCTGCTCTGTCGGTGCTCACATTCTGCAGCACCTCCACCCTGGCTCCGATAGGAAGATTTCTGATATTATCCGTCAAATCCACAGCATCCCCCCGGAATGCCTCCTCTGTCAGGATATCCTCCGGCAGGATTTCCGGTATGGCCCATGCTCTTTCTGCCTCTTCCAGCATGGCCAGGCCTGATGCAAGATCAGCCTCAGCCGCCAGCGGATGCTCCAGCAGATAACGCGCATCTGCAACAGCATCTGCAACAGCCTGACGAGTCTGGGCACCATAGGCAGAAGTATCCACCGCCTCCATTTCCGCTATCTTTTGCTCCAGCGCTGTCCCATCCGCTGCACCTCCTCTGCCGCCCTTGTAAATCACTGCACGGCTCACGCCCACACAGGCATTATTGAGATTACCGCTGGGTTCACCGGTCACCATCACCTTAATCTGATAGAGGCCCTCCTCCAACTCCATATTTTCATACAGCAGTTCATCAAATTTTTCCGAGGCGGAGTACATATCTTTTCTCTCATCATACAATACCATGTTCTGCTGTACATCCCTGAGTATCACCCTGGCCCATCCGTGGTTGGCATCCATCTTTCCATAGAGCCGGATGCCGGTACCCTCAAAGCAGAGACTGACGTAATCTCCCGGGGTACGACTCCTGTTGGCAAAGAGCTCTCTGCCTGAAGCCCCACTCTCCACCTAGGTTCCGGCTGTTTGCTCATAACGGTAGAAGCCGCTTGTCCCCCCTTCATTGTCTGAAGCACTGGTATAGGGGATTTCCACTGTTACAGCCTCCAGTCCGCTGAGTCCCTGCCACAACAGCTCTCTGGACTCTCTCAGTGCATCCTGAGTGGGATTTGCCCTTCCCAGCACTCGCCGGGCATATCGTATTGCCTGATTCAGCCTCAAAGCTCCCGAGGCTGTATAGCGTTCCAGTTCATACCCCTCCGCCTGTGCCACCAGTTCCTCTACATCCGCTGCAAAAATGATCTCCTTCATCGGAGCAGACTGCAGCTGAGGACTGCAGGCTGCCTCTGCCTCCTGCAGCGCTTCTGTTACTATGGTAATTTCATTGGAAACCACCTCCGCAGTGCCGTCAAACACCTTGAAAGCATCCACAGCGATGGCATTGCCACTGCCCGCCGTGATGCGGATGGTATGTCTCCCCAGACCCAAATCCCCGGTTTCAAAAATGGGCAGAAAATCCAAGGTGCCTACTTTGTTTTCCCCCCTCTGGAAGTTGATGCTTCCCGCCTCCCGTCCGTCTATTGTCACTGTGCCCACACCATAGCCGGTGTACTCCAGATGAGCGTAGAGGACAGCCTGTGTTCCGGTAAAGGTAAGCTCAACCCAGGCTCCCTGAGCGGAGGATTTGGCATAATCACCTCCATAGGACCCCCCGGCACTGCTCACAGTGGTCCAGCCTGCATCGGAATAGGTAATGCCCTCTCCATTCTGATTCAGCAGTCTGCCCACGTCCACACTGGCACGGATCACCGTTTCCCCGACTCTCCCATATTCGGACTGCAGATAAGCACAGTTGACTCCTCCCAGCATATAAGCACGGGGACCGGTAATCAGCCTGCCCGGACCGCTCAGGATTTCAAAGGTGGCGTTTTCATAGGCATAATCCAGCTTCTGTCCGTTTTCATCCTTTAAAACTCCCAGGATAACAGCAAGGTCACTGCCGTCCGCCTGCAGCCTGAGATTGTCTGCCACTGCTGACTCACCATAGGTTTTGTAGTGCTGAGAGGT
>JALESH010000065.1 GCA_022781985.1 Lachnospiraceae bacterium | reverse complement strand
TACTGTTTTTGGGTTGTGCTTCTGCACTTGTTCTTCTGAATTTCCAAGATCCGAAAAGATCTTTTCTGGAATTTTCAGGGTTGCATTACTGTTTATTTGTCAAGGTTCCTGTTGTTCTGAAAATAAACTGAATTATCTTTTCGACTTTGGTTCGAAGCTTGCATCTTCGAATCTTTTTCAGAAGCAACTCTGATATCTTATCACTTCTGTTTTTGTTTGTCAAGACCTTTTTAATTTATTTTTTCGAACTTTGTCTGCCGCTTTATTTCATATTTCTTTTCTCATCGGCAACGTAGTTGAGTATAACACTCCAAATTCGCATTGTCAACCATATTTTTTCATTTTTTTACATTTTTTATTTTTCTCTCATTCCATCCACTTCCATCCACAGCTATTGTACTGTACACCTCTCTTTCACAGACGTCCGGACTGCTGATGAATCAAATAAGGAGGCTCAATAGCCTCCTCATTTAATTGCTCAATGAAATCACAGCATCCTCCGAACCCTTTTTCATGATCAGTGAGATATTTTGTATGGCCGCCGCATCACCTTCAGGCACCTCACTGACCAATACCAGACTTTGAGAAGCTCCGGCAGGTATGGCGCCTGCATAGGATGCAAAATCATCGGTCAGCATGGTGGTCAATGCATATCTGGGCGTTTTGCCGTCTACAGACACCTTAAACTTTGCCCCCAGCGCCGCCATATCCAGCTGGCAGTCCTCTCCGCCTGTATTTTCTACATCAAAACCGAGAACCAGCAGCTTGTTCCCACTGCTTGCCTTCATGGCAAAAAAGATTTCCTCTGTTTCCGCATCAGGATATATATCTTTTAATTCATATCCCGTATAGACAACAGACACTCCCTGCATACCGTAAAATTCCTCTATGCTGGCATATTGGCTCTCCGGCATTTCACTGCCCGCGCCTGCATCCGGTTCTTCCCGGGGATCCTCCTGCAGCCGGGAAGATACCTCCGACTGCGTCTCCTTTTTCTGCCTCTCTTTCTTCTGCGCATCCTGACCCTCGGCCTCTTCTGCCTCTGTTTCAGGCTCCTCCGGAATAGTTACCAGCTTATTGGAGTTATTTTTATCATATTTCAACAATAATCCCGCCGCATATTCTACGATTTGATCATTCTGCTCCTCTGTCATCTCCGGAAAAGACGAACCGCACGCAGTCAGATACAGCGATGCCGCTGCCATTAATATAATGCCTGTCTTTTTTCCTCTGCTCATTTTGACCCCATCCTTCATCATTCGATTCTCATGCATTGATTATGCATATGTTTATTATTATACATCACCTTGCAGTTTCTGAAAAGAGATTGTTTTAAAATTAATTTTCCAAAAGCCAATCAGTGGCTAATGGGCTTCCAGCTCAAACCAGAATTCTACCCCATTATCATAATTTATAACACCAAATTGCTGATGCATGGACTCCATGATAGCCTTAACTATAGACAGTCCCACGCCACTCCCGCCATACTCCCGTGTCCGTGCCTTATCCACCTTATAAAACTTCTCCCAAAGGTGGGCAATGCTTTCTTCCGGAATCGGGTCTCCTGTATTAAATACAGAGATCCTGACCTTCTTTTCTCCTCTGGCCAGCTTTACATCTATTATTTTTTTTCCGGCAGCATGGTTTATGGCATTGGTGAAATAATTGGCAAACACCTCTTCTATCTTAAATTCATCTGCCCACACATAAGCAGGGGCAGCTTCGGCAAATCTTACGCTGATACCCTTTTGCTTTGTTAATATCTCGGCAGATTGGATATAATTGCGGATCAGGGCTGCAATATCAAACCTTTCCATAGCAACTAGGTCATTGCCGGACTCCAGCTGACTGAGCGTCAGCAGCTTTTTCACCATATGATTCATCTTAGCCGCCTCGTCTATAATGACCTCACAGTAAAACTCCCTACTTTCTTCATCGTCACTAATGCCCTCCTTAAGCCCCTCTGCATAGCCCTGAATCAGGGCAATCGGTGTCTTCAGCTCATGGGAAACACTGGAAAGAAACTCCCTGCGCATCTCATCGATTTGGTTCTTTTTTTCTATATCCTTCTGTAATTCATTATTTGCCGTTTTCAGCTCAGAAATAGTCGCCTCAAGGGTATTTGACAGCTCATTAATATTGTGTCCCAAGAGAGCAATTTCCGTCTTACTGCTGCCGCAGTATCTGGCATCAAAATCCAACCCAGCCATCCGCTCTGAAATCTCAGCCAGCTCCAAAATCGGCTCTGTCACCTTTCGGGAAACCATTAATATAACCACACCGCTGATCACCGCCGCCGCCATCCCCACATAGGCGAGAAAGCGGTTGGCAATGGCCACACTGTCCCGGATCCCTTCCAACGCCGTTCTGAAGAGGAAAATATTCCCGTTGTCCAGGATGCCCCACATTTCAATATATTCCGTGGAGGTTCTGGAATCCTCAATCCGCTGTATGGTATAACGCTCCGCCTCCTCCAGCACCTCCCTGCCGTCCCCGCCCTCTTCACTATTAAAAAAATTGTCCCAGAGCCTCCTGCTCATGATACTGTGGTCATTTCTGGAAGTGATCAGAGTCTTGGAATCCGTATCCAGCACAATCAAACTGATATTGTATTTCTCAATGATCTTCTGCAGCTGTATTTCAAAGGCCTCTGTGCCCACAACACCCTCATCAAAAGCCCTATCCACCACAATATAGGCATTTTCCAAAGCCTTTTTCTTGTTTTCGATATAATATTCCCCCAGCAGGGTGCTGTTAATAAACCAGCACAGCAGGATCGTAGCCGACATCAATCCTATAAAAATCATGGCAAATTGTTTTCTGATCGAATATTTCATCCTTCTGCCCCAAATCTATGCCTGATCACCTTCGAACTTATAGCCCATCCCCCATATGGTCTTGATCAGTTCTCCCTTTTCCCCCATCTTGCTCCGCAGCTTTTTTACATGGGTGTCTATGGTCCTGGCATCACCGAAATAGTCGTAATTCCACACATGGTTCAGAATCTTCTCCCGGGACAGGGCGATCCCTTTGTTTTCCATAAAATATGCCAGCAGCTCAAATTCCTTATAGCTCAGATCCACCTTCTCGTCCCCGATCATCACGATATGGGCTGCCTTATTCAGACTGATGCCTCCGGCCTCTATCACCTCATCCCCATTCATCTGACTGGTACGGCGCAGAATGGCCTCCACCCTGGCCACCAATATTTTAGGGCTGAAAGGCTTGGATATATATTCATCCACTCCCAGCTGAAATCCCTGCAGCTCGTCCCTTTCATCCCCCTTTGCCGTCAGCATGATAATAGGTACCTTGGAATAAGCGCGGATCTCCCTGCAGACCTGCCAGCCGTCCATTTTCGGCATCATCACATCCAGAATAATCAGGGCAATTCCTTTCTGACGAAAAAAAATATCCAGGGCTTCGCTTCCATCTGCAGCCTCCAATACGTCATAGTTATTTTTCACCAGAAAATCCTTCACCAGTTTTCTCATCCTGCTCTCATCATCCACCACTAAAATCTTCAGCCTGTCCATAAAATCCCTGCTCCTTTATCTTCCCAGCTCATTACGGCACTTACTCTCTTGGATTTTAGTATAACCCCTAATTATGTAAAAACTGTGAAATTCATTCTCCGGAAAGCTGTCTTTCCCTTTCTCTCAGCTCCCCCTCCAGCCCCTTCAGTTCCTGCTCCCAGGCCGCATATTTATCCACCAGTGCCTTCTCATAATTCAGAATATTGGGGTGGCTGTCGGTCATAGCAATATAAAACATGGCACATACCGCCACTGCCAGCAGAATATTCAAAAACATTGACAGCCTGAGCAGTCTCCTCACACCGCCCTTTTTCTTTATCTGCCGAACCGGTGCTGTCCTCTTCTCTTTCCCGGCAGAATGGTCAAAAACTGTGTATAAAGGAATGAGCGGAATACGTTCCTGCAGCTCTTTATCTCCTGACAGGCTTCTCTGCAGCTTTCTTAAATACTCCCACCCCACCGGTGTACAGAAAATTCGCTTTTCGATTGCTTTTTGATAAACTGCAAGCATATTCTCCTTATTTCTGCAGTCCATATTTTTTTCCAGATATGCCACCTTCCCTGCCTCTTGCCGCGCAGTTTCGGCATCCTCTGCCGTACCGAAGATATATCCGTCTACAGCCAGCTTATTGCCTTCCTCCATCGTAGATCCTGCTCCTTTCAAAAATGGACAGCTTTGCACTCATGTAAAATAGCCTGGATAAAATCCAAGCTACTCAGATATGGAATAGGCGGGAGTCGAACCCGCGTCCAAAGACCCATTCCCTGTCCTTCTACTATCATAGTCAATTATTCCGGGTTTCCCCACCTTCCCTCCTGTATCAGGGAATTGACACCCAGATACATTCAGTAGCTTCATCCTACGCCCACAGGCTCAAAGCTTTGCCTGTGTCGTTTCCTACATAGTCGATGCCCGGCTCTTAATGTGTAGGTGCACTAAGGCGGACAGCTGCCCTTAGGCAGCGTATGCTAAATTATCTTCAGCGTTTATATTTAGGTTTGCGATTTGACGCATCAGCCTGCGGATAGCTTCTCCAGCTGCAAGACCCCTGTCGAAACCTTTACTATCCCTTATTCAATTATAGAAGTTTTTTCTATCATATTATATAATACTTTTTCAGAATATGCAACGTATTCTTAATTTTGGCATCAACTCCCTTGGTTTTGCCCCGTTATCCCCTTATCCTCATCTTCATTTCCTTCTCTGCCTCCCTTCTCTGATCCTTCCTAGCGATATCCTGCCGTTTGTCATACAATTTCTTGCCCTTGGCCAGACCAATCTCCACCTTTGCTCTGCCATTGCTGAAATACACCTGCAGGGGGACCAGGGTATAGCCCTTTTCTGCAATCTTTCCTGTCAGCTTATTGATCTCCTGCCTATGAAGCAGCAGCTTTTTGACACGGAGCGGATCCTTGTTGAAGATATTTCCCTTTTCATAAGGGCTGACATGCATTCCATAGGCAAACACCTCTCCGTTCTCAATACGGATGAAGGCCTCCTTGATGCTGCATTTCCCCATACGCAGAGACTTCACCTCGGTTCCATGCAGCACAATGCCGGCCTCATATTTTTCTTCTACAAAATAGTCATGGTATGCCTTTTTATTATTGGCTACCAGCTTCATCGCTTCCCCTGCCATAATCATCCTCCACAAAATCCACCGTCCTGGTAAAGCTGTCCGTCCCCTCTACTATGACAGCAATCCTCTGTCCCAGCTTATATTTTCTGCCCGTATCTCTGCCCGTCATCTCATAGTTGGATTCATCGTAATAATAAGAGTCTCCCGTCAGCGAAGAGATACGGATCAGCCCTTCCACTGTATTGGGCAGCTCTACATAGATCCCCCATCCGGTAATACCGGAGATCACACCCTCAAACCTCCGGCCGATATGATCTTCCATATACTCTGTCTTTTTGAGCTTTTCCGTCTCTCTCTCAGCCTCTTCAGCCCGCCGTTCCATCCTAGAAGAATGCTCTGCCGTCTGGGGAAGGAGTGCCTGATAGTGCTGTACCCGGCTCTCATTCAACCGCCCCCTCAGCTGTTCCTTTATAATTCTATGAATCTGCAGATCCGGATATCTCCGGATGGGCGAGGTGAAATGGCAATAATACCGACATGCCAGCCCAAAGTGGCCGCTACATTCCACAGAGTATTTGGCCCGCTTCATGCTGCGCAGCGCCAGTCTGCTGATCAGTGCCTCCTCCGGCGTCCCTTCCACTTTGCCCAGCAGCTTCTGGATTTCCTTGGGATGGATCTCCTCCTTGGATGCCTTCAGCCCATATCCGAAGTTGCTGATAAAAATTCCAAGCTGCTGTATCTTCTCCATCTCAGGCGTATCATGAATCCTGTATACAAAAGGCAGCTCCAGCCAATAAAAATGCTGAGCCACGGTTTCGTTGGCGAGCAGCATGAAATCCTCTATGATCCTGGTAGCCGTATTCCTTTCATAGGGCATGATTTCCACCGGATGGCCCGTCCCGTCCAATAAAATCTTCGTTTCAGGGAAATCAAAATCAATAGATCCCCTCTTCTTTCTCCTGGCTCTCAGAATACGGGCAAGCTCTTCCATCTGCTCCAGCATAGGGACAAGGCTGCTGTACTTTTCCCGCTCCGCCGCATCCCCATCCTCCAGGATCCTTTTCACACTGGTATAGGTCATTCGCCTGTCCACCCGGATGACAGACTCTGTGATATTGTAGTCCGTCACCTCCCCCTTGGCATCGATCCTCATCAGGCAGCTTAAGGCCAGTCTGTCCACCCCCTCATTTAAGGAGCAGATGCCGTTGGAAAGACTGTGGGGAAGCATGGGAATCACACGGTCCACCAAATATACACTGGTTCCCCGCTTCAGGGCTTCCCTGTCCAGGGCTGAATTCTCCTGCACATAATTAGCCACATCTGCTATATGCACACCCAGCAGATAGTCGTTCCCCTCCCTGGTCAGGCTCACTGCATCATCCAGATCCTTGGCATCCTCCCCATCGATAGTCACCATACATACATTTCTCAAATCCTCACGGCCCTGCATGTCCGCCTCAGACACCTCAGACCCTGCCCTCTGTGCCTGCCGCAGTACCTTTTCCTCAAACTCCACAGGCAGGCCAAAGCCTCTGACGATAGAGAGGATGTCCACACCGGGATCGTTGGCATGCCCCAGGATCTCCACCACTTTTCCCTCCGGCTTTCTCCTGCCGTCTCCGTAATCCGTCAGTTCCACTATCACCTTGTGCCCATCCACTGCCCCGCCGGCACCCTCCTTGGGAACAAAGATATCAGAAGCAAATTTGCTGTTATCCGGCAGGACAAAACCAAAGTTCTCCGATGCCTGATAGGTTCCCACCACCTGCCGGGTTCCCCGATTCAGAATCCGGACGATTTCTGCCTCCTGCCTTTTCCCTCTCTGTCCCGACAGCAGCCTGGCCTGTACCGTGTCATTATGGAAAGCACCGTTCACTCTGGTCTCGGGAATAAAAAGATCCTCCTCGCGGCCCTCCACCTCTACAAAGCCGAACCCTCTGGCGTTGCTGATGAATATGCCGGTCATCAGGCTCTCATCCGGCTTGATATACCTGCCTTTTGCTGTCAGGCTGAGCTTACCCTCTTTCAGCAGCTCCTCCAGCGCCCTGGAAAATTCCGCCCTGCCCTCTCTGGAAACCTGCATGAAAACAGCCATCTCTTTCTCTTTCATGGGAACGTACATTTCATCCTCTGCAAGCTCGCATATCAATTTTTTTCTTTTTTCGAACAAATCCTTATCCATACTGTCCTTTCTCATAACATAAAAACGCCCTTGTTTTATGCAAGAGCGCTTTGGTAGCCTTCTAAAAAAGATTCAGCTTAAAATACATTCAGATTTAAAATAACTGTCAGGAGAATAAAGCCTGCTGCCAGATACCTAGTAATCTTCACAAGGGCTCCCTCCATGGAACGTCCTTTATTTTTTCCCCAGTATGTCTCAGCCGCACCGCTGATTGCCCCTAAACCTGCCGATCTGCCTTCCTGCATCAATACTAATATAACCAATGCTATACAAATTATAATAAAAACGATCAATAATGCAATCCTTAACACCTGCATTTTCACACCTCCCAGTACATTGTCAGTTTAGTCTACCATAATCATACTGCATTTTCAAGCTTTTTGTATTTATTTTTATTATGGAATTTGTATGCAGCAGAATCAGGCACTTATATTTCACTTATATTTTATTAAAGGGCTCCTTATAGGCAGCCACATCCCCCAGTTCCTCTTCGATCCTGATCAGCTGGTTGTACTTGGCAGTCCGGTCA
>JALESH010000064.1 GCA_022781985.1 Lachnospiraceae bacterium | reverse complement strand
TACTGTTTTTGGGTTGTGCTTCTGCACTTGTTCTTCTGAATTTCCAAGATCCGAAAAGATCTTTTCTGGAATTTTCAGGGTTGCATTACTGTTTATTTGTCAAGGTTCCTGTTGTTCTGAAAATAAACTGAATTATCTTTTTCGACTTTGGTTCGAAGCTTGTATCTTCGAATCTTCTTCAGAAGCAACTCTGATATCTTATCACTTCTGTTTTTGTTTGTCAAGACTTTTTTTATTTATTTTTTCGAACTTTGTTCGCCGTTTCATTTCTCGCCGACAACGAAATTGAGTATAGCATTACAAAATCAGATTGTCAATATCTTTTTCACATTTTTTTACAAGTTTTTTTATTTCACTTTTTCCCACTATATCTTGTGGCTTTCATTTCTTTTAAGCACAAATACAAATATATGAGGATATATACCAACTCTAGCGGACAAGCCAGCCAGAAAGCCAATTGGCTATAAAATTTTTCTTATAAATATTCATCAGAAGGGTATTTTCACCGGTCCACATCATAATCTGTTCACCAAACCGGCCGAAAGGGAATCTGTCGACGACAACATAGACGATCCAAAAGATAACTACCGCCTTTAACGCACCCGCCGCTGCTCCCAGAAGCTTATTTGCAAAATCGAACAGGGGCAGCCTGGCAAGCCGGTCTGCGGAACGCAGCAGTATACCCAGCAGCTGGTGGGCCAGGCTGATCAGAATCAAAAAAACTGCCGATACCGCCATAACCTTTCCGCTTTTTTCCCGGATAGCTGAAACCAGAAGGAAGACTGCCGCAAGCACAGCAAGTGTCACCACCAGCGAAACCAACCCATTCACCTCTCTGGTAAATCCTCTTTTAAATCCTTTGTATCCCTGCAGAAGAAATAAAATCACAAAAACTGATGCCAGTAAATTCACTCTACATTACTCCTATTTAATGGTCATGATTTTCATTGCATCCTGGGTCAGCAATAGATAACGGTTGTTTCTTTCCATTGGCATAAACAAATATATCAACTCGTCAAACTGATCCCGGAATCGCTCAGTACCATGCATATTATTTATACTGTATTCATTTCCGTTGTATATAATGAAGCTGTCCCTGTGGAAAATAATATCCGCATATTCCATATCAAAGCTTTTGCTCACAACCATGCTGCCCCGGGTATTATATATGTCCATGCGGTATTTTTCCTCGCCTTCTGTATTCAGAAACACCAGCCCTACATAAGAATCGTTGTAAAACACGCTTTGGATCTTTTCATCCAGAAGCTTCTCTGCAGCGCTCACGGGCTTCTGGCTTCCCGAAAAAAACATAAGCCTGTCATCTGCTACGGCAAAGGCCGTACTTTCATTCATGAAGCGGATCAGAGGCACTGCTGTTCCCTGATAGTCATATCCGCTCACAAAACGGTCTGAGGACAGATTTTGTCCCACCTCCCCAAAATTATGGAAGGCGATGGATGTCTTCATCCTGCCGCTGTCAACATAAAAATAGGAGATGGCCAGCAGCTGTCCGTTTGGAGAAATGCTGATGTCTACGGGATAGCCGGATTTATCCATGGTTGTTTCGCTGTTTACCAGTTCCTTCCCGCCACTGTCATAAAGATTGATTCTGGTGATCCTGGAATCATCCAGCACTGCCGCAACCACACCATTCCTGGCTACACGGAGATTACGGATAGGAAGATTGGTAGTGATCTCTCCCAGCTTTCCTGCTTCATCCATTATGTAGATCACCCTTCCATTATAGTCGCCTATTGCGGCCACTGACCCGTTCACATCCACCAGAGGATTCTGCATCTCATATGTCTGATTCCACAGCACATTCCCCCTGGTATCCATGCAGCTGGCCCCATCCTTGCTGTAGCTGAAGACATTGCTTCCCAGAGCCATGTAGCTGGTTCCTTCCATCCGAGAGACTGCAGCGGCGCTCACAATGACACTCTCCTTATACTCCCTGTTCTGCCAGCACACCCCTATGATTACCGTTACCACCGCCGCCAGACCGATGGCTATGGCACCCTTATAAAAAATATTCAGCTTATGGTCTCTGATCTTTTCTATGTAATTTACCTTCTGCCCTTCACTTCCCCTATCCTTGCGTGAGCGCAGATACTCTCTGATGTTTGCCATCCTACTCTCCCGATTCGTCTCCTATTGGTTTCTCCAGAAGCCTGCCGGTATAAGCTGCCTTTTGGATGAAATCATTCAGCTTGCCGTATCCATTTACAGTAGTCACTGCCATGGCACAAATAATTGCAAGAATACAGAGAACCGCTATCCTGATCCTGATATAAACTGCATTTTCTCTTTTTATTTTTATCGGCTGAAGCCTCTGTGCAATTCCCGTTTTATGCAGATCAGCAGCATAACACCTTCCAAGATGCTCCTTCATCCCCTCGTTTTCATCATAAAAAAGGTAATATCCCGTGAGTGCCTGTCCATCCCGTCTGCCGCCTATAAAAATCCCCTGGCATTCATCGTTTCCCCGCCCCCACAGCTCCATATCCACTCTGCCCAGTATCTCATAATGCCTTGAAAGCGGTTCTATCTCCCCATCCCCCCCTCCCTGACAGGCTCCGTAGATGATGCAGATTTCACCCTCTGCCCCGATTTTCCTCCGTCCGTATAAAAAGATTCCTTCCTTTTCCGATAATCTTTTTTCTCTGCATATCTTCAGATACTGCAGCACGTAATCTTCTATGTATACAATTCTGCTGCGGTCTATCGCGCCCACAATCCTCACAGCTTCAGGCAGCTTCATGCCCACCTCTCCTTTCCGATGGGCTCATTATATCACTGCCGCTCCCTGTTTTATATCACAATATGTCGGCCTGCACCCGCTTTTTATCGACTTTTTACAGCAGCAGCCCCCGCACCGCCCTACACCTGAAACTGATATATGGTAGTAGTATCGTAGGCCCTCTCCGGCCCGAAAACTGCAGAGGGAAAAGCCGGTTCATTGGCTGTATTGGGATAATACTGTGTCTCTAGGCACAGCCCTGTCCTCTTTGTATAGGTAATTCCATCCTTACCCTTTTCATCCTGAATAAAATTGCCCGCATAGAATTGGACACCGGGCAGATCCGTATAGACCTTCAGCGTTCTGCCGCTGGAAGGCTCTTCTACTGTGGCTATGTGGCACATGCTGTCCGCATTGCCCTCTACAATCCAGTTATGGTCGTATCCTCCGGTAAGAGTGAGCTGCTCAAAATCTGCATCAATACAATCCCCCACCCTTCTTGGGCTGGTAAAATCCATCGGAGTCCCCTGTACGGCAGACACCTCTCCTGTGGGGATAGAGCCGGCTCTGACAGGAGTATAATTCCTGGCATTCAATGTCAGCCAGTGATCACATATCGTACCGGAGCCATGTCCGGCAAGGTTGAAATATGTATGGTTTGTCATATTGATAATCGTATCTTTATCGCTGTCAGCATGGTAGTGAATGCTCAGCGCATTGTCCTCCGTCAGGGTATAGGTCACTTCCACCTTCTTGTTTCCGGGAAATCCCATCTCCCCATCCGGAGCCTCAAGGGAGAAGGTGACACTGTTGTCACCCTCTGACATTGCCCATACCCTTTTATGATACCCCAGGCTGGCATGGCTGTGCAGGTTGTTGTCTCCGTCATTGGCATCTAGGGTATATTTTACCCCGTCCAAGGTAAACGCTGCCCCCGCTATACGGTTTGCGTTAGGCCCTATGGTAGCCCCGAAAGCAGGCTTATTGATATAATAGCTTTCCAGATTATCATAACCCAGCACCACATCTTCCGCCTTCCCCGTTTTATCCGGGACATAAAGGCGAACCAATACAGCGCCGTAATTGATCACCTGAGCCTCCATCCCATTTTTATTCCGGATACTGCACAGATAAATCTCTGTCCCATCCTTCATCCTACCAAACACCTTTTTTTCTATGCTCATGGCAGTGCTCATGGCAGTCATCCTTTCTTACAATAAATTTATTTGCTGAACAGGCTACAGCTCCGTCCTGCCTTCCAGTGCCCTCAGCAAAGTAACCTCATCAATATACTCCAGGTCTCCTCCTACCGGCACTCCGCTGGCAATTCTGGTCACTCTGATTCCCGTAGGCTTGATCAGCTTGCCGATGTACATAGCCGTCGTCTCGCCCTCCAGACTGGAATTGGTGGCAATGATTACCTCATCCACCTCCTCTGCCAGTCTGGCCATCAACTCTTTCAGCCTGATATCGGCGGGCCCGATTCCAAGCATCGGAGAAATGGCTCCATGCAGGACATGATAGACCCCTTCGTATTTCCCGGTTTTTTCATAGGCTGCCAGATCCCTCGTATTCTCTACCACCATGATCGTCCTATGATCCCTTTTTACATTTGCGCAGACAGGACACAGCTCCTGGTCAGTCAGGGTCAGGCATTCTCTGCAATATCTCACATTGGCCTTCGCCTCCGTTATGGCTCTGGCCAGCCGCTCCACCCGTTCCTTTGGCATATTGACCAAATGAAAGGCCAGCCGCTGCGCCGACTTAGCCCCTATTCCCGGAAGCCCGGCCAATTCATCAATTAATTTATTGATATGTCCGCTGTAGAGATCCATCAGAAGGGTAAGCCTCCTCCAAGGCCAAGGCCTCCTGTCATCTTATTCATCAGCTCCGTATTGGCTTCCTCTACCTTACGAAGGGCTTCATTGGCAGCGGCTACGATCAGATCCTCCAGCATCTCAATATCCTCCGGATCCACTACCTCTTCCGAAAGCTTTACCTTGACCACCTCTCTCCTGCCGCTGACCGTCACCTCTACGGCTCCTCCCCCTGCTGCCGCCGTAAATTCCTTTGTTTCCATTTCCTTCTGATTTTCCTCCATCTGACGCTGCATACGCTGTGCCTGCTTCATCAGGTTATTCATGTTCCCCGGCATTCCTCCCGGAAATCCACCTCTTTTTGCCATTTTTATTCTCCTTCCATTTCTATTTCCATGTGGATTACTTTGCTCAGGTCAATATAGGACGAGTCAAAATCCTCTTTTTCGCTGATGCTTTTCACCTCAATTTCTATTTCCCTCTGTACGGAGTCAGATATCATTTTCTGCAGCCAATCCCTATGCTCCTGATTCCCCAGCAGATAATCAGAGGCCGGCCCATCCTCTACCACCAATACCAGGCGGTTGTCACCGCCCAGGCTCAGACGGGCATTTTTCAAATAGGCCTTCATGGGCTGCTCCATGCCTGCCGCAATGGACGGCCAGCGTTCTGCCACGGCTTCCACCTCCTCCGGAATGGCCCTGGGAAAAGCCGCTGCTGCAGGAGAAGACCGGGCCTCTTCCACAGGCCCACGGCTGCTTTCATCCTTCTCGGAGGCCGCCACCAGCCCCTTTTCTATCCGCCTCTCCAACTCCTGTATACGGCCCAGCATGGATTCCGTGTCTGTTTCCATCGAGGGCTTGCAGAGCTTGATCAGGGCTACCTCCAGCAAAATCCTCTTCTGGGGGGCATACCTGATTTTGCCGGAAAGCTCAGAAAAGATACGGATATATCTCATGATAGTATCCGTATCGGTCATCTTTGCCTCCTCCTTTAGCCTGGCCATATTTTCCGAAGAAACATTTATCACATCCTCGATCCCCTCCGAGCTTTGCACCAGCAGAAGGTTTCTCAGATACCAGGTAAAATCAGCAACAAACTGGGACAGCTCCCTGCCCTGCATCACAATTTCTTCCAATAGCTCTATACAGCCTGTAACATCCGATGACAGCACCAGCTCCAATAATCGTCCGAAAACAGCGGTATCCACCGCCCCCAAAACCTCCAGGGCCTTATCGTAAGTAAGCAGCTCGCCAAAATGAAAGGCGATGCACTGATCCAACAGGCTCAGGGCGTCCCTCATAGATCCATCCGCCATCCTGGCAATATAACGGAGTGCCTTTTCCTCTGACTGTATGCCCTCCTCCTGCATCAATTCCTCCAGCCTGGCGGCAATCGTCTCTATACTGATCCGTTTAAAATCGTATCTCTGACACCGGGACAATATAGTCACCGGTATCTTGTGAACCTCCGTGGTAGCCAATATAAAAATAACATAGGAGGGCGGCTCCTCCAGCGTCTTTAATAGGGCATTGAAGGCTCCTATGGAAAGCATATGAACCTCATCTATAATATAAACCTTATACCTTCCCTCCGCCGGAGAATAGGCTACCTCATCCACGATCTCGCGGATGTTGTCTACACCGTTGTTGGAGGCAGCATCTATTTCAATCACATTCATGCTGGCACCGGAGGTAATCGCCCTGCACATGGCACATTTCCCGCAGCAGCTTCCCTCCACAGGGCTTTCGCAGTTCACGGCCCTGGCAAATATCTTGGCTATGGTTGTCTTTCCCGTCCCTCTGGTTCCGCAAAAAAGATAGGCATGTCCGATACGCCCTGCTTTGATCTGATTTTTCAGGGTGGTAACAATATGCTCCTGCCCCTTCACATCCTCAAAGCTGCCGGGACGAAACTTGCGGTATAACGCTGTATAAGACATAGGCTCAATCTCCAAAGCTGATACCCAGCAGCTTTGCCTCCTTCACAATACTTGCATCCGGAGCAACCATTTTCAGCTTGCCGGCCACCTCCTCCAGAGGAACCTTGACAATCTCCCTGTTCCTATAGCCCACCATAAAGCCGTATTCTCCGTTTAGGATCATCCTTCCGGCCTCTGAGCCAAGCCTGCTGGCGAATACTCTGTCATAGGGACAGGGGCTTCCGCCTCTCTGGGTATGTCCGGGTACGGTCACACGCACCTCACTGCCGGTTCTCTCCCGGATTTTCTCTGCAATTTCATAGGAAACGGAAGGATATTTATAATTTTTCATCTTTTCCTTGTATTCCTTTTTGGACAATTTTGCATCCTCCTGGGAAATGGCACCCTCAGCTACCGCCAGAATGGTAAATTTACTTCCCTTTTTATTCCGCTCCTGGATCTTTTCAATGACCCTGTCAATGTTGTAAGGAATCTCCGGAATGAGGATAATGTCGGCCCCTCCTGCAATTCCTGCGTTTAAGGTCAGATATCCCACCTTGTGTCCCATAACCTCTACGATAAATACACGGCCATGGGAGGCTGCCGTGGTATGGATGCAGTCGATGGCATCCGTAGCAATGTTGACTGCGCTCTGAAAGCCAAAGGTCATATCAGTCCCCCACAGGTCGTTGTCGATGGTCTTTGGCAGGGTCACAATATTCAGACCTTCGCTGCGGAGCAGGTTGGCTGTCTTATGGGTGCCGTTTCCGCCCAGAACCACCAGACAGTCCAGACGCAGCTTATGGTAATTCTGCTTCATGGCCTCTACCTTGTCCAGTCCGTTTTCATCCGGCTCCCTGATCAGTTTAAAAGGAGTTCTGGAGCTTCCCAGTATGGTTCCTCCCTTTGTCAGTATTCCCGAAAAATCGGAGGCTGTGAGCATACGGAAGTTGCCGTAAATAAGCCCTCTGTAGCCCTCTAAAAAACCGTACATCTCCACATCCTCACCACTGTTGAAAAGACATTTCACTACCCCGCGCATCGCCGCATTCAATGCCTGGCAATCGCCGCCGCTGGTTAACATTCCAATCCGCTTCATTGGTTACCCTCCTTTAAGCCATAAGACCTGTATCTCCAAGTCTTTTCATTTATATATTTTCAATTATATAATAATTTACTTTTTATCTCAACCAATGTTTTCCCGGTGTGAGGGTTTTCATACTTTCTCTTTGGGGAAAAATAAAAGAACAAAAAAAATTGTTATTTACCTTGCGAAAATCGGAAATATAAGATAAAATACTGATGTTATCAGTCAGATAATAATAGACCAATAGACAAGGAAGCGTATCGAAGTGGTCATAACGAGCTGCACTCGAAATCCGAGTCGCTATTCGGTAGCCTCCACCCCGAAATCCCTTGTATGTAGCGGGTTTTTGCGGTATTATGTAATTAAGTATTTTTGTCGTTCTCCCCACGAAATCTCCCCAAATCCTCAGTTTTTCTGAGCCGGTTTTTCAGCCGCGGGAGATAAAATCGTGTTGAGATAGATACGGAG